>CALFIU010000129.1 GCA_937877455.1 uncultured Bacteroidales bacterium
GTGATTGGTACATACGTGTCCGCCCGCATATCGGTGATTGGTACATACGTGTCCGCCCGCATATCGGTGATTGGTACATACGTGTCCGACCGTTCAAATGAATTTGACGTGTAAAAACACTAAAAACACGAAAAATTAATTTTTTTCGTGTTTTTAGTGTTTTTAGTAGTTAATATAAAAATCAAATCACAAAGATTTTTATATGTTGTCGGTTTGTTTTTTGTGTTCGCGATATTTTTTTGCTCCGTATGCAACACCAGCAGCAATCAGTAGCGAAACACCTCCATCAAGCGGTATGGATGTTACAGCATTTTCATCAGGAACAGTTGGATCTCCGACGGAATTATCTGCCCATACCATTCCACATGTAAATAAACATAAGACAATCGCCAATAATATTTTTTTAGTTTTCATTTTTTTGTTATTGTTTTATAAACTTAACAGATTTGTTAGCAATACGGATTATATAAAGTCCGCTATTAAGCGAAGAAATATCTATTTGAGTTTGTGAGTCCAACACGCCCGATAATGATAGTTTTCCCATTTGATTGTAAATTCTAAAACTATTGCAACCTTCTGGTACTGAAATGTTGAGTTTTTCGGTAGCAGGATTTGGCCATAGTTTTATGTCAACGGTGGATACTGGTTTTACATCCTTTGTTTCCACAGGTTGGTTTTCTATTTCTGTCAATAACGACGACGGAACATATTCTACTTGGTTGTCGAGTTCAACAACTTCTTGTTCAATAGTGTTTTCTTCGGTTTGTATTTCTTCAACTTCCACTTGCTCACGTTCGGGAGCAGGGTTCATGTTTTTGAATACAAGATAAAAACGATTGTTAATAGAGCCACTTGCTGTTTCAAATTCGTAACTATCGTTTGTAATATCAACCACATTGCCCAAAAGCGAATCTACTAAATAAACGTTGCCTTGGTTTAATGTTAATTCTCCTGCACTTAGGGTATAACTTCCTGATTGTGTGGCTATAAAACCAATGTTTATAACGGTAGAATCGGTTTGAGAATCCAACGCATTGATACAATAGTTGCCTTGCGGGGTTACAGAATATAAATCCAAACTACCGTTGTACATTTTATAGGCATCGTAGGCATTGTCGAAATTTTGTGTTGCACCGTCCCGGAAATAGATGGTGGTTATGTCAAAATCTTCGCCGTTGCTAATCAAAAGTTTTATTTTGTTGAAATCAACTGTTGTTGATTTTAAAATTGAATTTTTGTCAACAACTACATTTTCGTATTGTAACGTTATTAATGCGTCCGATGAATTAGCCCTTACAAAAAAGCCTTGTGTTGGCAATATGTATTGCGGATTGTGGTTATTGGTAACATCACCAGTTACTCCACTCTTTAAAGTGTTGGTTGTTCCGTCGGAATTGCAAACATAATATTTGTTATCGTCATTGTCGAAGATATAAGCCGAGCCGTTAATGCCAATTTTAGAAACATTTTTCCAATCTATTGCCACGGTATATGGATTGCCAACATAATTCCAACCGTCAAGACCGTTGGCTGCTTTGTGATTTGCATCTACCTCTGCCACTCCATCATCATTTTTGGTGTAAGACAATTTTATGGTTAATGGAGCATTTTTGGTTGTTCCTGTAAAGAAAAGAGATTTGTTTTGTTCAAAGCAATAGAAATTGTAGCCAACGCCGGGTTGATAAACATGGCGTTTTGCATACAAACTTCCGGGTACTTTTTCCCATGCAACGCCTAAATATTTCGACACAGAATCGGCAAAATTATTATCTACGCTAAAAATTGCAGAATATTTTTCGTTAAAGCAATAACTTTCGTTATAAGTATAAAGATATGGATTATAACTATAATTACCTTGTAGAGCAGTGCTGTTGCAGTTGTAAACTGGCACTGCAAACCTATCCCATTTTTTGTAACGGAAATATCTTTGCACCTTTACATTACATTCGCCAGTGATTTCTTTTTCGGAGGTGGAATAATATTTGCCATATAGTTGTGCGCCAACGGTGCGGTTTGCATTTTTTTCGTCAGCAACATCGGTATCAGCCAAAAGTTCTATGTAGCTACCGGGTTCGGTTACTATTACACCTTGTCCTTGTTCTGAAGAATTTACAACAAGTGCATATCCTGGCTCAATAACAACTTTGCTATTGTTTGACAAATGGAGCGATTTGGCATAATAAGTTTGTGTGGTTCCAGAAAAACTTCTTATTACAGGATATTTATTATCTGATTCTATTGCACCAACAAAGGCAGCTTTAGTATTGTCTGGTTTTCCTTTTGTCCAGTTTTTATCTTCTTCCCAATAATCGTTTTTTCCACCAGTCCAATAAGTTACAGGTACGCAATGTATTTTTACATGCATATATTGTCCTGTGCCTTCAACATCTGTTATGTAATCGTATTCAAATGCTTTATTAAACATTGTGGTTTCTTCTATGGCTATACCCTTGGAAATACCGATGTATTTTGTATCTCCATTAATAAACGAAGTATTTTCGCTATTATCTAAACCATCAAACTTTGGATTTATTAATTTGCTGTAATCAAAATTAGCTGACACAGGAATTGCAAAACAACCATTTACGTAATCTAATGTTACATATAATTCTTGGTCAAGATCAGCAGTAGAAAGAGTTGCGGTTGAGTCAAGTTTAAATGCTGTCAACAGATTGCCTGAAACTTTTACATTGGTTAGCGAAGGAGTTGATGATGGCATCTCTAAAATAGAGTAAAGACAACTTGCTGCATGAAATTTATTCAAATAATCACATTCTTCTGGCAACAACAATTTTGTAAGTTCTTTATCTTCATTTACCGTAACAGTTTCTATATTAACAGCAGTGCTAAGATCAAGAGAGTTTAACTCTGAACACCTATTGGCATAAACCTTTTTAAGCGATGCTAAATCAGAAGGCAAAGCAATGCCGCCGCTTAAAGGAGAACCGCTTAACCATATTTCTTCAATATTAGTACTATTAGAAATATTAACTTCATTGAGGGATTCGCATTTTTGGAAAAAATTGGTAGTACCTAATCCCGGTTCAGGATTTTCTTGCGAACATTCCAATATTTTTAAATTACCCAATCCGCTTCCATCAAAGGATACAAGACTCTGACATCCTCTAATACGAACATCCAAATCTTCAGTTGATTTGCTATTGCCCATTACCAATGATGTTAATTGTTGACATTGGTATGCTTTAAATGTTTTTAATTTATGTTCTGATGGCATTGTTATTCCGTTAGCAAGGGGCGATTGGTTGATATAAACTTTTTCAAGGTTAGTACAGCCTGACAAGTTTACATAATTTAGATTTTCACATTTTTGATACCAATAACGTGATGCTCCAACGTCAGAACAAATAAATTCTTTTAGATTATATAATTTGCTTCCGTCAAAGGATTTTAGACATTGACAACCATCAATTTTAACTATTAAAGGATTTGTACTTTTAGATTCACCCATATTTAATGAAGTCAATAAACAACACTCTCTTGCTGAAAATGTTTCTAAAAAATGTTCGTTAGGCAAAATAATCGTTTTAAGTTTTTTACACCTATATAAATCAATCTTTTTTATATTAGTACAACCACTTAAATCGAGTGTTTTAAGACTTCTTATGTTATTGTCAGTATCACTACTCCATTGTCCTTTTAACTCTGATAAATTATGCAAATATTTACCATAAAAGGTTTCTAATGCTCTCAAACCACTTATGTCAATATTCAATGCAGTTGTACTATTAGATTCTCCCATAGATAAACCGGTGAGTGCATGGCATTCAGAAATATTGAAACTCTTAAGCATGTGTGTTTCGGGCATTGTTAATGATGTTAATGATGTATCTTTTTGAAGATTTACAGTTTCCAAATTTGAACAGCCCGTTAAATCAACCTTTTTAAGAGCAGTACATTTGTTCAAAGATAATTCTTTTAAGTTTGGGAAAAATATAGCATTAACCTCACCAACCGAAGTGTTACTTTCCATTGATATTTTAATTACATCTGCGGCTTCGTCATCCTCCAAGTTACCATTATTATTTTTGTCCCAATTAGAAGATACATAATTCCTAAATGTCTCATCAGGAAAATTAGTCGAATCTATTGCAATAGGATACGTTACTTGCGCCCATGATTTTGATAACGAGAGCAGAAAAACAACTACAACAAATATGTATTTAAAGTTTTTCATAGTTTTTAATACGAATATTTATTATTTTTTATATCTTATTTTGTTTTTTATTAACAACACTTACCTACGTTTTATTTTAGTAAATGCGATAAGAGATTTTTTAAGTGCTTAAAAAAAAAATAGGTTAAGTCAATTACATGTTTGTTTATGTAAATTTTTAACTACATTACCCCCCCCCAGCGAGAATAATATAAAAGATAAATAACTTTTTCATAATAATTATTAAATTATTATTTTTCATTTTCTTGTTTTTTACTTTCTTTTACGCAAACAAAATGCCTTTGTTTCATAAAAAAAGATTTTTTGGGGTATATTAACATTTATTTAAAATAGCACGATTAAAAACAAAAATTTCGATAAAACTAAGTTCATTGATAAAATGTCAAAATCATTTGAAAGGGCAATATTGCCAGCGGACACATAGGTTTAATACAAAACGTGTTATTACATATAAACCCATGTACGCAATACAACAGCATAAAATCATGCTAATGAGTTTTTTTTCAGACACCAATAATCAGTGATACACCCGATATTGCAGCCAAAAAAGTTGTATTGCATACATACCAATTATACTCCAATACAACTTTTTAGACAGTTTTGTTGTTATTCAATATCGTTAATATTATAAGGTGTGGCTTGATAAACAAAATAGTTGAGCCAATTAGAAAACATAAGGTTAGCCGTGCTACGCCACCGCACAACAGGCGTATTGTTTGGATTGTTGTCTAGATAATAATTTTTTGGTATGTTTATAGGCAAGTTTTTTGCTAAATCTCGACGATATTCGTTGTCGAGCGTTCCAGAATTATATTCGGCATGTCCAGTGAGATAAAGTTCTCTTCCGTCTCGTGCCATAAGCATGTATATCCCCGCGTCGGGACTTACCGCTAACGTTTTCAACGACAAAACCTTGGAGACATCGTCCGCCCATATCTCGGTGTGTCGGCTATGCGGAACATAAAACACATCGTCAAATCCTCTAAAAATTGGATTGTACGGGTCGAGAACCTTATGTTCAAACACACCAAACATTTTTTGTGTCAGATTGTGCTTTGGCACACCGTAATAATAATAAAGAGCAGCGTAAGCCGACCAACAAATAAACATTTTGGCAGTAACATTGGTACGCGCCCAATCGAGCATTTCGGTTAGTTCGCTCCAATAGTTTACATCTTCAAATTCAAGATGTTCAACAGGCGCTCCCGTCATAATAAGTCCATCATACTTACGTTTTTTTACCTCATCAAAATCAACATAAAATTGCATCATGTGTTCGATAGGCGTATTTTTAGAAGTATGACTCCTCATCTTAATAAAATCTATTTCGATTTGGAGTGGCGAGTTGGAAAGTAGCCTAATCAAATCGGTTTCGGTGGTTATTTTTATAGGCATAAGGTTGAGAATTGCAATACGCAACGGCCTAATATCCTGCGAATTGGCCTTACTATGGTCAAATACAAAAATGTTTTCGCGTTTTAGCAACTCAATTGCTGGCAACTTATCCGGTATGTTCAACGGCATATCAACCTCCTTTGTTAAAAAATTCAACCGACAAAATTAAAACATTTATACCAAAAATCAAATCTTTTAACAAATGTAATATTACATTTTTTCATAGTATCCATTCCACCATTGGCAGATAATTTTTACAAAAAAAATCCGATTTTATTTTCCGCATACAAACACCACATCGCCTCTAATGAGAGATAACTGAGAGGTAAGGTCTTTGCTAACGTCTTTCAAACATAATTAAATCTCCACCATGCATTAAAATTTTCCAATCTTTGCTTTTTTTAAGGCTATCTACGTCAGCAGGCGAACCCTCAACTGGTGGCAATGGATGAACTTTTGTAATAACATAACGAGCATCGGCAATGTTAGGAAAACTATAAACTTTTTCGCGCATAGCCAAATGAGGAAGCATACAACTTGTTACGCAAACTGCCGATGTGTCATCAACATTTTCTATCATGTGATGACCAATATCCACATTTATATCAGGACGAAAATAATGATCGTCGGTATAAAACCGAACTCTATTTTGCGCTAAATAAAATTGAGGATTATTGATTGTGTAAAAGGTAGAAACAATACTCGCCATTGCCGCACCACAAGCAAAAATTTTTGCTATCGCACTGTTTTTTATCTTACCAACAACACAAAACGCACCTGCGGCAACAATAGGAGCAAATCCAATGTTGTAATGATAGGCAATGCTCCAACAACCGGGACTTTCGGTAAACATCTTGGCTGCCACCAACGGAATCATCATTATAAAATAGTTTGGCTTTACCAATAATATTATTGCACCCGAAAGCATCAGCGTAAGCCAAAACTCAACCTTTACATATTCGCCCCTTGGTACTCCAACAGTGTTGACAAATAGTTGTCGCAATGCCTCAATCGGGTGCGCAAAAGCACTTGCTACCACTTGTAACATACTATTGCCCCACTTTGAATATTGCCAATCGGAAAAAGCATGTTCGCCACCAAGCCATGGCATTATACAAAGCGTTACAATAAAATAATAAAAAAGAGAAAATATTGCATATCCAATAAGCAATCTAACAGATTTATTGTCAGACCGATAATCAAAAATTAATGCAATGCTTATAAAAAAAGCCCACATTGCCATGGCTTCGCCCCCTGAAATTATAAAGAGCATCAAAAATGATGACAATTTATATTTTCGGATTTTAAAAGCATAAAGAAACCACGGAAGCACCATAGCCGACACCACCGACGAATGGTAATCCATCGACAATGCATGCCAAACAGCAAAATAACAATAAAAGAAAACCAACGATAATAGTTGTATTACAGGAGATTTTGTACAACAGCCAACAAATTTGTAAACGCCAATTCCACCAAATGCCGCTGCCAACGCTTGCACCACAAGCATAGTATAAGACCCTAACAGATAACTTAATGGAGCAAAAAACATTAATTGCCAATCGAAATGCCTCGCCAACACATTAATATGTTCTTGTTGAAAAACACATCCATAATTTAGTTTAAAATGCGAATAACTATAAACAGCATTATTAACTATACCAAGGTCGATGGCATAAGTACGAAACATCTGATGGTTTACAATCGAAATTAACAAATAACACACCAGACTTAAAAGCATGATAAACAATGCTATAACATCGTATTCGCGCTGTTTTAGTTTTATCCCAACAAAGTCCATTGATACAAAAATAAAAATTATACAGCCAACAATGCTGTAAAAATTTCAACAGACAACTCTATAAAAAATTTATTGGTTTTCTTTTCTAAAAATAAACCAACAATGCCAATTAAGCATCAATTTCCATAATAAAATCGTTCATAAAATAGCCATTTCCAATATCAAAATCGCCACATTGTGCTATACGCATACCCATTTTGAGATAAAAACCTACAGCGGGATTGTTTCTATTAACGTTGAGTTGTACTTTGCACGGCGATACATTTTCTTGATGTACATAATCAAGCACATGTTTAAAAAGTGTCGTTCCAATTCTTGAATGCCAACAATCAGGCAAAACATAAAGTTTTTCAAGATGAAAAACATCCTTACCATCGGGTCTAACACTTGCGTATCCAATGTCGCCATCAAGCGTTGAAGCTACAAAAAAAACATTTTTTTCGTCAACAATCTGTTTTTTAAGGCTTTGTTCAGAATACATCATTTCCATCATATACGGAATTTGTCCTTCGGGCAAAATATCTTTGTAGGTATAAGGAAACGCTATTTCTGCAATCGGCCTTATGACTGGAATGTCGTCAACACCAGCCATTCTAATTTTTATTTTTTCGGGAAGAGCCATTAAATTAAACCTATTTACACATTCAACGCATTGACTTTCAAGGCAGTAAAAACAGCCACACCCACGGCTATTGCCGTAAGTACAACCAAAACTATAACAATAGTCTTCAACGATTTTACTTGCGCTTCTGTATTATCAACTTTTGTTGCAACGGTTTTATCCGATGATATTTCTATAAGATTTTTAAGCGTTTTGTTGTTTTGTTGCTGTTCGTCGGTTAAAGCGGAAATCAACGCTGTAACTTTATTAAGTCGTTCTGGAAAATCTATCTGTTCTATCTTCGATCTCAATTCTGCAGTACTCTGTGCCAATTCGAGATAAGAATTTAATATCTTGTCTGTGTTGGCAACCTGCGCTTGTTGGCTTTTGCTAAGTTGAGCAATTTTTTCTGCGCTTTCTGCCGCCGATTTTTTTATAATAGAATCTTGATTAGCAATTTTTGCTTGTGCCTCTTTAACAAGCTGATTAATAGAAGCCTGCTGCTGTGCTTCAGCGTTGGCAAGTAGCGATTTAGCGTTAGCATTGGCTGTTGCAACGGCTTCGCCATATTTGTCAAGCATTGCAGACTGGCTGTTTACCGTATCTTTAAAATGAGTAATTAATTCTGCGGCCTTAGCACTATTATTTTCGGTGGCTTGTTGTAAATATTGCTCATAAAGTTGAGTAAGTTTACCAATATTTTCAGAAAACTCACCGTGTATTTTTTGCGCCTCGTCTATCACATTTTGCGATGCCTCGCCTGCTTGCGAAATTTGCTTGGCTGCCGACTGCAAATTTTCTAAATCTTTTTGTAACTGAGCCAACTCGTTGGTTATCAAGTCTTTCATATTTTATGTTTTTTATTTCAAATTTTAAAACTTTTCTAAAAACTTTTGTAATAATTTACCTACAATTTTTAGAAAAAAACTATATTTTCAAAACCTCAGCGTTAAATTTTTTGAGCCAACTATGTTGCAACTGCAATGCCAATAACGACTCCATTTCTGCTTTTAGGTCAAAATTTTCTTTAATTATCCTTTCTGTTATTTTATCGGTATCGTCAATAAATTCCGATGGTTCTTTGCCTGTCTTAAACCTATAATCTGTTAGTCCCTCACTTATAAGCGAATAGGCATTATTATGTGCTTCTTGGGTATCTTCGTCGGTAAACAATTTACAATAACCACAAATTATTTTGTTGGCTGGTGTACGGTTTTCGGGATTGGATTGATCTACCGACTCTTCAAGATGTTTCAACTCGTTAACATTGCTTCCCGTTTGAGATATTATGTCGATTATCTTGTCAATGGTGTCGGGATTTTCTGGAATGTTGTAAACAAACTTACATTTATATTTCGACTTAAAATAATTTTGTAAGTTGTAGTTTATGCTTTCGTTTGTTAATGTGCCATCCTTCTGCTTTTCAAGTATTTTTTCAAAAAACATAGCCGAATCTTGTGCCGATTTTTCGTATAAAGGATAAACCGTAGAATAGAAAAAATCTATTAAAACATTGGTATATTTTTCAAGCACAAGAAAATTTCCATCCTCAATAGACGAAATATATTGCAAAGTTTTTTCCTTTGTGAGATTGCGCTGCAAAACCAAAAGCAATTTGCTACGATAATAATCTTTACTATGCTTTGTTAGCGATACATCTATTTCGTCCTTGGCAGGATTTACAAGATAGTCGTCGATAAGCTCAATTTCTTTAAGGCGAGTAATAGTTCTTAAAGTGTCGCGCTTATTACGAAATTTTTTATAAAGACCAAACATTTCGGGTTTTGCGCCATCGTTCAAACGTTTGAGAAACACGCCACAATCCGACGAAACTGCCCGTTCAAAATCATCGTAGTTGTCGGTTTTGTCGTAACAGCGCAACAAATCGCGTCCTGAAACATCTACTTGAAGATTGTTTTTTATCAATTCTGATGCTTCAAAAAAAGCATTATTATAAAAAGGAACTTTTATTTTTGCGCATTCACCTTCGCGCACAGCATCGACAGCGGTTTGTATTCCATCGTTTTCTTCCGAGTCTGTTTCGTCTTCCATCTGCGAAAGGTATTCAAGCGCATTATCGGTGTTGTCGGTTATAAGTTCGTAAATATAAGTTTGAATTTTTTCGGCAATCTCAACATCAAAAGTTGATTCGGGCATTACAAGTTCGCTTGTTTTAAAATTAATGTAACCCAAACTTTTACTTTTGGAATTGGTGTAAATAAAAATCTGATATGGATTTACCATTGGCTCTGTTTCCACTTCTATCCTAACGTTAAACTCGTTAAACACAGCTTCCTCAACAGTTTCTTTCGGCGATTTTATAGGAAACGACACTCCGTTGAGGATTTCGTCCATAACAATTTTTTCTTTTTCTGCCCCGGGATGCATCTTTGCAAGCCGTTCGAGATTAGCCGCTAAATCAAAACTTATAACAGAAATATTGTCGGCTTTAGAAAGATTTCCATTAGCATCTTGCACTATTTCGTAACTTTCGTATTCGGTTTCTGCGGTATTCAAAAGCACGTCAACATTTGGTTTTTGACAATTGGCTGCTCTACCATTTATACGATAAAATTCTTCTAACGATACAGGCGGTTCAAAATATATAATTTGATCCAAATTAGGAATATAAAGACCTGTTCCCGCTGATTTTACCCCCGAAAGCACACTGCTACCACCATTGCAGAAATTTTTAGCCGCTCTTTGACTTCCTACAGCCTGCGAACTTGTAACTTCGCGATTTGTTTCATCAATGTCGCCATGATAAAAATCGGTATCAAGCCCACAAACCTTGGTTGGTTCGTTGTCGGGCGTGGTTTCGTCAAACGGTGGTAACTCGCTTATTATCAAACTTTTTGTTTTTTTCGACTGACGAATTATGCTTTCGGCAACAGATTGTTTTAGTTTTCGAGAAAATGCTTGCAAATCTTCTGTATTGCCACGGCGTTCCATAGTTATTTCGTGTACCTTTATCACTGGCAAAAACTTTGCTTCTGGCGAAACAACAAGTGTGGAATCAATTTCAAGTTTTTCGGCAATTTCGCTTTTTATATTATGCTCCAACGCTGAAGTAAACGCTCCGATACGCAAGGACATAATATTTTCGTCGTTGAAATTTTGACCTATAATTCTCTTTATGTCTTGATAAAATGGCCTAAATTCTGGCGTTTGACCGCTAATACGTTGTGCCTCATCAATCATTATGTAATATATAGGAATGTTTTGATTATCAATACGTTTAAAAACATTTCTAATATATGGGTCGTGAAGCAACTGTGGCGATATAAAAGTTATCAAACTGCGCCCTTGAGTTACGTCCTCTACGGCAAGATTTCTATCTAATGTGTTTTGTAATGCTGGATTTATGTAATAATCAACGTCAATGTTACGGCTACGCAATGTATCAAACTGCATACGCATAACACTAAGCGTTGGCGGTAAAAAGAAACTATAACCCGGTTTCATAAGTGCCGCAAACATTGCCACAAGACTTTTTCCACCCGCTGGAGGTGTTACAAATAGCATATTTCTACCATTGAGAAGCTGCGCAACTGCTTCTGCTTGACCTTGTTTGAAATCGTTTTTGGCAAATATGTTTTTCAAAAAGAATTTTAAAGCATCCTCTTGTTCATCAAAATCTTCGGGATCTTCTTTATTTATGTTGATGTCGTAAAATATGCGATTGTCGAACAACAAACGAGTTTTTGTGCGTGGAGATTTCGACGAACGTATTATAGCCACTTTATTTGCAGCGGTTTCTATACTCTCGCTTTCAAATCCTGCGCGTCGCAACATTGATATGTCAATAAGCAAATCGTAAGGCTCACTTTTGTCAAACTCCGAAACATTTTCTCTATAGCCTTGATAGAGCATGTTGAGGTCTGTTTCTTCAAACTCATCGGTATAAAAAATATCAAGTTCTACCTTAGGAAATTTTCTACCTTGATTTTCAAGTGCGAAAAACTTATTGAAATGCTGTTTAAGATCTTCAAAAGCTATAAAAGCACATGGCACATCGCGCTCAATAACACCTACTTTCCATTTTTTTGAATTTATATCAAGTACACCAGAATTTACAGCCTCTAAAACCGTTTTTTGGATTCGTGCAACGGCTGGTGGAGGAAGTGCAATTTGCAAAGCCTCAATGCCGTCTTCGTTAGCATACAACGGACTATTATAATTGGTGCGTAATATATCGAAATAGCCATTTTGAACAAAACCGTCTATTTCTGAAAGTTTATCTTCAAAACTATCACCTGTTTTTATTATCACATTACCATCTACATTGATGGTTTGAAACATCGATTTAATTCTTTCTTCGTTGATATAGTCAGTGCTATCATCATTGTTTTTTATTACCGCAAAACGATAGACAACACTATCAACAGTGTTGTCGGAATAAGGTACAGAAAAACACAAATCGGCATATTCGTTAAGAAAAGCATTTTTCTCATCGGCTTGCCAAACGTCCATACGACGACGAAATTTTTTGGAAAACCTAAAAATATCTCCAAACTTTTTTCCCGTTTCGGCAAGTTGTAAGATAAAACCACCTTCGTATTGCGAAACACAATTAAATAAAAAATCGTACATCAAAATCTGCTTGTCGTTGCCACCCGTAGGACGAACCACTTCTAAGCGTGGATCAATGATATGTAATGCTCTGAATATTAAATCCTTAACATCTTGCTTTTGAATTTCTCGTGTTATGCTTCCATCGCTGGAAATACGTTTTAAGGTTTTTCCAATAATTGTAGATAACTGATCTTCAATAAATTGTGAAGCGTATGCAGGCGTACCGCGCGACACCAAATTGTACATCAACGCTACAGCGGGATCGGTAGAAACATTATTGATTTCAATGTTTCCGTCAAGCTCGAAATACGAAAGACTCTCGGTCAACAATCTTATCTTTTGCTTTACGACCTTGCTCTCGCTTAGGCATTCTATCCCGTTGGTAAAATATCCAGCTTTGAGTTGCATAATTATAAATTGCTAAATTTTCGCTAAAATTGGCAAATATCGGCGTTTTTTACAAATATTTTTTCGAGAAAAAACAAGTTATTTGCAAATTACATTTTTTTTCATAATTTTACACATTGATTTTTAACGCTTTAAATTATGGTAAAAAAACTTTTATATTTTTCGTTTTTATTAACGTTTTCGCAAAATCCGTGCTTTTCTCAAAGTCTCAAAAACGCTTTTAACAATATTAACGAACAAAAATACGAAGAAGCTTGGGGCATTTTTGCTAAAAGCCTAAGCAAAGGCAAAGAAATAACAGCATGCAACTACGGCATAGGACTTATTCTAAGTTCAGACAATTATAGCCGTAAAAACAATCTCCAAGCATTTAGAAAACTAAGGTTGGCCAACGACTTATACAACCGCCAATCGCAAGAAAACAAAACATATTGCGAAAAAAACTATCAATTTACCAAAATCGATGTTTACAAAAAAATGATTAACACTGCCGCCGCAGAATATTCATGGGTAAAAGATACCAATTCGGTAGAGGCATACACTTGGTTTATAGAAAACTTTGACGGTGCTGATACACTTGTTGCCGATGCTCAATGGCGTAAAGCTCAGATTAACAACGATTTTAAAGAATTAAAAAAACTATCAGAAAAATATCCTAACGCACCTTTTGCCCAAGAAGCCGCAAAGTTTAGCCAAGAAGAATGGCGTAAAGTAAAAGACAAATATTTTGAAGAATTGGACATAAACACAATACAAAAATTTCGTCAGCGTTACCCCGACTATCCATACTACACTGCCGACGACACAATAAAAATAAAACTTGCCCAACGCGCAGCTCAATTATTAATGCACCTACCCTACAACCCAGCAAATGAACTATTTTACGAAGATTTTATTATTCGCGCTGCTCCATCATACATAGCTTACACAGCACTACAACGCATGGCATCGCCACTAATTGCAGAAAAAAAATATGCCGAAGCCGCCGAATTGTTCAACAAATTCCGCCCAAAATTTATAGGTTCAGAAGACCTAATAGACCAAACAGTAGCACTACTCAAAGCTGCCGATCAACCTCTAAAAATAACACCATATCCAGAAGCTATCAATAGTTCAGAAATGCAATATGCACCAGTATTAACCGCCGATGGAAAACGTATGTATTATTGTCAAAACTCAACAGGATACGACGAAGATGTTTATTATTCCGATTTTTTGGGCGGGAAATGGGAAAATACAGTTGCCATGAACAACTTCAATACAGGATCGGGCAACGAAGCACCACTTGCAGTTTCGGCGGACGGCAACACACTTCTTATTTTTAAAGACGCAAAAATTTATCGCAGCGACAAACGTTACACTGGTTGGTCGCCATTAAACGAATTTAAGCAACTAAATTCTGGCAAATCGTGGAACGCTGATGCTGTTTTTTCGAGCGACGGTAACGCTATTATTTTTACTTCCGACAGGCAAGGCAACATTGGCAATTATCATCCTCACATGCAACTATTTTGCGGCTCCACTTCAGGCAACTCCGATATATACGTTTGCGAAAAAAATCCAGATGGCACATGGGGTTACCCTGTAAACCTTGGTCCAATAATCAACACGCCGTATGCAGAACGTAGCCCATACCTCGCCCAAGACATGAAAACTCTATACTTTGCAAGCGAAGGACACCCCGGACTTGGACGTATGGATGTATATAAATGCCAACGTCTTAGCGATACATCATGGACACAATGGAGTAAACCAATAAACCTTGGTAAAAGCATAAATACTGCCGACGATGATTATGACTACAAAATTGCCCCAGACGGCAAAACCGCTTATTTTACACAATTTACTGGCAATAAATCAAAAATTTGCAACACTGAACTACCCATAAAATTAAGACCATCGATAGTTGCGCATATTTTTGGAAAAGTAACCGACCAAAAAGGTAATCCTTTGCAAGCCAATATTGTATGGGAAGACTTAGAAACATCCAAACAACTTGGCAAACTAAGTTCCGAACCTGCCACAGGAAACTACTTTATTTCTCTTCCTGGTGGTAAAAACTATGGTTATTACGTTGATTGTAAAGGTTACTATCCCTCATCAGGAAACCTAAACACAGAAAAACTTCTTAAAGGCGAAAACATAGAACACAACATAGTAATGGCTTCGTATGAAGATATTGCTGGTGGTCAATCAATTGTGTTGCAAAACATATTTTTCGACAACGACAAATACGACCTAAAACCACAATCATATCCAGAACTAAAACGTCTTGCATCGTTTTTAAAAAACAATCAAGGTTCAACTCTCGAAATTTCTGGTCATACCGACATTACTGGCTCGACAGAACACAACAAAACATTATCACAAAACAGAGCAGAAGCCGTAAAAAATTATTTAATATCAATAGGTTGCGATGGAACAAAAATATCTGCAGTAGGCGTTGGAAGCGAGAAACCTGTTGCCGACAACAACACAACGGAAGGACGTGCAAAAAACAGACGCGTAGAATTTAGGGTTATAAAATAAAAAAAAATTTCAAAAACAGTGTTGAAACACCTTATATAATACCTCAACACTGTTTTTTTGATTAACTTTCAACGTCCAATTTTATAATGGGAGTTCTAAAAATTAGATTCTTCAAGGCGTAAGAAATCGAAAAAGCGCAGTTTTCTGATTGTAAATCAACAAGTTAATTTTAAATTTTACGAATTTAACAAATAAACTTCCACTATATTTATATTCGTTTAATTCGCTTAAAACTTGCGTCTTTTGTTTAATATAACTATCTGTTAGACAAATTTGTATTATTCGTTTAATTCGTTGTTAAAAAAATCAAATGAAATCGACGTGCACTAAAAAAATATTGCAATAGTCCATTTTTATCAAAAAATTAAAAAAATTGGCAAAAAATTTATATTTTTGCAGATATTTTTAACAAAAGAAATGGCCGAAAACAATAAAGATATAATACAAGATATTGAAAATCAAAGCTATAAAGCTGGATTTACAACAAATATCGAAATGGAAACATTTCCCAAAGGGCTCAACGAAGACATAATTACCAAAATGTCGCAAATAAGAAACGAACCCGAAGAAATGCTTCAATTTAGGCTCAACGCCTATCGTATTTGGAAAGACATGAAACTTCCAAAATGGGCGCATCTTGATTTTAAAGAACCTGATTATCAAGATATAATATATTATGCTGTTCCTAAAAACAAACCAAAATACAACAATTTAGACGAAGTTGATCCAGAATTACTAAAAACTTACGAAAAACTTGGCATCCCACTTTCGGAACAAAAAGCATTGGCGGGAGTTGCTGTTGACGCAGTTTTCGATAGTATGTCGGTACATACCACAATGCGCGAAAAACTTGCCGAAGTTGGTGTAATTTTTTGCTCAATAAGTGATGCAATAAAAGATTATCCAGAGCTAATAAAAAAATATCTTGGAAGCGTTGTTCCACCCAAAGACAATTATTATGCTGCACTCAATTCGGCTGTTTTTACCGATGGGTCATTTGTTTACATTCCCCAAGGCGTACGTTGCCCAGTAGAATTAAGCACATATTTCCGCATCAACGCCGCAAAAACTGGTCAGTTTGAACGCACATTGATAATTGCCGACCAAGATAGTTATGTTTCTTATCTCGAAGGTTGTACAGCACCTATGCGCGACGAAAGCCAATTGCATGCCGCGGTGGTAGAACTTGTTGCACTACAAAACGCCGAGATTAAATATTCTACCGTACAAAACTGGTATCCGGGTGACAAAAACGGTAAAGGTGGTATTTACAATTTTGTTACAAAACGAGGAATGTGCAAAGGCGACAATTCTAAAATTTCGTGGACACAGGTAGAAACAGGCTCGGCAATAACATGGAAATATCCATCTACTATTCTTAAAGGAAACAACTCAGTATCAGAGTTTTATTCAGTTGCCGTAACCAACAATTATCAACAAGCCGACACTGGCACAAAGATGGTTCACATTGGCAACAACACAAAATCGACAATTATAAGCAAAGGTATTTCGCTTGGCAAAAGCCAAAACTCATATCGAGGTCTTGTAAAAGTAGCAAAAAAAGCACACAACGCGCGTAACTATTCGCAATGCGACAGCCTACTCATTGGCGACAAGTGCGGTGCACATACATTCCCGTATATCGATTGCGCAAATAAAACAGCAACCCTCGAACATGAAGCTACAACTTCAAAAATATCCGATGAACAATTGTTCTACTGCCGTCAGAGAGGCATTTCTACAGAAAACGCTGTTAGTTTGATAGTAAACGGTTTTGCAAAAGACGTTCTCAACAAACTACCTATGGAATTTGCAGTTGAAGCGCGTAAATTGTTATCAATAACATTAGAAGGTAGCGTTGGATAAGCACTTAAAAGGTTATGTTTTTTGAATAAATTAATTCACAAAACATAACCTTTATATTACATATAATATTTTACGAGGGTTCTAAAAATTGCTTTTTCTACGTTGTATTTCAATCTCAAAATGCTTATTTACAATCAGTAAACTGCGCTTTTTCGATTTCATACGCCTTGAAAAATCTATTTTTTTAAAACTCCTCTTTATTCTCTATACCAATCGGCATACATTGCATAATTGTCAACAATTCTGTTAATTGTATCTTTTTGCAATTTTTCGTCCACATTTTTTATTTTTTTTGCAGGACAACCAGCATAAACGCCACCGGGTTCGGTTATTGTACCCTTTGTAACCACTGCCCCAGCCGCAACAATGCAATTTTCCTCAATAACAGCATCGTCCATAACAATTGCACCCATGCCAATTAGCACATTATCTTTGATAGTGCAACCATGTACAATGGCATTGTGAGCAATGCTTACATTGTTGCCAATAATTGTAGGCGATGTTTTATATGTGCAGTGAATAACAGCATTGTCTTGAATATTAACACGGTTGCCACAACGAATAAAATGAACATCACCGCGCAAAACTGCTCCAAACCAAATATTACAATCATCTCCCATTACAACATCACCAATAACTGTACAATTATCGGCAAGCCAAATATTTTTTCCAAAAGCAGGAGTTTTTCCTTTTAGTGTCTTTATTAATGCCATTTTATTATTAATTAGTCAAAAAACATACTATCAAAACAATTTGAGCAACCAAGATAAGGGGAACTCCGATTTTAAATTTGTTTTTTTGGGTTTTATGTCTAAAAAAATACATTCCTAAC
Organism: uncultured Bacteroidales bacterium; assembly: GCA_937877455.1. Lineage (GTDB taxonomy): Bacteria > Bacteroidota > Bacteroidia > Bacteroidales > UBA3824 > UBA3824. The sequence continues at coordinate 18,203 of CALFIU010000129.1, forward strand.
AATGCCCCAATACTGCCACCAATAACAGCCCAAATAAGCAATGCCGATTCTGATATACGCCACTTTTCTTTTTTGGCTTTCCATTTATCAATTCCATAAACAAAAAAAGCCAAAATATTGATTATAAACAGATAAACAACCAAATAGTTCATTTTGTATTTAATCTAAATCCAATTCGGCACGCGCCTCTTCGCTCATCATGTCCATTGTCCAAACTGGCTCAAACACAATATTAATTTTCGCGCTTTTAACTTCTTTTATTCCCTCTATTTTTGTTTTTACGTCAAGTACAATTTCATCGGCAATTGGACAACCCGGTGCAGTAAATGTCATATCGATTTCTACATTTTTGTTGTCGTCAACATCAATGCGATAAATAAGACCCATATCATAAATGTTTACAGGAATTTCGGGATCAAAAACCGTACGCAAAACTTCTATTATTTTGGTTTCAAGAGCCATCAAATCTCCTGGTTGTATTGTCTGTGCCATTTATTTGTTTTCTTTTTTTTGTAATGCACTGTATGCCAGCGCATAATATTTTATTTGTTTTATCATAGCATTAAGCCCGTTTGCACGTGTAGGCGAAAGGTTGGCACTAAGACCTATCTTGTCGATAAAATACAAATCGGCATTAACAATATCTTGCGGTGTCTGATTGTCAAACACTCTAACCAACAAGGCTATTATTCCCTTAGTTATTATTGCATCACTATCAGCCTCAAAGCGTAATTTTCCATCAGGTGGTAACACTGCATTAAGCCAAACCTTACTTTGACAGCCCTGAATAATATTGTCGGGAGTTTTTTTTGAATCGTCCAACTTGTCGAGATTTTTGGCCAACTCTATCAGATACTCATACTTATCAAGCCACTCGTCAAACTGCGAAAACTCTTCGATTATTTCGTCCTGAATTTCATTAATTGTCATGTTTTTTCTTTTTATAAAAAGAATTTATATGTTACCGTTATTAATTAACCAACATTTTTTTAGCCTTTTTGATACCTTCTACCAATACATCAATCTCTTCAAAAGTGTTGTACATGGCAAAACTTGCTCTTACTGTGCCAGTTATGCTGTAATGTTTCATTATTGGCTCTGTACAATGCGTACCAGTACGAACAGCAATTCCAAGTTTATCGAGCACCATACCAACATCATAATGATGTGCTCCATTTATGTTAAAAGATATTATCGAAGCTTTTTTTGACGCATTGCCATAGATAGTTATACCATCAATAGACGAAATTTTTTGGCTAGCATAATCCAAAAGTTGTTTTTCGTATTCGGCAATGTTGCTAAGTCCAATAGTTTCAACATAATCGAGAGCGGCATGCAACGATCCTGCTCCAACAAAATTTGATGTTCCCGCTTCAAATTTCAATGGCAACTCTGCCCATGTACTGCCATCAAAACTAACGTTCTTTATCATGTCTCCACCGCCTTGATAGGGTGGCATTTTATCTAAATAATCTTCCTTGGCATACAATACACCAATTCCCGTTTCTGCATATATTTTATGACCCGATAATGCAAGAAAATCACAATCAAGTTTTTGTACATCTATCTTAACATGCTGTATTGCTTGGGCAGCATCAACAAGCACTGGAATACCATGTAGATGTGCTTGATAAATTATTCCCTGAACTGGATTAATAGTTCCTAAAGTATTGGAAACGTACGTTACACAAATAAGTTTTGTTTTTGGCGTAATAATTTTTCCAAGTTCGGCTGTAAGCAACTCACCTTTGTCATTAAACGGCAAAACTTTTAACTTCGCACCTTTTCTTCCACACATCAATTGCCACGGAACAATGTTTGAATGGTGTTCCATTTCACTAACAATTATTTCGTCGCCAGTCTGTACATACGCTTCTCCAAACGAATACGCGAGCATATTAATTGCCTCGGTACTTCCCTTGGTAAAAACAATTTCGGTACGTGATTTTGCATTGATAAAATCTTTTACCTTTAGACGTGCTGCCTCATAAATTTCTGTTGCTTTTTCACTCAAATAATGTACTCCACGATGAATATTGCTGTTATATTGTGTATAAAACTTCATTATGCTATCGAGTACACATTGTGGTTTTTGCGTTGTGGCGGCATTATCTAAATATACCAAATCATGTCCATATATTTTTTGCGATAAAATAGGAAAATCTTTTCTAATATTCTGCACATCCATATTTTATATGTTTTTAGAAACAAAGTTAAAACTATTTTCTGTTTATGGTAATTAAAAATATAAACATCTAATATAATTACCATTTTTTATAAACACTCAAAATTAACTTTTTTAATAAATTATCTCAAACTTGAAGTTTTTATTTATCGCTGCTATACGTAAAAAAATTAGCTCAACTTTACAGCAATTTGTCCTTTTAGGTAATTTCTATAATCTTCTGCTTCAATAGAATCAGCAATTTCTCCAACAAAAGCATCCAAAAGCAGATTCTGTGCGGTCTTCTCGCTTATACCACGGCTACGCATATAAAACAAAGCCTCCTTGTCCAACATACCAGTTGTACTGCCATGCGAACATTTTACATCATCGGCGTATATTTCCAATTGAGGTTTGCTCAACGCTCGCGACTCATCACTAAGCAAAATATTGTTATTTACTTGTTCTGTTTCTGTTTTTTGTGCGTTTTGAGCAACCTTAACAAGACCATAAAAATCAGAAACTCCATTGTCTGCCACCACCGACCTAACTATTTGTTTAGAATTACAACAACCAACATTGTGATTTACAATAGTTTGAAAATCAAAACTTTCGTCTTTTGACGGCATTAATATTACTGGCAAAGATAGCGATGAATTTTCACCGTTGAAATCAACGTTTATTTTAGTTTTGAAACTTTTGCCAGCCAACACTGCAAACGACATTTTTACATCTGAATTTTTGCCAATTTTTACATTAACATTATGTGTAGTGTCAGCATTTTCTGTTCCAGCACAAAAAACATTAAGTTCAAGACTACTATCATCGCCAACAACAATTTCTGTATCAACATTTTGATTAATTACATTGTTATCGTCACCATAAAGCATTATATATGCAAATTGCGAATGACTATTGTTGGCGAGATGTAGCGAATTATTACGACTAACATTATGTGTAGTTAGGTTTAAGTATGCCCTCGTTATCCCATCGCCTTCACCAGCCGAAAAATGGAAATCGTCTTCCGATGTTTGTGTAATTATGTGATTTGGAAACGCTAAAAAATCGTCTTTTCTTAATCCGAACAGCATAATCTTGTTGTTTTTTAGTTGTACAATTCGTCGGCTTGCTTTTTAAGTTCGTCGTAGCCAGATTTTTCAAGTTCCAACGCGAGATTTTTGTCGCCAGTTTTTATTATACGACCATTGTATAGAACATGCACCACATCAGGCTCAATGTAATCCAAAAGTCGTTGATAATGAGTAATTATGATAAACGAATTTTCAGAATTTCTTAGTTTATTTACACCCTCAGCAACAATTCTAAGCGCATCTATATCAAGCCCAGAATCTGTTTCGTCAAGAACAGCGATTTTTGGATTAAGAACAGCCATCTGAAATACTTCAAGTTTTTTCTTTTCTCCACCAGAAAATCCCTGATTTACAGAGCGTCCATCAAGTTTTTTATCTAATGCAACAAACTCTTTTTTCTCTTTTATAAGTTTAAGAAACTCAGGAGCAGGCATAGGCTCAAGCCCATGATATTTACGTTGCTCGTTAATAGCCGCTTTCATAAAATTATTTATGCTTACACCTGGTATTTCCACTGGATATTGAAACGCTAAAAATACGCCTTCGGCAGCTCGTTCTTCGGGTTTGAGTTGTAGTAAATCCTTACCATCCAGCGTAATAGAGCCGTTAGTAACCTCGAATATCTCGTTGCCCGCCAATACAGAAGCCAACGTACTTTTTCCTGAACCATTGGGTCCCATAATGGCATATACTTTACCTTTTTCGATATTTAGATTAATGCCTTTGAGGATTTCTTTTCCGTCAATGGAGGCATGTAGATTTTTGATTTCCAACATGATTTTTTACAAAAATTTTCGCAAATGTAAGCATAACGCTGCCAAATAAAAAGTTTTTTTTCAAAAAATGTAGTTATACAGATTCTGCATATATGCAAAAAAAGCAAAATCTTTTTATAACTTGGCACGTTTTATACATAATAATCCTCAGCGTCAGTGGGGAAGTTTTCGTCTGTGGATATTGTTTCAAAATCCATGTCCAACAACTTGGCATATCTATTGCCTGCCTTGAGCATATCTAAATCATCTCTTTGATAAAACCAAACTATTTTAACGATATTGTTTGCCGAATATTTTTTTATAACACTCAACAACTTAGCAAATTGCTTTGCACTCGAAGTGTTAAAATAATTCATCTTAAACTCAAAAATTGTTACAGGGTTGGGCTTTTTGAAATATTCTTCTACCCAACTGATTATAGGAGAATAAAATTTTACAGCATCTTGCGGCCACGACGTATCGCTGAACGCAAAAATATTATTTTGAGCGTCCAAAACAACCGAGGGTGTTTCTTTTGTGCTTGACAATATCAGCGGCTGCAACATTACAACTATATTTTTTATTTGTTTTCCAAACAGAGTGTCAATTTAAATAACGAATATTCATTGTTGAGCGGATAAAATTGATAATAAATAGGATTACGACTTTTTATTCTCATCTCTATCAACCCCAATCCTGCTCCGGTAGGCGAATTTATTTCAAAATCAAATAGCCTTTCGTTATAAAAATTTTCTCTTGTTTCGTCTGTCAAATCGTTTATATGGTCTATTTTGTTTTTTAGAATATCTACAGAACTATTTTTTATGTAATTTATTGTTGTTAAATAATATTTCTCCTTTTTTATACTAATATAAAAAATTCCTTGCGAACCTTTAATCTCGTCCATTTCCACACCTCCATGATGGATTATATTTTGCAACATTTCCACCATAAGACTAATGATTTTTTTCTTAAAATTTAGGGTATCGTTACCCCTATTTTTCATTATGGAAATAAGACTCAATAAATTTTCTTGATCGAATACCGCACTGTAAATCAAAACAATATCATGCTCATTAATATATTGATGAAGTTTTGTCATATATTTTAATGAGATAACCGAATTTTCTGGTGGTTCTGGTGCCTCTCCAAGACTTATAGTATTGATGTTGGAATGCATATAAAAATACGATGTAGTCCCATTTATCTGTCTCAAATCGTATGAAAGTTTGTTTCCAGACTTGCGCGCCATTTCTATAAGCCCAAGCCCTGCACCACCTTTGGTTGACAATTTCCCATTGCTAAGCACCTCTCTATAAAACAAATCCAATTCTGCCGAATCAAGATTGTTAATTTTATCCAACTTTGCACGTAATGGCTCAACCTTTTCTTGTTCAATAACATTCCCAGTGGTTATGTAATACCATTCTTTCTGTTTTTGAATAGAAAACATGGCATCTTCTTCTGGCTGAACAGGCGAATCTCCATGTCGAGAAATATTCTGAATACTCTCTACCATTATATGGAAAACGCGTTTTTTTATTTTGTGCGATATTCTGTTACGATCAATATTTTTTTCGGCCAAAGACAAAATATGCTGCGACAAATTTTGCGTAAACTCGCCTTTATAAATATAGTTTAGGTCATCCTTTTTAGTAGACATCATCAAATCTACCAAATAGTCATTCCTTATATCATTGGTGCTTTCCATACCTATGCTAAAATTTTTGGGATTAAAAATACAAACAATTTTATATTCCACAAACTTTATTAAAAAAAATTGCAAAATTCTTGCCTTTTTTTCAAAAATAAACCTTTTTTCTAAAAACTACAATAATTATTTTTACAATTTATATTTTTTAAAAGGAATTATAACTTTACATTTAAGCAACCTTAATTTTAAACAAAAAATAATATTTTTGCAAAAAATTAAAGTTAGAAATGAGCCAAAATTTCATAAACCTTGCAAAACGCTACACACTATTTATTGCAAGTCTATTTATATTAGCATTTGGATGTGCATTATCAATTCGCGCCAACCTTGGTTGTACACCAATATCATCTCCGCCATACGTGCTTAGTCTTATACCAGGTACAAGGTTTTCATTCGGAGTATATACAATTTTTATGCACATAATTTTTATTGCAGTGCAAATAGCCTTGGTTGGTAAAAATTTCAACAAAATACAACTTTTACAAATTCCCGTAGGTCTTATTTTTGGACTTTTTACCGATATTACCATGTGGCTAACTCAAGGACTACAATTTGGAGAAAACTCAATAGTATATTTTTTTATACGTTTTTTTCAACTATTTTGTGGTAGTACCATCGTGGCATTGGGCGTTTCGTTAGAAATAAAATGCAACGTTCTATTGTTGGCTGGTGAAGGTTTTACATCATCGATAGCTAAAGCATTTAAAATAGATTTTGGTAAAGTAAAAATATTAACCGATAGTAGTTTAACAGCCATAGCAATTTTATTTTCGTTTTTATTTTTTGGTTGTTGGAGATTTGACATCATCGGTATAGGCACATTATTTTCGGCAATATACGTTGGTGTGGCTGCCCATTTTTTTTCAATTCACACAAAGTTTATCGACAGATATTTTGATATAAAAAACTATAATATACCCAACAAAAAATTATCTGCCGACCAAAACCTACCTGTGGTAATAACCATTGCACGTATGTGCGGAAGCGGTGGTCACGAAGTGGGCAAAATAGTGTCAGAAAAACTTAACATAAAATTTTGGGATCAAGACATTATCAGCCATACAGCAAGACAACTCGGTGTATCGCCTGAATATGTAGAAAAAAACGAGCAACATGTTTCCAACGCTAAACTACTCGAATACGCTATTACCGATCAAGGTCTTCCTCGCGAAATGCAACCAACAAAAAGCAACGACATTTTTACAGAAGAAAGCAGAATTATATGCCAAGCAGCAACAGAAAGTTGTGTAATAATTGGTAGATTGGCCGACTATGTGCTAAAAGATAGACCATGTTGCCTTAACGTATTTATACGTAGCGATGATGATTTTGCTGTGGAAAAAATTACCAAAAGATTGAAAATGAACCCTAATGACGCAAGGCAAAAAATTAAAGAGATAAACAGAAGCCGTGCAAACCACTATTTTAAATACACTGGTCTGCATTGGACATCACCAAATCATTACGACTTGATTATTAACACGGCAAAAGTAGGAATACAAGCAGCCGCCGACATAATTTGTAACACAGTAAACTCACTTCTACCAATTAACACAAATCAATCAAACAACCTTCACGTTTAATAAAAACAGCCAAAAATGAACAAAAATTTAAACGAATTTTACACATCAAGAGCAAACAATTATAAAATTGAAAATCAAAAATATACGACTAAAACAAAGAATATAAACATTTGGCGTGGAATAACATTTTTTGCAACCGTTGGTGGTGCTATGATAATGGCCAACTTTTCTATTCTTGCAATGACTACAATTATAATTGTAGGAATAATAATATTTGCAAAACTCGTTTTGCTCAACGCTAAATATACCCAATTGCAACAATATTTTTCTGCAATGCAAACCATTAACGAAAACGAACTTAAAGCAATTGAAAACGACAACTCCCCATTCGACTGCGGCATTGAGTATATAGACCCAAAGCACGACTACACTTACGACCTTGACATATTCGGGAAAAACTCAATTTTCCAAAAATTAAACCGCTGCGCCACTGGATTGGGCAAAAACTTATTGGCTCATAGATTAAAAAATCCTTTTCTTGACGCTAACGAAATAATAAAAATTCAACAAACAACACAGCAACTTGAAAACGAAGTAGAAACTCGTCAAAATTTTTTAGCAGAAAGCATTATACAAAAAGCAGATATTACTCCTTCTGAAATAGACAATATTTCTAAATCTCAATTGTTTTTTTCTAACAAAAAATGGCTTAAAGTTATTTCTATAATAATAATTTTGATTACAAACATTTTGGTATTACTATCTTTTCTTGGCAAAATAAGTTTTATATTTCCTGCAATATGCTATGCTGTACAATTTTTTATAGTGTCGGCATACAGCAAACACACCAACGCTTTGAGCGAAGGTATATCACAACGCGAAAAAATATTCGCTAAATACCAAAACTTGTTTAAAATTATAGAAGAAACCACACAAAAATCCGAATACATAAAAAAAATCAACGACAAAGCTAACAACGGAAAAAAAATAAGCCTTATACTAAAAGAACTTCAACAAATATCCAAACTATATAGTTACAGACTCAATCTTGTATTCACGCTCATAGCCCAAGGATTTTTTATGTACGACATATTTATTAATCTTAAATTTGAAAACTGGTTAAAAAAATATGCCACACAAATTCCAAAATGGTTTGAACTTACTGCTCAATGCGACTTTTTGTTCAGTTTGGCAACATTAAAATTCAACAACAAAGATTGGTGTTTCCCTGTACCCAAGAATCAAGAATTTCTATTCAACGCACAAAATGCTGGTCATCCTCTCATCAACAACCAAAAATGTGTAAAAAACAACATTAATTTTAGTAATAAAACTTATCTTCAAATTATTACTGGTGCTAACATGGCAGGCAAAAGTACCTACCTTAGAACCGTAGGCGTGAACTTAGTACTTGCTCAAATTGGCGCAGCTGTATGCGCACAAAGTTTTGAGTGGAAACCTGTTGCTATCTGTACAAGCATACGCACAAGCGACAGTGTACAAGACAACGAATCTTACTTTTTTGCCGAACTTAAACGCCTTCAACGAATAGTAAATAGGCTTGAAACTGGAGAAACACTTTTTGTAATAGTTGACGAAATGCTACGCGGAACCAACAGCAAAGACAAACACGATGGTTCACAAAAATTCTTACTTAAACTACTGAAATTCAATTGTATAGGCTTGTTCGCAACTCACGACATCGACATCGGTAACATGAAAAAAGATTTTCCTAACAATATAGGTACAAAATGTTTTGAAATTTCATTTGAAGGCGATAAATTAATTTTTGACTACACCTTAAAAGAAGGTATTTCAAAAAATCTTAACGCATCGTTTTTAATGAAAAAAATGGGAATTACCGACTAACGACGATAAAAATTCATCTCATCAATGTATTTCCAAACGCTCTCTGGCATAAAAAACCTTACATCTTTGCCATCAGCAATACATTGCCTTATAAATGTACCAGACACTTCTATCAATGGAGTATCAACAATGGTTACAGAAGGATGAGTTTTAAGGCTTCCACCATCAGAACCTTCGCGAGGAAAAACTATAATGTGATAATTTTTTAGTATCATTTCGTAGTTTTTCCAATTATCAAGCCTTTCTAAATTGTCGCTACCCATTATAAGAGAAAACTCTTTATCTGGATATTTTTCGTGTAAATAAGTAAGTGTATCAATTGTATATGAAGGCTTTGGCATGTTAAACTCAATATCCGATGCTCTAAAAAAAGAAATACCTTCTATTGCCCGATTAATAAGTTCAAAACGTTGATAATCAGGCAATAGAGAGTTTTTCTTTTTAAAAGGATTTTGAGGGCTTACCACAAACCAAACTTGATCTAAACCGCCAAACATTGCAAGATAATTTGCCAACATCAAATGTCCATTGTGTATAGGGTTAAACGACCCAAAATATAAGCCCACCTTCATAACCTAAAAGAATAACAAATTATTCGTTTTGACGATAAATAGATTTGGCTTCCTCTGCACGTGTATAATCCCAAAACGGACCAACAGACAAGCGAGAAAACGACATACCTTCGTAAAGTGCATCAACAAATTGACTTGTTGAACCAGATGTAACAGCAGCAGGGCTACGTACAAACTCGTATGTTCCCATACGCTTAAGTTCGCGAAACGAAACCTCAAACCATGCCATATTTCTCGGAGCGTCAGCAAAAGGCATTTCTACCACTTTATCCTTAGATTTTCGGTAATACTGCTTGCTACAATTAGCCTCCGCCTCACTATAAAACGGTCCTATTGCCACTTGACGACGTGATATACCCCACCAAACAGCCTTAGAAAAACTACGAACAGTACCCATCATAAGTTTTGTACCTGTACCTACTATCTCAAAATCCTTCTTCTTACTGTCTATTCTAATACGAATATAATACCAATAAACATTAGGCTCTGGATCACCGGGTCCGAAACTATTTTCGGGGACATCAGCTCGCAAAATGCCACAACTAAGTAACAATACCATTGCGAACATAAATATTCTTGAAGTTGCTTTCATAATTTTTTTATATAATGTTTATTACCAAACTTTACAAAATCCATACCTTTTTTTTATGGAAAAATGTAAGTTTAAACTATATTTTAATGCAAATTTAAAAAAAAATTTTTAACTTTGCATTAAATCATAAAAACTATAAAAATATGAAAAAAATCACGTATTTATTGATTGCGGGAGCATTGTGTTTGCTTACATCATGCGATTTTTCATCAAAATCAAAAAATAGTAGCAAATCAACAACTAAAACACAAGACCAAACAGAACAAAACGACTCTTCTGTTGATAATAATAACAACAATGGGTCTGATACTAAGGACAACGACAAAAAAAACGAAGATGTTGATAACAACACTTTTAAATCTGCAAAAGGTTATTTTTCTATCAATTTTCCAATGCCACCTGCCACAGACACCACCTACAAAGAAACCTCTAAAGCAGGTACATTATACGGCTGTCAATACACCTACAAAAAAAGTGCTAACGGATATTACATTGCCAATTACATAGACTATAACGAAGGTATGGTTACAGACAAAAACAAAGAAGCTCTGTTAAATACTCGTGCTGATGCTTTTGTAACAAGATTAGGCGGAAAACTTACCAATGCAACCAAAGGAAAACTAAACGATTATCCTACTCTAACTTGGTCGAGCAAAATAAATGACTCACTCAACATTCAAATGAAAAGTTTATTTGTAGGCAGACGCTACTACCAATTTGGCACAATGGCTTACAATTCTGAAATATCTGAAAAAGAAGCCAAAGCATTTATTGAGTCTTTTAAAATAAAAAAATAACTTTTGACCAACATTACAAAAAAATGCCGTTGATATTTTCAACGGCATTTTTTATTTAAGTAATATACTTTTCTATTTTTTTATTATTTCTTAGAAAAACCACCTGGGCTACCTACGCGAATCATAGCGCAACGAAAACCTAAATCATCAGACGATTTGTCATTTTGTAAAAACCGACGTGTTCCAGGAACCATCCAATAAGCTCTGTCTCGCCAACCTCCTCCTTTGTAAACATGTACACGGTCGTTAACAAGTGAAGTCATAGCATTATCTTCTGAATGTTTGTTATGATACATACGTTCGGAACCACCACCTTCTATTTCTGCGCTTAACCAATCACCATGATCAATATTTGACGCCATATCACCATCGCGGTAGTTGATATTATCAGCTTTTTTATAGTTGACACGATTAATACTTTCTTCAATAGTCATTTCACGTTCCATCAAACGTCCTGTTGTATCGTTAAGGATATAGTCGTTGTTAGCATCACGGTCAAGTACTCTAAAAACGTTACCCCTAAATGGGTTAAAATCTTCAACATCAAGGTTTGACGATACACGATAAACATCAAGCACCCATTCGTTAACATTTCCTGCCATACAATACAAACCATAATCGTTTGGCCAATAACTATCAACAGGAGCTGTAGGTGCTGCATTATCGTTAAGATAACCAGCTACACCCATAAGGTCGCCTCGTCCACGTTGCATATTTGCACGGAACAATCCCCTATTGGCTTTTTCATCATTACGAAGATAATGTCCGTTCCATGGATAAAGTCTTTGATTTACAATACGTTCCGGTGATGTCTGCGAATTTCCTATCAAAGCGAGAGCTGCATATTCCCACTCTGCCTCAGTTGGCAAACGATAGGACGGCAACATTATACCATCTTCCATTTTTGCAGGACGCTCACCATCTGCACTATTTGGACTTGAAATGTTTTTCTTAACAGTTCCAATGTATTTTCCTGCAATATAGGCTTCAGTATTAAAGTTATTGGAACCTTTTTGTTCTGCGTCATATTCCAAAATACCATAATCAATCAAAGCCTTTTCGTTAACACGGTCGGTACGCCAAAGGCAATAATCTTGAGCTTGATTCCAGTTTACACCAACAACTGGATAGTCGTTATAGGCAGGATGGCGAAAATAAAATTGTACATACGGTTCATTATAAGCCAATCTTCTGCGCCAACACAAAGTATCTGGCAAAGCCTGATAGTAAAGTTCTGGGTATTCATCATAAAAAACCTGATACTTCCAATGGAGATATTCACGATAGTCAACATTGCTAATCTCGGTTTCGTCCATATAAAACGACGAAACTGTTACACGTTTACGCATGGAGTTCCAATCGTACATAACATCTTGTTCTACGCTACCCATGGTAAAAGTACCACCTTCTATTAATACCAACCCAGGTCCAGCCTCCTGTTCTACATATTCGGCCACTTCAAAACCACCCATTTTTGGGTCGTTGTAATTCCAGCCGGTTTTTCCCGATGCTCCACTCCTAAGGCTTACTTTCGGTCCACACGATACTATCAACATCGCGCTGCCGATAAAACCATAAAGCAGAAGCTTTTTCAATCGCACTTTCATATTATAATGAGTTTTTAAGATTTTTTGTTTTATACTTACATTATATAACTAAAAAGCGGGACATAATATTGTTTTGCCACCGTTATTTTTTTTGTTAGAAAACAATTTATATTTAACACCCACCTCATGGCTACCAACTGCTTGGCTTTGCAAAGGTGTGGTTTCGTAATCATAGGCATAGCCAATCTTATAGTTTCCAACATTAAAACTTAATCCAATTGTAACCGCACCACTATTATAACTACCCTTTTGCCACTTATAAGCAATAGACGCGCCAAATATCACACCAGAAAAATAAATTCCAGGTACAAACATGTTTTCTTCTCCAACATGCCTATATATTATACTTGGAACAACATAAATTGTTTCTGCTTTAGCATTAATTTTACGTTTTCCTACTGCAATTTTTCTGTTAGCAAGCGCACTTAAATAAACTGGCGACGAACATTTTTCTCCTGCAAGTTTTACACATGCCAACCCATGCGCCGAAACGCCGAGCATAGTGTTTTGATTGTAAACCAACCCTCCTACCGAAAAAAAAAGTTGCGATGCTTTTTGTGTTACAAAACTTGCGTCTGCACCAGAAATAGTACCGAAAGCTGGATCTATCATGCTGTAAAACACAAGCTTTGATGCGTCAATTTTTTGTATACTTAAATTTCCTTGCAAAGCAAGGCTACATTTCCACCGCAAAGATAAATCTATTTTACGAGCATAGCAAACAGAAAATCCATTTGTTGCAAATGCACCTCCACCTTTTAAGTTTCCTACAACTTTAACACCAATGCCAGTTTGCGACGCTTCAAATTTTTGCTGATACTCAGCCATATATATTTTATAACCGCCTGATACACCTGGCCACTGGTTGCGAACCAATACGCCTAATTCGCAATCGTCGCCCACTGCTGCATAGGCAGGGTTTAACGATAATTTATCAGCGTAATGCTGCGAAAAATAAAATTCCTGACCATAAGCATATACAGAAAACAAACTCGCTACCAACGCTGCAAAATTAATGCGCAATATTTTTTTTAAAAACTTTTTCACAAAAAAATAACGCAGAACAAGTATTTTTAATTACATATCCTGCACATATTTTTCATAGATTTACTATTTATAAAGTTGATTGATTCCTTTTGTAATTCTGTCGTAATACTTATGATAAAACCTTTTATCGTCCAAGGCAGCCACCCAATTGATACCAGCAGCGGTTGATGCCGTAAAAATCTCATCTGCTTGTTTTAAAAATTCTGTTGTTAACGAAGTATTTTCGTCAACTTCAAGCCCGTTTTCTTGCGCTACTTGCAATATTTGACCACGCATAACATCGTTAAAACACCCATCTACAAGCGGTGGTGTATTTATCTTTTGACCTTTTACCACATAAACATTACCCATTATGGCAGCTTCTACTATCTTGCCAGAATGGTTGTATAACAACGCATCTTGTTTTTTGGATTCTTGGGCATACTTTGCTGCTTTTATCTTGGCTATTTTATTAACATGCGTATCATAGTTTGATAACACACCTGCATACGCTGGTAACGCATCGTAAAATGCCATAGACATACCTGTTTTTGACGGCAAAATCTCTACCGCAGAATCAGCAAAAGTTTCAATCACATATTCCGAATCTTCTATCTTCGGCAATAGTTCACTACCTCCACCACGAAAAACAATTATCCTTATCAACAATCCTTTAAAAAGTTTATTTTTATTAATTATTCTTGTAACTTCTTCAAGAAAAAGTTGACGTTGTAACAATATTTTTTTGGGTGGTACAATTTCAAGTATTTCTAAAGCTTTGAGCAAATTATCAATATGCTGATCGAAAAAAAATATCTTGCCTTGTGCAGCTCGTATTACTTCTGTTACACAATCGCCAAAAAGCAACGCTCGATTTGATACCGAAAATTTTTGCTCATTGTGTTGGTATATAAAACCATTATATATATAATGTGTGTCCATCACATTTTTAAATTATGGTAATATGTTCGCTATCGGTAATTTTTCCACAATAATGACACCGTAGGCTCACTGGTCTATTTGAAACCACATCAAACTTGGTAGGCATAGGTTCATGATTGGTAATACACTTGGGATTCATACAACGCACTATGACGGATATTTTTTGGGGCAATTGCACTGGCTTTTTTTCTACCACAACATAATCTTTTATTATGTTTAGATTGGCATCTGGTGCAATAAGTGCTATTTTGTTAATCTCGCTATCTTCAAAAAACTTATCGGAGATTTTTACAATTCCTTTTTTTCCAAGTTTTGCGCTATCAAGGTTGGTTCCTATGGTTATTTGATTGTCGGTATATTCGAGATTAAGTATTTTTACAACTTTAAACATATCCTTTGCTGGAATGTGGTCTATCACCGTACCATTTTTTATAGCGTTTACTTTTAATTCTTTCTTTTCCATCTTTTATGGTTTTACCAGTTAACTTTTAAGTCCAAGCACAGCCGAAATAACAGCCTGACGTGCAAATACGCCATTTCTTGCTTGGTCGAAATAATATGCCTTTGGATTTTGGTCAACATCTTGATTTATTTCGTTGATACGTGGCAACGGATGAAGTATGCGCATAGTAGGTTTTGTATTAGCAAGCATAGAATTGCGAAGTACGTATGTGTCCTTGGTTTTTTCATACTCCATAAGGTCGGAAAACCTTTCGCGCTGAACACGTGTCATATATATAATGTCGGCCTGCGAAATAATGTCTGTAAATTCTTGGTGTTCGTAATATTTAACGCCCTTTTGGTCGAGAAATAATTTATACTCATCTGGCATTTTTAGTTTTGGATGAGATATAAAATTAAAGGTTGGATTAAATGGAGCCATTGCCATTAGCAACGAATGTACGGTGCGCCCATATTTTAAATCTCCTACCATAAAAATATTTATGTTATCGAGCCTACCTTGTGTCTTTTTTATCGAATACATATCGAGTAAAGTTTGGGTTGGATGTTGATTGGCACCATCGCCAGCGTTGATTACTGGCACTGTAGCAACTTCGCTCGCATATCTTGAACTTCCTTCGAGCGGATGACGCATAACTATAAGGTCGCAATAGTTAGACACCATCCTAACCGTATCCTTTAACGTTTCGCCCTTGCTTACACTTGATGCGTTTGGATCAGAAAACCCAATAACACGTCCTCCCATGCGATTTACTGCACTTTCAAAACTTAGACGTGTGCGCGTAGATGGCTCAAAAAACAAAGTAGCCACAACTTTACCGTCGAGCAGATGCGGCTGGGGATTGCTCTCAAATTCGGCCGCAATTTCCAATATACGGAGAATTTCCTCGGTTGAAAAATCGGTTATAGATATTAAACTTTTGTCTTTCATTATGTTGCAAAATTGTAATTTCGTTTTATCGATTGCAAATTTAAAAAAATTGCAGAGTTTTTTATATCAAAAAGTATTTTTTTATGGCTTTACATTCACTGCTATCATAAAATTTATAGCATTTCGTCTCGCGAGGCATCAAGCCTAATAAAAATAAAAAGCAAAATCGTAAACGACCACAGAGAACTTCCACCGTAACTAAAAAATGGCAATGGTATTCCTATCACAGGCACCATTCCAATGGTCATACCAACATTGATAGCCAAATGGAAAAACAATATTGATGCTACGCAATAACCATAAATTCGTGCAAAAGACGACATTTGCAACTCCGCAAGATAGATAATCCTCAAAATCAAACACAAAAACAACACAATAACCACTGTTGTACCAATAAAGCCCCACTCCTCTCCTACTGTACAGAAAATAAAGTCGGTTGCTTGTTCTGGTACAAAATTATACTTAGTCTGCGTTCCTTGCAAAAATCCTTTTCCTGTTAAACCGCCCGAACCAATGGCTATTTTGCTCTGTTCTACATTGTAACCTGTTCCCTTGGGATCGTTTTCCAACCCAAGAAATACATTTATAAGAGTCTGTTGGTGAGCCGTCATTATATTGTGAAAAACAAAATCAACCGACAATACTGCCCCTGAACATACTATAAGAAAAGCTGTTATCAACACCGCCGTTAAACTTTTTTTGATATATCCAAAAATAAGGAATATTGGCGCAACAAGCACCTCGGTGGCCAAAATTATATATTGTACCTCAAATTTTGAATGTAAAAGAAACATGTTGATAGCAAAAAGAAAAAGAAAAACTCCTGCTATAAATGCCAACGCAAGCAACGTGTGTTTCATTCTTCCGCCATAAATAAGGTAACCAATTGACGAAAGCAATATTATCCCTATCATAACTATATATATATCAGTCTGTAACGTATATACAAACAACACTATACCAACAGCTACCATAACAAGAATAATCCCTGGCATACCCTCACGATAAAACACAAAAATCATACTGAAATAGACTATCACCGATCCCATGTCGGGTTGCAAAAGTATCAATGCGGCTGGTGCAAGTATTAAACCTACTGCTTGAACCCACGATTTGATGTTGTCTAAGGCAAAATCATAAGCACTCAGGAGTTTTGACAATGCAAGAGCTGTGGCAAACTTGGCGAACTCCGACGGCTGTATCTTAAACATACCAATTTCAAACCACGACCGCGCACCATGACTTTCCTTACCCGCCACAAGCACAAGCGCAAGCATAAACATCACCGTCCCATAAATTATATAGGCCAACACTGAATATATTTTGTTGCTCGATGCCATTATCGGCACAATAATACCAACATACGCAACCCCTATCCAAATAAGTTGTTTTCCATAACGCTGCGACACAGAAAGTATGCTACTATGGCTTTCGTCGTAAACTGCCGAATAAATGTTGAGCCAGCCCATAAACACCAAAACAGTATAAAGTATTACTGTTAGCCAGTCCATTGATAAAAAGGTGTTTGCACCGCGATGTTTCATATTGTTTTAGTGTTTATTGTTTTTTTCGTTAGTGTTATCATCTTTTTTTTCGTTCTTTTTTGCACCCATTTGTGCATTGGGATCCATCAAGTTAGCATTAATTATTCGTTTTTCAACATCTGGACGCGTGATAGTGTCGTTTAGATATTTTTCTATCATCAAACCTGCTATCGGGGCGGCGTATGTTGCTCCAAAACCTCCATTTTCTACATATACTGCAATGGCAATTTTTGGATCATCCTTGGGTGCAAATGCTTCAAATATAGAGTGATCTTTACCGTGCGGATTTTGCGCTGTACCAGTTTTTCCGCATACTTTAACACCAGGCACTCGAGCACTACGTCCCGTACCCATCTCGCAAACTGCATACATTCCCTCTATTACTGGATCAAAATGCTCTCGTTTTATACCAGTTTCTTGCCTAACATGAAACTTTGGATCAATATCTTGTTCATCTTCTATTTTCTTTACAATATGCGGAATGTAATAATATCCACGATTGGCAATAGTGGCACAAGCATTACATATCTGAAAAGGCGTAAAACCAAGCTCTCCCTGCCCTATCGACATAGAAATGATGGTGTACGCTGTCCAATGCCCCTCACCATAATACTTATTGAAATAATTTTTGCTATAAATTATACCTTTACTCTCTTGCGAAAGGTCGCTATCAAGTTTTTTTCCAAGTCCAAAACTTTGCACCCTACGCTGCCAATTTGAATATGCGCTATCGGTTCTTCCAAATTTTCTATCGCCAAGTATTTTTGTATAAGCGTAACAAAACCACGCATTACACGAATGTTGTATAGCGGGAATAAGATCAAGGCTACCAGCATGATGGCAATGCAACGTATGCGCCCCCACACGGAATCCTCCGTTACATGGAAATGCCGAACCAACTGTAATAACGCCTTCTTGCAAACCAATAAGCGCATTAATTGGTTTGAAAGTTGAACCAGGAGGATATGCAGCCATAAGTGCACGATTAAACATTGGTTTATACTTATCGCGCAAAAGTTTTGGATAATTTATAGCCATATCGCTACCAACAAGCATATTTGGGTCGTAACCCGGAGCTGATACAAGCGCAAGTATCTCTCCTGTTGATGGTTCTATTGCCACAACACTACCAATTTTGTTTTGCATCAATTTTTCACCATAAAGTTGAAGGTCTATATCAAGCGTGGATACAATGTTTTTGCCTACAATAGCTACAGTGTCGTATTTTCCTTCTTTGTATTTACCTTGAACTCTATTTTTTACATCAACAATAAAAATCTTGAGACCTTTTTTGCCTCTAAGAAATCGTTCATAAGATTTTTCAATACCCGCCACACCTATATAGTCGCCACTTTTATAATAAGGATCGGCTTCAATATCCTTTTTATCTACCTCTCGCACATAACCAAGCACTTGAGCAGCAGCATTGTGTTCATAACGACGGGCTGTACGCTCTTGCACCTCAAAACCGGGAAATTTGTACATTTTTTCCAACAAATAAGCATAACGTTGCTTGGTTATTTGCTTAAAAATAACACTTTCTTTATATTTTGCATATTTTACAGCCTTGTTAAACTCTGTACGAAATTGCTCCAACGTTATACCAAGAATGTTGCAAAGATCGGCAGTATCAAATTCTGGAACTCTATTAGGCACAACAAGCAAATCGTAAGACGATTCGTTATAAACCAACAACTTACCATTACGATCGAAAACCAAACCTCGCGCTGGATAATCAACCACTTTTCTAAACACATTACTTTCTGCCGAGAGTTTATAGCTCGAATCAATCACTTCGATGGAAAAAAATTTTATTATGTACGATACCATTATGGCAATAAATATTGCACCGATAACGTACTTCCTATTTGACAAAACAGAACTCACCTTGCAAGTCTAATTTTTGATTCTTCTAACAAAAAAAACGGTTTAATTAAATTTTTCTAAAGTCTGTTATTATTGTTTCAAACATAATAACCAATTAATTAACAATTAATTAACCTATCTTATAAAAACAAATCATAACAAAACCAAGTGCGAAATTAATAAAAAAATGTTTTTTAATGCGTAGTTTTTTTTAATTTTGTAAAAACATTTTTCAACAATAATTTACTATGCAGTTTAAAGACTACTATAAAATACTTGAAGTGGACAAAAACGCCACCGCTGAACAGATAAAAAAATCATACCGTCGATTGGCCATGACATACCATCCCGATCGCAACCCCGGCAACAAAGATGCCGAAGAAAAATTTAAAGAAATTTCCGAAGCATACAACGTTCTAAGCGATGCAGAAAAACGTAAAGAGTTTGACTCGTTTTTTGAAGGTAAAAAACAAACCGACGACTTTTACAAGAAAAACCAAGCCAGTCAAAACACCAAAACACAATCAGACGACAGCTTTTTCTCAAACTTCACGGGAGAATACTCCGAGTTTTTCAACAACTTTTTTCAACGCATGCGCAATTCCAACCTTTTAAAAGGCGACGATTACAAAGGCAAAATATCCATAACAATGCAAGAGGCATATTCGGGAAGCACACGAATAGTTAACATTCTCGGCAGAAAACTACGCATAAAAATACAGCCCGGTGTAAACGACGACCAGATGCTTAAAATTCCCGAACAAGGATACGAAGGCGTAAGCGGAGGCAAACGAGGCGACCTATACATACGCATATCTATCCTACCCGACAGTATGTTCGTAAGGCGTGGCGACGAACTTTTTACAGAAATTTTTGTTGACATATACACCATTTTACTCGGTGGAAATGTACAAATTAAAACACTTAAAGGCGACATTAAAATACCAATTCCACAAGGTATTACATACGGTACTCAACTGAGAATGAAAGGATTAGGGATGCCTGTGTATGGAACAAATGGTTTGTTTGGTGATTTATACGTCAAGGTAAAATACTACGTACCAAAATCATTAACCGACGAAGAACGCCAACTTTTAGAAAAACTACGCAGCATAAAAAACAACAAAATAAACAATTAATTCCCAAAAAGGAAATGAAAAAATTTTTAAAAACAATTATAACATGCCTTGCGTTATTACTAATGTCAAACACCGCCTCGGCTCAATTTGAGGAATTTGAAAACAATCCCGATACCACCCAAAACCACAAAAAACAAAAAGAAGGCCAACTAATCGATAGAATGGTATTTGGCGGAAGTTTTGGACTTGGCTTTGACTCCTATACATTTTATGGCGAAGTGTTACCCCAAGTAGGATACGTTTTCAACCCATACCTACAAGCCGGAGTTGTAGCAACCTACATGTACACTGGCTACGAAGACTATTACGCCAACACCATATCACAATCGGTATTTGGCGGCGGATTATATACCGATGTAATCCCATTTCAATTTCTTGTATTACATTTAGAAGCACAAGCCGTCAACTTCAAAGAAATATTTAAAACCAATACACCATACAACCCCGATGCCGACCGTATTTGGGACGTTCCAATATTGGCAGGGGCAGGATACAGAATGGCATTTGGCGAAAAAAGCAGCGTCAACTACATGCTCTTATTCAACATAAACAACACCAAACCTCTACAAAACAATGTTTACCCAGGCGGAGTGTTGATAAGAATTACATTTTTGTTTTAATGGTTTATATTAGTCGAATAAATTTTACAGAATATTTTTTAAGTTTAAATTACATGCAATTTTTATGGCACAAACCATAAGAAAAAAACACCAATTAATAGAAAAAATAAAACAACTTGTAATTAAAAAAAAATAGAAAAATAATATAAACAATTGATTTTCAATATTATAACAAAACTTTCAATTTTAAAACGTTAAAATAAAGAAAAAAAGCCTATTTGCAGAAAAAACGCCGAAAAGTGTTGATTTTACATTTTTTTTACAAAATCACACTATATTTTTGTAAAAAATTAAAAGGTTAACTAAAAAAAAACACACACCATGAAAAAAATTTTAATAATAGCAGCCGCATTTGGCATTTTTTCGGCGGTAATGTCAACTGGTTGCAAAGAAATTTGGAAAAACGACGACTATTACCAAACATCATCAAGTTCTTCTACAGACAAAACAAGCTATGCAACCACTGTAGATACATCAATAGTAAACGAAGAAGAATCTGACTACCAATTTAATACCTCCACCGCCAACAAAATAATTGGAAAAACAACATCTGTTGCAGTGGAAGGCACAGGCGCAACAGCCGACGGCACAACAGCAACAATCACAGCCAGCGGCGATTACATCGTAACGGGCGACCTTTCTGATGGAAAAATTGTTGTAGATGTGGTTGAAGGCGACGAAGGTACTGTAAAATTAATACTCCAAGATGCAGATTTTAGTTGTTCAAGCGGACCTGCGCTACACATACTCACCGCTGAAAAAGTTTCAATTCTCATTAGCGACGACACTGAAAACGCTTTTTCGTCCACATATAGTGGCACAGATTCTACCGCAACTATACATTCTAAACAAGATTTGTATATCTCGGCTGGCGACCAAGCAACTGGCAAATTAACAATAACAGCCTCAAAATATGCTGCAATAAAATCTACCGATGGCTTAATTATCAACAATGGAACAATAACCGCTACTGCTGGTGGCAACGGAATTCAAGCCAAAGATTATCTTATAATCCGCGATGGTGTAATAACAAGCAATGCACAAAAACACGGCATAAAAACCACTTCAGACAAAACCGACAAAGGTTTCGTACTAATAAAAAGTGGTACTTTTAACATAACAGCACAAAATGATGGCATCCATAGTACAGGTACAACACAGATAGATAATGGCGTATTTTCGATAACGGCAGTTGACGATGGTATAACATCAGAATCGCACGTTACCATTAACAACGGCACATTTAATTCAATAACTTCAGCCGACAAGGGTATCAATGCCGCTGGAACAATTAACATAAAAGACGGAAATTACACCATTCTCAAATCTGACAAATGTATTGCAGCCGATGGCGATATAACAATCGACGGAGGAACATTTACTCTCTCTCCAACATATACAAAAAGTGGAGAATCTGGCAATGGACACGGTATTACCACAAAGAAAAACGATAAAACCAGTCTAAGAACAGGCAACGTAACAATCAATGGCGGATATATTGACATTACAGGCTGTTACGAAGGAATACAAGGTGTTGTTATAACAATCAACGATGGCACAATAAAAGTAAACTCTACCGATGATGCTTTCAACGCATCGGACGGAAATGAGCAAATGGGCGGTGGTGGTCCAATGTTTAGAAACACTTCTTCAAGTTCGTCATCAAACATATCTCTCGTTATCAACGGTGGTAATATATACGTACAAGCAACTGGCGACGGACTTGACTCCAACGGCTCAATGTACATCAACGGTGGCGTAGTACTCGTATCTCAAAATTCATCAAGCAACGAACCCCTTGATGCTGGCGACAACTACGAACCTCAAATTACAGGTGGCATTGTTATGGCTGTTGGTTCTCAAGGAATGGCATCTGCCCCAAGCGCAACACAAACAGCAGTATTTACTTCGTTGAGCGGTTCTGCCAACACATTCCTCGCTGTAAACGATGCCGACGGAAATAACATAATGGCATGGAAAGTTCCGCAAGCATACCAAGTGGCTACCATTTCATCGCCAAAACTTGGTTCGGCTAAATATAGTTTTATAACCAACGCCACAGTAAGCGGTAGTGAATATGTTGAAGGATTTAACTTCTACTACCCTGCCACTTCTGCCACTGGTTCAAGTTCAACCTCAATAACACTAACATCAGGCAAATGTACATCAAATAGTACAGGTGGTTTTGGCGGAGGTGGAAATGCTCCTGGCAATCATAAATTAAGTTGGTAAAACAAAAAACTAAACTGCATAATTATGAATTTGCAAGTTTTGGAAAATTTTGAACCAATTGGCCTCGACAACATAGGCAAAGCCAATTTTATGAATCGAGTTGATAGCAAATTTCCTCTATCAAGCGAGGTATTATTCACGAAGGTATTACCCAAAATAGCCAACGATTATTACGTTTTGCAAATCAACGGTCTTGAATATATGGCATACGAAACAGTTTATTTTGACACACCAGACAACCGTTTTTTTACCGACCATCAAAATGGAAAACTCGACCGTTACAAAGTAAGAAAACGTAGTTACCTCGACACCAACAATTCGTTTTTGGAAGTAAAGCACAAAAACAATAAAGGCAAAACTAAGAAAAAACGTATAGAAGTATTTACACCGCTATCAGAAATAACACCAGAAGAATACGAGTTTTTGGCAAAACAACAGCCATTTAACCCACAAGACCTAAAAAAAGTTATAACAAATAGGTTTCACAGGATAACACTCGTTAAAAAAGACATGGGCGAACGATGCACAATAGACAACGAACTTACATTCATTGACGAAAACGCAAGCAGAGTGGAAAACGGTTTTTCTATTGTTGAACTTAAACACGAAGCCCACGCCCCAGCATCTCCACTACGAATGGCATTAGCCGAAGCTGGAGTAAAACAACAAGGTTTCAGCAAATATTGTATGGGACGAGTGCTTAATAAACAGCATGGTCTTAAAGCAAACATCTTTAAAATGAAACTCAGACTTGTACAAAAAAACGCAAAAGTATCCTTATAAAAAATTTAGTATTAACCCAGAATAAAAAAAATAAAAAAATGATATTAGACGCATCACTTATAGAATGGCTCGAAAATTTTAAGATTTTCAACATGTCGCTTATAGACTTTCGCGACTTCGGAAAATTAATTTTTAGATTTGCATTCAACACAGTAGTAATATTGCTACTGATAAAACACCTATACGCCAAAGAATCTGGACGCAAAGAATTTTGCTTTGCATTTCTTGCTCTTGGAACAACAATCTTTTTGCTCTGTTTCTTGCTCGAAAGCGTAAAAATGGAACTTGGTTTTGCTCTCGGACTATTTGCAGTGTTTGGCATAATACGCTACAGAACCGATGCCATTCCAATCCGCGAAATGACTTATCTTTTCGTAGTAATAGGCATAGCAGTACTCAATGCATTAGCCAATAAAAAAATCAGTTTTTTGGAACTTTTTGTAACAAACCTTGCAATACTCGTTGTACTCTACTATCTTGAAAAATACTTCATAAGAAAAGAAGCTTCTCTTGATGTAATATACGAAAAAATTGAAAATGTAAACCTTGCCGACAAAGAAATATTAAAAGCCGACCTTGAAAAACGTGTAGGAATCCCTCTAAAAAGATACTCTATATCAAAAATAGACTACTTAAAAGACGTAGCATACATAAAAATATTCTTTTCTCCAGAATATTCTCCAAACAACGAACACAAAATAACAATAGAACACTAATTAACAAATAAGAAAAAAAATGAAAAAACTAATTATACTAATGTCCGTTATGGCGTTTTGCCTAAATGGATATTCACAAAGCGAAAGCCGCAAATACATACATCTCGGCGCAAGCGTAACAAAAAGTTTTCTTGACAAAAAACTTGAAGCTGGATTAGAAACAGAAGGTCGTTTTCGCACTGGAGAAGACCAAAAACAATGGCTTATAACCCCAAAAATAAGTTACGAGCCAATAAAATACTTCTCTGTTGGATTGCAATATAGGTTTAACCTCGAACACGATGGTAGCGAAGATCCTCAAAACGAATGGGTAAATAGGCTTTCTGCCGACTTAAAAGGCAAACTACCTGCTGGCAATTTTAAATTTGAATTTCGTTTTAGATATTGCAACTATAACGAAGACTTTGAAAAAGGAAGTGTCAACTACGGACGCAAAGAATATTTACGCTATCGTTTTGAAGTAGATTATAAAATAAAACCAATTAAACTTACACCGTACATAAGTTATGAATGGTTTCAAAACCTTGCGCTCAAAGATGTTGACCGCGATAGATGGACGTTTGGTTTAAAACAAAAACTAAACAAGCACAACAAAATCGGGTTTGAATACATGTTTCAAGAAAACTTCAACAACCCAAACAAAATAAAAGACATCTACAAACATATTTTCGCATTTTCATATAGTTATAATTTCTAAAACTCAATGGACGTTACAAGCAAAAACGGTAAACCAACGGGGGTTTCTATCCAAATATCAGAAACCCTATTGGTTTCCATTATTTGGATAGTGGTATTTATAATGCCAGTGTTTACATCCAACACAGAGCAGATAACATTAGACGAACTATTACGCACATGGAAAATGCTATGGCCGTTTTTTGCTATATTCATAGTCAACCACTTCATTTTTTTGCCCAAACTGCTATTTCACGGTAAAGTAAAAGCATATTTAGCAGCCATACTGCTAACAATAATACTTTTTGGCTCATGGCAACTATTACATTCGCCAGCTTTTCCATCACCCGAAAGCACCCTTGTGGTCGCCGATTGGAAATCGCTACTCGATGGCTCTCCACCTAACCACAAAGACATACACGACGAAATACACAAAGATATGGCATGCCCCCCACAAGCAATCATGGGCGACACAATACCATTTCCACTCAACGAAAAATTGGAACAATACAACCACAAACCAGACTTTGCAAATGATAAAATGCATCCAAATTGGCATCGTCGTCCTAAAAAAATAATAATGGTGCTGTCAATGGTGCTATCGGCTACATTGCTTGCTGGATTTGACACTGGTTTAAGGCTTGCCTTTAGAATGAGCAAAGTACAATATCAAAATGCACTATTAGAAAAACAAATAAGCGAAAAACAACTCAATTCGCTAAAAAATCAGGTAAGTCCGCATTTTTTTATGAATACGCTCAACAACATACATGCACTGGTGGATATAGACAGCGAAATGGCACAAGATGCAATAATAAGACTCTCAAAACTAATGCGTTACCTACTTTACGAATGTAATAGTAGTAGCACCGTTCCATTAGCCAAAGAGTTTGAATTTATATCCAGTTATATAGAACTAATGAAAATGAGATTTTCGGATAAAGTAAAAATTTCTTATATTTATCCCGAAAATCCGCCAGAAAAAAACATAGCACCACTTATGTTTATTTCGCTGATTGAAAACGCGTTTAAACATGGGATAAGTTACACAACACAGTCGTTTGTAAACATAAAATTTACCATAGAAAGCGACAATTTGCTATTTTCGTGTATCAATAGTGTTGCCCCAAACGACAACAAACAAGGTGTAACAACAAAAAAACAAGGCGGAATAGGTATCGCTAACACCCGAAAACAACTTGATCTTATTTATGGTAATAGTTACGGGTTTAAAATTGATGCCGACAACAAAATTTTTAGTGTATTTTTAACATTACCATTATGAAATGTATAGCAATTGACGACGAACCGTTAGCATTAAAACAAATATCGGCGTACATAGAAAAAACATCAGGACTTGAACTCATTGGCAGTTTTGAGAGTTCGGTAGAAGCATTGAAGTTTTTGGAAAAAAACGACACCGATCTTATGTTTGTTGACATCAATATGCCAAACCTAAACGGCATAGACCTTGTAAAAAGCCTTAAAAAACCACCGTTGGTAATATTTACCACTGCATACAGCGAATACGCTATGGAAGGTTTTAAAGTTAACGCCGTTGACTATTTGCTTAAACCAATAGCCTACGAAGATTTTAGACGCGCCGCCATGAAAGCCGAAAGTTGGCTAAAAGTTAGACCTATTGATAACGACGAAGAATCCAGCGTAAGAGCAAATACCAACTTCAAAGGAAATGGCAAATTCATTTTCATAAAATCAGAATACAAGGTAATGCGCATCAATTTCGACAAAGTAAAATACATCGAAAGCATGCGCGAATACATCCGTTTTCATATGGAAGATCAAAAACCTATAATGACACTTCTTACGATAAAAGCCATTGAAAACTATCTACCACCAAACCGGTTTATGCGCATACACCGATCATTTATTGTCAACCTTGACAAAATAACAATAATAGACAAACAACGAGTGGTTTTTGATGGAAATACTTTTTTGCCCATAAGCGACCAATATAAAGACAAATTTCAAGAATACCTTGACGACAATTTTGCATTATAATTGGGCTTACTTTGAGAGTAATGCAACAATGTAGTTTAAGACTAACCTCTTTACACCACTTCGATTTTTACATTGTGCTTTGCTTTTGGTTACCTCCAATTGAAACCCACTAAAATTATCTGTCGCAACAAACCATTTTACACCGATGGATAATTTTTTTTTGCCTATTGTACCTTGCGCTAATTTGAAATTATAACTGGCGGACACGTAAATCCGCCACCATACAATTTAATTACATTCAATAAATTAGATAAGTGGGCGTATGGAAGGTAGCAAAATTGCCTTCCATACGCCCACTTATAATACCCAACCCAACGTAATGGCGAACCTATGAGTCTGCCCGTTCAAATGAAATTGTCAAAATAAAAAAAAATTATTTGAAAACATACTAAAATAAAAAATATTTCGTACTTTTGTATGTGGAGAAATAGTGCGCGCGCATTTCTCCGCAAAAAATATATTTTTTTTTAACGGAAACGTTATGCTGTTTCGAGGTTTCTGAAACCTGAGAAATTTCAATTGGTCTCGAGTTACAGCATAGCTGATGCCGCGCTGTAGGGCGCAGGTTTAGCTATTGTTGTAATCTTAGACCAAGGGTTTTTCTCAGGACCTCAGAAACGAGATTACGAAAAGAAGAATTTGCATAGCTGGCCTGCGTTTCCGCGTATTAATAAGATTAACAAACCTTTCTAAGGCCGCGAAAGGGCAAAATTTATAAAAAAACATGAAAAAATTTTTATTAGCAGCGATGGCATTTTGCACCATCACAGCAGGAGCTTGGGCACAAGACGAATCTAAAGAAGCTATTGGACAAGCATCAGAGGCAAGTCAAAGTTTTCAATTGGCAGCAAGTCTTTCAACATACGGTTATGCCAACAAATCTGCATTACCGTTAATCCAAGCAGCCCAAATAGTAAAAGAATCTGGCATGAAAGAAACGCAAGAAAAAACAGAAGATTCTGGAGTTGCAAAACAATCAGACCAAAAAAAAGGTGAAATTTCGCTTGACGTTACAAAACTTCTTGCCGATGCAAAAAAATTTGCCGCAGGCGACAAAACATTACTTGCACTCATCGACAAAGTAAATAGTTCTGCAACAAGAGGTAGTTCAGTGGGCTTAGAATATATCAGACATGACATTCCTGCTAACGGATATTCTTGGATAACTCGTACATTCTACGGCAATTCTTTCTGCGAAGCAAACGTAATTGGCGATGGAGACACCGACCTTGACCTTTATATTTATGACGAAAATGGCAATTTGATTGCTCGCTCTGTAAGTTATTCTGATCGTGAATATGTTTCTTGGCGTCCATCTTGGACTGGTACATTCAAAATTAAAGTTGTAAACAGAGGTAATGTTTACAACCGCGCTGTTATTGGACACAATTAATCACATCTAATGCTATTTCATAATTAACTAACAACTTCTGCGGAAAAATTTGCAAAATAATTCTTTCCGCAGATTTTATTAAACATCATTAACACATAGCCAAATGAAAAATTTCCTACTCCTTGTTTTATTAACAACTTTTTATAATATTTGTATTGGTCAAAATTTTCAAAATTATTACAATGCTGGCAACGAATGTCAAAAAAAAGGTCAATATCAAAAGGCAATTGATTTTTATAAAAAAGCTGAGAAAAAAACTTCTAAAGCATACGAAAGGAATAGGGTTTATAAAGCATTGGCAGATAGCTATAAAGAAATTTCGGATTATGTTCACGCCACCGATTATTACGAAAAACTTTTAAAAATTTACAATCAAGAAAACCAAAAGAAAATATTGCTAAACCTTAGCGATTTATGGATTCTTACCGGGCAATATCAAAAAGTGATAGACAATCTTAAAGATATGCAAAACTCTCCCGACGAAACCGTAAGACTTACAAATCTATCTGCCGCATATTCAAAATTGGGCAAACCCAACGAGGCTCTTATTCTACTCGACAACGTTCTTAAAGACAAAACCTCTCCCAATTACAAAATTGCATTACAAAACAAAGGCTACATACTTTGGCAACAAAAAAATTATGCAGAAGCCGAAAAACTACTCGAAAAAGCAATAATTCTATACAATCAAGACGACCCAAACAAATATATCTGCATGGGCAATTTTGCCAAGGTTAAAGCTGGGTTAAAGAAATATGAACAGGCCTTAGAAACAATAAACGAGGCAATAGACTGGCAAGAAAACAAATTTGGCAACAAACATCAAGACTACATAAACTCAATTCGCAAAAGAGCAGAAATAGTGTTTGAATCGGGTCAAACTGGCGATGCTACGGAATTGTTTTTTCAATATTTTTTCCTTCAAAGGAATTATATAACCCAAAACTTTGCGTTTATGACCGAACAAGAACGCCTAAACTTTTGGCATAGTCAAAAACCTCTTATAGAAGAATGTTACCTCATTGGTAATAATGATCCTGAATTTCTGTTCGATGTTGCTGTTTTTTCAAAATCTATACTTACATCTGCCAACAGAAACTTTTATATGCAGATGAGTAACAACAAAAATCTATCAGAAAAATACGATTCTCTTATCGAAATGAGAGCAAAAACTTTAATTACAACAGGCGAAGAACGTAAGGAAATAGAAGATAACATACGATACATCGAAAAACAACTAATGGAAAGCCTACCCGACTTTGGCAATTACATAAATAGTTTGCAAATAAAAGGTGGACACATTCGTAAAACCATAGGAGAAAACGATGCCGCAGTTGAATTTATATATTATTCCAAAAACGACACAATGCACTACGCAGCTATTGTATTACAAGGTGGCAACACAAAATTTGTCCCACTATTTAGCGAGCAAGAAATTGAAACTCTTGAAGTTGGAGATGGATATGCAACTGTTAGAGAATGTATAAATGAACCCGGAAATCCGTTTGTACAACATAAAAATGTTTTATACAGAGATACCTTACTCGGCAGCAAAATTTGGGACGAAATTGTAAAAGACATTCCCCAAAACGCAAATGTCTATTTCTGTCCCGACGGCATTTTTCATCAACTCGCCATCGAATACCTTTGTTTTTCTCGCAAAGATCTCAATTTTTTTAGGCTATCGTCAATGAGAACGTTAATTGAAAAGAAAAATCAACAAGATTACAATTCAATATTATACATTGGTAGCCTCAATTATAATGTTTCGACGTCCGTAGGACAAGCCAAAAACAACGAACCAGATCGTTCGGGATGCGAAATGCTTCGCAAAAACGGCATAATAGTACCATACTCTTTTCTTAGCAACTCAATTTACGAAATATATAATGCTCGTAATACATTTAAGGCACAAAAAACCAAGGTGTTGATACGCAATCAAGCAAGCGAAGAAGTTGTAAAAAAAGAATTACCACAATACAAAACCGTTATTATTTCCACTCATGGCTACAACCATTCTGACATAGAAATAAAAAAAGATTGTAATTTAGCCGACAATATTTATGCCGATAGCATTATGTCGATGTGTGGCATTGCACTTTCGGGCGTTAACGTATATTCTATGGACGACAGCACCAATCGACACCTCAACGATGGACTTCTCACCGCACTCGAAATGAGTAGGCTCGACCTTAGCGGTGTGGATTTTATGATTTTTTCGGCTTGTCAAACCAACTTAGGAGCAGTTAATCGTGACGGCGTATTTAACATTCCTCGTGGATTAAAACAAGCTGGCGTTAATTCAATGATGGTAACTCTTTGGCAAATAAACGACAAATCGGCAGAAAAAATAATGACAGAGTTTTTTAAAAACCTAAAACAAGGGAAAAATAAATGCGAAGCTCTAAAATTGGCAAAAGACTTCGTTATGAAAAAAAATATTGATAATTTTGACACACCATATCATTTATGTCCATACATAATAATTGACGGAATAAACTAATTGTAAATGAAAAAATTATTAGTCATATTTATATTTTTTCAATTCATCTCCATCAACAGTTTTTCGCAAAGCAACTTTCAAACGCTGTTAAAAAATGGACAAGATGCCGAACATGCCAAACTTTATTTTAAAGCAATTAGCATTTACAAACGTGCAGAAAACCAAGCAACAAAAACATTTGAGAAAAACAGAGTTTACAAAGCATTGGCTCGCAACTATATTTCTATTTCAGAATACAGCAAGGCATTGGAATATTACAACAAACTCCTAAACACAACCAATGGACAGACACGTAAGGCAATTATTCTAAACATAAGCGACATACAAATATTATTGGGGCAATATCAAAATGCAATAGATAATCTTATCGGAATGAATGATGCTCCCGACGAAACTATTAGGCTCAACAACCTTGCTGCAGCATATTCAAGACTTGGCAAATTTAACGAAGCAATAGTAATATTAGACTCTGCTCTCAACAAAAATACAACATCAAACCACAAAATAGCACTTCAAAACAAAGGCTACATATTTTGGCAAATGGGCAAGGTTGAAAAAGCAGATAGTACGTTGCAAGCTGCCATCAAACTTTTCGACCTTAACGATGCAAAAAGATACATTTGCCTTGCAAACTTGGCAGTAGTACAAGCAGAAAAAAAAGATTATACACAAGCAATCAAAAACATTGACGAATCAATAGATTGGCAAAAGAAAAAACTCGGTGAAAAACATTTTGACTATATAACTTCTCTAAGAAAAAAAGCTCAAATATTACTTACATTCAAAAAAACTGGCGATGCAACAAAACAATTTAAGATATATTTCGATAAAGAACGCCAATATATTGCCGAAAACTTTGCATACATGTCGGAAAACGAAAGACTAAACTTTTGGTTCTCTCAAAAACCACTTGTAGAACAATGTTTTGCAACCGAAAATACAAATCCTAACTTTTTATTTGATGTGGCAGTTTTTTCAAAATCGTTACTTGTTCAAGCCAATAGAAATTTTGAAAAACTAACATCAACAAACAAAAACCTATCGGAAATATACCAAAAAATTCTACAAAAAAAATCAACAGCATATACCGTTGACATTAATTCACAAAAAGAAATTTGGCAAGAGATAGAAACAATGGAAAAGCAACTTTCTGAAAAATTACCAAGTTTTAAATCTTTTGTTAATGATATAAA
The DNA here is from genome assembly GCA_937877455.1 of uncultured Bacteroidales bacterium. GTDB lineage: Bacteria > Bacteroidota > Bacteroidia > Bacteroidales > UBA3824 > UBA3824. The sequence goes on from CALFIU010000129.1 coordinate 50,934, forward strand.
AACCAACTCTAACGACATAAGAAAAAAAATAAAAAATAACGAATTTGTTTTAGAATTTATTCGTTACAACAAAGATAACCAAACAAAATATGCTGCATTGTTAATGCCCAAAATAGGTGATGTAAAATTTATTCCATTATTTACTACCGACGAAATAGAAAATTTTAAAGTAGGCAAACAAAATTTTACAGTAAATAGTTGCATAATATCGTTGAATCGTGAATCAAAAAATCAACTATATTCCGACACTATTCTTTCGCGAAAAATATGGAACAACATAACCAAAAATATTCCACAAAATTCAAATATATATTTTAGTCCAGAAGGAATTTTTCACAACCTTGCAATTGAATATATATGTTTCGATAGACCTGACCTAAAACTTTTTAGGCTATCATCATCACGCGTATTATGTAACCGCACAACATCAAACGCAAAATCAGCCTTGCTCGTCGGTGGCCTCGACTACAACGACACCTCATCGGTAATTCGCCACACAGATACAATACCCAACCGACTCGGCAGCACAATACTTTGGAACAGCGGACATTCAATACTTTGGAATTATCTTAGCAACTCCATAGTAGAAATAGACTCGATTTACAACGTATTGAAAAACAATGTTAAAAACCCAATAAAAATAATTAAGGGCTACGGGACAGAAGACTATGTAAAAACCAACCTACCCAAAGCCGACATGGCTCTAATATCTACCCACGGATATTCGTTAGGCATTATGGACACTGATAACAACAAGCAAATAAACAACAACTCAATAGATTCAACCATGCTTTTATGTGGATTGGTATGCTCTGGTGCCAACATCACATCCAAACAATATTATAGCAATAATTTTTTGGAAGATGGCTACCTTACCGCCTTAGAAATAAGCGAACTCAATCTTTCCAAGTTGGACTTAGCGGTGCTGTCGGCATGCCAAACGGGAATTGGGATGGCTGCACCCGACGGACCATCGGGTATTCCAAGAGGACTTAAAAAAGCTGGTACAAATTCCATTGTTGTATCACTTTGGGATGTAGATGACCTCGCGACAAGGATTCTTATGACACATTTTTTTTATTTTTACAACCAAGGCAAAACAAAATACGAATCATTAAAATTAGCGCAAGAAAAAGTTCGCACATTCAACGAAAAAATAAAAATAAAAACATCACAATTTTCTCAAAGCATAATGGCAAACATAACAACAGAGCGCGAAATCGTTGTAGATTATTTAGATAAACCATACTTTTGGGCAGCATTTATACTCATTGACGGAATTTAAACAACTATAAAACATTATAAAAATGAAAAAAATAACAACAACAATATCAGCAATTTTTCTTTGTATTGGTTTAAATGCTCAGAAAATAGACCGACAAGCAGATGTAGAAATTAATTTCTATCCCTCCAACGTAGAAAAATACGAAGTAAAAGTCATCAACAGCCCAAACATAACAAAAAAAATATCTGCAAAATATCAACAACAAGCCGAAGCATTGGCTTCAGAAAATAGAGGTGCTTTTTTTAGTGGACTGCTCTCCATAACAGAAACAGCAGCATTCGGTGTTCTCGGACAAAGCACATCAACACTTGCATCGGCAACCTTTTCTACCATAACCTCCGCCATTAAAAACAAAAAACAAAACTGGCAAAACGCTGTAAAAAAAGAAAGTTCTTTTGAAAAAAAATTATTGATGATAGAAAACATCGACGATTTTTACACCACCATTTCCGATGCTGGCGCACTCGATCCATGCGGTATGGCATTCAACGGATTATCTTGCCTACAAAAACGCGGGCAAGACACTGTATTATTCATTTCTTGCAGCCTCGACACCTCAGATATTTCTGTGGCACGCATATTAAAACACTCTAAATTTGAACTTAAATTAGATACACTAACATTCAATCCCACGCTCTGCAACTTACCTAACGATAGTTCAAGAACATTTGCCGAACGAAAACCATATTCTTTTGATGACAGAGGAAACATTTCTCTATCAATAAAAATAGAGTTCTCGTCATCATGGATTAACCAAGCCATACAAATACACAAAGACGTAAAACTTGGAGAATTTACTTCCAACATATCCATAAGCAAAAATACACTCGAACAAGATGGCATTTTTAGATTTATACGCGGCAAAAATTTAAAATCCGAAAATTGTAGCATAACAGGCGATTGTTTTATTATTCCTCGCTCATACATAGGTGTACGCGATACTCACGGAATTTATCACGATGCGTGGGGTACGGGACAATACAAAGTGGCAATAACACTAAAAGAATTGTGCGGAGTTTCACAAGAATTTGCAAAAAATTGGAAAGACGATTGGAAAGACCGTCCTAAACAATCAACAATAAAACAAGACTTGTCCAACACTATAAAACAAACATGGAGCAAAAATTCAAACACATGGATATGCTCTTTTACTCAAGCTCCAATGACCTACACTAAACAACAAGTAATGAGCGCATTAGGAATAAACACGCAAAATACAACAATTCAACAACAGGGGCAGCAAAATCAACAGCAAAATCAAGACAAAAAAATGCCAGATATGAAATAACAACAGCCTCAAAAATAACACACAAACGCCTTAACACGTAAAAAGTTAACATCCAAAAATCATGAAAAAAATATTATTAACAATAGCAATGATATTTTGCATACAAGCAATCTATTCACAAAAAATGAATTACGACAGTTTGATAAAATATGGCTGCGAACTTTACAAACAAGGGCGTTATGATGAAGCAATTGACGTTTTTACAAAACCTCAAGAAACCGATGAATTTGAAAAAAACTATAGACCCAAAATATTGCCATATTTTATCGACTACAATTTAAAAATGGGCAACATACAAGGAGCAGAAAATGAACTTGAAGACTTAAAAAAACTTACAAAAAACACACAAACATTAGATTATGCAATGCAACTTTCTGCATCGGCTAAAATAAAAAATCAAAAAGGCGAATTTAAAACCGCACTCGAACTCGAAAGTAAAGCCTTAGACCTAAAAAACACTCTCAATGCCGACAATATCCCCAAAATACATTCACTCGCTAATTTAGCCTACTCGTGTTCTCATTTAGCTGACTATCATGCTGCCGAAGATTTTGCTCTTCAAGCCGAAAACCTTGTAGAAAACAACGATTGGCTACATGCAGAAATCTTAGACTTACTCGCCGAAAATTGCCTTCTAAAATCCGATTTCGATAATGCCGTTTCTTACGCCTTAGAAGCCCAAAGTCTTTGGGGCGAGATAACTTCTATTGAACACGCATATTCGCTTATAAACCTTACATATTGCTATCTTGTTTGCAACGAAATACTAAATGCCGAAACCCAATATTACAAAGCAAACCAAATAATAACTGCTTTTGGCAATAAATATGGAGAACACAACATTTCTTTTGTAAAACTATATCAATGCTATGCCGAAATATGTTATTATCTCGGAGATTTCTCCGAAGCAATAAACAACATAGAAAAATGCATGACATTGGCATCAGAACTTCTTGGCAACACCGAAAATTATATCTATGCCAACCTTATACAAAATGCCGCCAACTATAATCTTGAAGCAGGCAACTACAACGTAGCAAAAGATTTATACTTTCAATCGCTAAAACTTATAGAAAAACTTTCTGGCAAAGATACTCCCGACTATGTAAAAATATCAATAGGTATAGCCGAATATTATAGTCAAATAGGCAACACCAACAAATCGATTGAAATATGCCTAAAAATACTTAATGATACTCCTGCTAACATTTGGGACAATTTTATGCTCTATGCCGAAATACTTACAAAACTTGCAAAATATCAATCTCTCGTTGGAAATTATGCCGAGGCTGTTAACAACGCCCAAAAAACAATGGAAATAATATCGAATAAAATAGGCAAAAGACATATTTTCTACGTCAACGCTCTTGATATAATGGCATCAAACTATTATTATATCGGAGATTTAAATACTGCAGCCCAAATGCAAAAACAAGCACTGGAGATAAGATCTCAACTCAAAGCAGGTAAATATAATCTCAAATACGCTTCAAAACTCTCATTCTTAGCAAAAATACAACACCACATAGGACAAACCGACAGCGCAATAGCCTTAGAAAACGAAGCTCTCTTAATTAGAAAAGCTATAGAAACCGATGTTGCTCAACTTCAACAAGCTAAATCTTTAAGCAACTTAGCCTTTTACAACAGCACAACAAATCCAAAAAAAGCATACGAATTAGAAAACCAAGCATTAAACATCTACCAAGTAAAATTTCCCGATGGCCATCCTATTACGGCTAAGTCGCTGAGCAACATTGCATACTATTGTTATTTGCAAAAACAATATCAAAATGCGGTAGATTTTGAAGAACAATCTCTCAAAATGCGCAAACAAATTGGCGACAAACAGCCCGACAACATAACATCACTACAAAAACTCGCTCTATACTATTCCAAAGTAGGAAACAAAGATCGCTCAAATGCCGCCACAAGATTAGCTTGTAACTCGCTTTCGCAAATAATAGTTAACAATTTTCCATTTTTACCGTTAAGGCAACGTACAGCCTTTTTGGAAAAACATAGGGATTGGTTTACAAGGCAACTTCCAACCTTAGCTCTCGAAAATAACGATGGCTTTTTGGCAGAAAAAGCATTCGACGCTCAACTTCTAACAAAAGGAATGTTACTAAATACGGAAATAGAAATAAAAAAAACAATAGAAAATAGCGGCGACAAAGAACTAATTTCCAATTATGAAAAACTTATGCTTCTTCTTTCTACATTAAACAAACAATATTCTCTATCTGTACAAAACAGAACTGCCAACATCAATGAGCTTTTGGAAGAGATAAATGCTCTATCAAACTCCATTGTAACACAAGTGTTGGAAATTGATAGTTACAAACAAAAACTAAACATAAAAACAAGCGACATACAATTAGCTCTTAATAGCACCGACATTGCAATAGAATTTTTAAATTTTAACCTAAACAATCAAGAAATATACGCTGCATTACTACTAAAAAACGATATGTTACACCCAATAATTATAAAACTTTTTACAAAACAAGAATTAGAAAACCTACAAGCAAATCAATATCATACCAAACCTTATTTGTACAACCTTGTTTGGAAACCATTGGAACCATACATAAAAAATGCAAAAAACATATATTTTTCGCCATCAGGAATGCTCCACAACATAGCTATTGAATATCTTGCCAACGAAAATGGCATTTTTATAGACAATTGTCACAACATGCACCGACTTTCGTCAACACGCGAAATAGCTATACCTCAAAACAATAAACAAAATAAAAAAGCAGCCATTTTCGGTGGTCTCAACTACAATTTTTCTTACGAACAAATAGACACATTAACCGCTACAAACCAAATAATTTCGTTTACTCGCGGTGGTCAACTTGGCGAACTTCCTCAATCAAAAGCTGAAGTAGAAACTGTATCAAAAATGCTAAAAGACAACGGATACTCGGTGGCAGAGGGATTTGGCGACAAAGGTACTGAAGATGCTTTCAAAAATCTTTCGGGACAAGAAATTGGCATAATACATATTTCAACTCATGGTTTTTTCAACTCTCCAAATAATACCCCAAGCGACGAAGGAATATTAAACAAAGAATACCGTTCGCTTTGTAATTCAGGATTATACATGGCTGGCGCATCGGCTGTATTGTCAAATTATAGTAATGCGCCAATCAATGCAAGCGACGGAATACTAACAGCATTAGAAATTGCTGGACTTAGTTTCAAAAATCTTGACCTAACTGTTCTTGCTGCATGTCAAACTGGCAACGGTGAAATTTCTTCCGATGGCGTTCTTGGTTTGCAACGCGGTTTTAAAAAAACTGGTGCTAAAACTATAATAATGAGTCTTCACAAAGTTGACGACAACGCTACCAAAACTCTGATAACATATTTTTACGAAAACTATTTGGCTGGAAATGATAAACATACAGCTTTTTCTGATGCTATAAAAAAAATGCGTGAACAATTTACTCAGCCACACCTTTGGGCGGCTTTTATAATGATTGATTAACACTAAAAACTACCAAAAAATGAAAAAAATCTTTATTTTAACATTAGTTTGCTTAACAATAAGCTCATACGTCAACGGACAAGCATACAAATCTACAAAAGAAATGCAAGCATTCAAAAATTACTGCATAGAAGCTGCCACCGCTGCAAAAAGTCAAAACCCAACAATGCTCGAAAAGTGCATTCAAAACTATACACCCGCACAAAACGGTAAAGACGAAATTTTTATCTTCAACAACACTCAAATTTATTATCAACATGCCAACCAATGCCAAAGTTTCAAAAAAGAAAACACATTGTCAGAAATAAGTTGCAAAGGACATTTTAAATTTCTTCCTGCGTACATCGACACAATGCTGATGAATTTAGAAACAGTAGAAGTTAATCCAGCCCACATTCTACGCTCTGGCAACATAAGTTTTTATTACTACGTTGGCGCAATAAAAGCAAAAAGTAGCGTACAATATACCATAAACGGTAGCAATAACATTGAAATATTTGCTGTTGCCGAAAATTGCGCACCCATAAATCTAAGCATAGAAACCGATGCAAAAACAGCAAAAAATTCGCAAACAGAAAGACTCAAACTCCAAGACTACGCATCAAAAGACAAAAAAGCAGCACAAATCGGTTGGATTATGTACAACAACGCCCAAATAGCCATCACAATAGAAAACCCAACTAAAAACGATTTTAGTTTTATTGTCGCAATAAAAAACTACTAAACTTTAAAACTTTGCCAATTTTTACATCTTAGATTATTAAACTAAATAAAAACAAAGTTTTTTTATTTAATACCTCTTTCCGACAATGCCTTACGATACTCTTTGGCATACTTTAAATGCTGTTCATAAGTGCGCGCAAAATTGTGTCTGCCCGAAAAATCGCTTTTGGCACACATATAAACATAATCATTGCGCTGATAGTTTAAAACAGCTGTAAGTGCACTTTTTTCTGGAAAAGCAATAACACTTGGTGGCAATCCCGTGTTTACGTAGGTGTTGTAGGGGCTATCTAATTTAAGCATATCGCCACCCACACGCTTTATCGTAAAATCTCCAACTGCAAAAACCACTGTTGGATCCGATTGCAACGGCATCCCTATTTTTAATCGGTTGATATAAAGCCCAGCTATTATTGGCTGTTCGTCTTTATAACGCGATTGCTCACTTTGCACAATAGATGCCAACACACTTACTTCCAACGGTGTAAAGCCAATATCACGTGCTTTTTTTAGATTATCTTCATTCCAAAAGTTTGAATATATCTTGTGCATTTTTTCAACAAACTTTTCGGCTTGTGTATTCCAATAAAATTGATATGTATCGGGAATAAACATCGCAGATATTGTTTGGGGCGTAAATCCATATTTTTGAGTAAAATTATTGTCGTTCAATAAGTTAAACAAATAACTACTATCCAATTCCAACTGTTTGGAAATTTTTGAACACAATTGTTTTATAGTATGCAGATTGTTGAAACTTACATTTATAGGCTCTTGTAAACCACTCCTAAGCATATTAACAAGTTCACTATTAGACATTCCATCTTTTATTTTATAACGACCACCATGTATTTGCGAAATGTAATGTTTTCGCTTTGCCGTCCATTCAAAAGCTTCAATATCCAACACTTTAAAATTCTGTTGCAAAAGATTCTTAACCGTTTCAAAATCCGAATTAGACGGAATGTATAGATACTCGTCTGAATTAACAAAAATATTTTTTTCATAAACCTTGGCATAAAATTTCCAAGCCACCAATGCGCCAACAATACACGCTACAGTCAACGCAAGAAGTATTATTCTTAAAGTTTTCATTTTACAATATCGTTTTCCTTGCTTTTTGTTAATAATAATATTACAAAAGTTAATAATCCATTAATTATAAGCATTTCAAAACCAAATTTATAATGCCAATATCTTTCAGATATTTGGGCAAGCACAAAACAAACTATGGGCGGAAAAAACATCAAATAAGGTACGGCATTATCGTTGATTTTAACCTTGGTAAACAATACTAACGCAAAAATTCCAAGTATTGGACCATAGGTATAACCAGCAGTTTTAAATACAAGATTTACAACACTATCATCGCTACAACTAAAAGCCGTTACAATAGCAAAAACAGCTGTCATAAGCGACAAATGTACAATTGTACGTTTTTTTCTATCATCAGAAGTTCCCGTTTTTCCATCCATACTCAAAAAATCAACACAAATAGATGTTGTCATGGCTGTAAGTGCAGAATCAGCACTCGAAAACGCTGCGGCTACAATACCTACAACAAAAACTGCTGCCACTGGAATACCAAGGTGTTTAAATGCCAACTCAGGGAAAAGACTATCGCCACAAGCCGTTACCCCAATAGACGATGCATAAACATAAAGCAAAAGTCCCAACACTAAAAATAAAACTACAACGGGTACTTGAATTATGCTAAACCAAAAAATGTTTTTTTGAGAATCGCGAGCTGTTTTGCAACTTAAATTTTTCTGCATCATATCTTGATCCAACCCATTCATCACCACTGCCATAAATATACCAGAGATAAAATGTTTTACAAAAAATGTTGAACTTGATACATCAAAATCAAAAACCTTTGCTCGGTCGTCCATTTTCAACGTATTAAAAACATCCTCTACAGAATAACCAAGCCTTGCACACACCACTACAACCGTAACCACCAACGACAAAAGCATAAAAGTTGTTTGCAACATATCAGTGCGTACAATGGTTTTGATGCCCGCCTTACGAGTATAAAAATAAATCATAGCCAAAACCACAGCCGCTGCCACAAAAAACGGTACAGAATCACCAAAAACGCCTATCTTGACTACAAGAATTACCAAAAACAACCTAAACGATGCACCAGCAAGTTTGGATAAGATAAAGAAAAACGAAGTTGCACGACAACTTTTTTCACCAAATCTATTTTTTATAAGTCCATAAATAGAAACCAATCCTGTTTTATAGTACAAAGGAACCAAAAAACCTGCTATAATCCAATACCCCAGCATGTTGCCAAATACCATCTGTAAATATGTAAACTTATCTACAGCCACCATGCCCGGAACCGATACAAACGTAACTCCCGATAACGCTGCTCCTATCATGCCAAAAGCCACCATATACCACGGTGTGCGACGTTCTCCAATAAAAAAAGCATCGTTTCCTGTATTGCGCGATGTCTGTCGCGACACCAAAAGCAATATCCCAAAATAAATTATAATTGTAGCAGATACAACTAATGCCATTTTGCATAAAATTTGCCGTAAAACTACAAAAAAAATTAATTTTGATAATTAATCTTATTGATATTACTTTGCTTTTTGTTTGCACAGCAATTAGAAAAAACATTAAATTACTGAATATCAACTAAATGAATAAAAACAACCTCATAGGTACAAATATAACATCGGCAGTTTTGAAGCAAGCCTACGAAAATACGTTGACAGGCAACGGCTCGTCTTTTTGGGTTTACAACAGACCAGGTAGCGGTATTACAACAATGATTGACAATATGCTAAAAGACATCGTAAACGATGGCAAACATATTGCCGCATCATACGACGGTCAAATATTAAGAAAAAATCGCAATGCTTTTGACCCAATGCGCGGAATATTAGCCAAACTCAACGGACGAAATCCTGATGATGAACACGACTGTTCGTTGTTTATGCCAAACGTAACTGCCACCGACCAAGCTCTTTTGGAATTTGACAAACGAATCAGAAAGGTGGCATCCACAATGCCTCTAATTATAGTTTTTGAACATTCAGAATATTTTGATATTCAAGACCTTGAAGTTATTTTAAGGTTTATGGACTTGCTTTGCAAAAAAAACGCACCAATACTATTGTTTTTAACCACCAACCCTTTTGTACAAAACACATGGATAAACCAAATTGCAGGATGGAGTTGCGAAAACAAAACACGCGAGATGCAGTCGATGCTAATAGACTACATCGACGAGGCATACATGGACGATGTAACAGGATTTAGAAAACGATACAACGAACCGATGTTACCTCTACACAACATGGCAGACGTATTGGAATATATGAACTTACGATTTGAAAAAAATAATTTTAATCAACAACTATACAGTTCACTTTTTGAGGATAGCAATGGAAATATAGGTTGGCTTAAAGAATTTATAAACTTGTCGATATTAAACGGAGATATAAAAAATATTAACGATACATGGCAATTTGTAAATTATGCCAATATCAAAAAACCAAGAAAATATCTTCAACTGCTTACCGAAAGGCTAAAAGTTTATGCGTCAATTGCAAACCAACTCGACAAAATACAATTCAACTCGCAAGACACCAAGTATAGTTTTTGGAAAAATTTTATACAATCAAATGGACTAAACCTAATAAAATTTATCGACAAAACCATTCTACGTCGCGACCTATACACACCTGAAGAATTTGCAACTTGCAAACAACTAATTAGCAATATCCACAACCAAGCCGACGCTTTTAAACAGCATTATTCAACAGAAACCTTCGACGAAGAAAAATTGGAATATATCATTCAAATATCCAACCAAATAGCGAAAATAGAAACCGAGGTTAAAAACTGCGTTAAATTTTTAAAAGAAATAAAAGAATCGCAAGCTCTCCCCTCTTCATCGATGGCTCAAAGCAATCAAAAATTTCAAAATGCTCGCAAACTAAACAAATCGGCAGAAAAACTATTAGAAACCAAACAATATTTTGCCGCCATAAAAAAATTACTACAAGCAGAAAGCGAATTAAGATATTACTATGGCAACGACAACAATGCTGCCATAGAATCGTGTACAACATATACAAACCTTGCCAAAGCTTATCATTGGCTCGGTTGTTACAAACAAACAATGCTATATGCAGAAAAACTATTAGAAAACGCACAAAAATGCAACAACGACAATTACCAAGCCGAAGCATATATCCTCATTGGACGGAGTTGCTACCGAATGGCAGATTTTAAAACAGCCATAGAAAAATACAACAAGGCTTTAACTATTGCACAAAACGCTAACCTTAACAATCAAATAGCTAAATGCTCCAATCTAAAAAGTTTGGCTCACATAATGGTTGGAGAATTTGACATTGCATTAGACCTTTTAAATAAATCAATAAAACAAAACCAAGAAATATCTAATCAAGAAGGATTAATTTCTACTCAAACCAACCTCGGAAGTTACTATCGCCTAATAGGTGAAACTAAAAAATCTACAACTGCTCTCGAACTTGCCGAAAGTATGGTAATAAATACAAACAATAATAAACTACTTGCAAAACTATACAATAGTATTGGACTAACCTATTGCGCCGAATTTAATTGGCAAGATGCCCAAACTTACTTCCATTCCGCATTAGAAATATACACCCTAAGCGGTGACCATGTCAATATTGCCAACTGCTATAACAACTTCGGAATAATGTATTCAGACCGTGGCAACTATCCAAAGGCTGCCGATTTTTTACACAGAGCAATAATAATTGACCAAACTCTCGACAATATGCCTCAATTAGCCACAAGTTACGACAACTTAGGCATTGTACTAACGGCATGCGGCGATTACAATAACGCTTACAGATTTTTAAAAAAATCATTAGCAATTAGCACAAACCTTAACAACCAACTGGCTATGTCGCAAACGTTTACAAACATTGGTAATCTACTTTTGGTAAAACAAGAATACGACAACGCCATGGAATACTTTGAAAAGGCATTAGAAATAGACACTAAATTTAACCTTTGGAATTCTATTTTGGCCGACTACAACAACATTGGCAATATACTATTTTATCAAAAAGAATACGACAAAGCCATTGACCTCTACCAAAAAGCAGAAAACATGGCTCAAGATAAAGATGACAAAAAAAGCCTTGCCGCTGTATATAATAATCTTGGAAACATATATTATGATATTGAACAATATCAATTATCAGAAAATTACTATCTATTGGCTCTTACAATAAACCAAAACATAAAAGATCAACCAGGAGAAGCTCTTAATCTTAGCAACTTAGCTGCTGTTTATTTAACAACAAACAAAATAAAAAAATCGATAGAATATATAACCCAAGCCATAAAAATTGACGAAAAAATAAAAGATAACCTCAAATTGGCTCAACACAACGAAAACCTCGGTGATATTTTTTCTCAAATAAGAGAATATGATAATGCAGAAAAATGCTACTTTAAATCGCTCGACATATACAACACTCTCAAAATGGAGGACGAAATTGCAAGATGTCAAAACGCTCTCAGTTTTTGTTACGAAAACACCAACAGAATGGATAAAGCAATAGAAATTCTAAACAAAAACCTTCAATTCTACAAAGAAACTGGAAGACAAGAAGAATATGCCGACACATGTTGGCAAATGGCTGTCGTTCAAAACCGACTTCATAACCAAAATGAATTTCTAAAATATTATAACATAGCAAGCGAAATTTATCAAAAAAATAAAATCTATGGCAAAGCTGGCGACATACTCATGGAAATTGGTAGAATTTTTAATTATAAAGAAGAATTTAAAAATGCAAAAGAACACTTTCTAAAAGCTACTCTCGAATACTCCAAAATTTCTGCACTAGAAAAATTAGCCGCTGCATACTGCGATGCCGCATACTCTGCCAAATTAGACGACAACATTAACGAAACCATAAAGTATGCTAACATAGCAATAAATTATATAGAAAATTCTTCTGCAAAAAACACTTCTCTACATTCTAAAACTCTTATCGCATTGGTAGGTTGTTACAACGCTAAAAAACAAACCAATTTGATGGTAAGCACATTTGAAACTGCAATAAAAATATTGGAAAACGAATGTGCAAAAAATGACAACATAATGGTAAAACATGACCTTCACACAGCATACATTAATGGTGCAGAAATGATGCAAGAAAACAATTTGTTCAACTTGGCTGAAAAATACCTTTTGCGCGTAATAGACTTCTGTAAAACCGAAAATTTTAAAAGTATTTTAGCCAACGCACAAGAACGACTTGGCTTACTATACGAAAAATTAGGACGACTAAAAGATGCTCTCGTCAACATAAATGCTGCACACTCCTTTTACAAACAATTCGACGATGAAGAAAACGCAATAATCGACACACTTAAAGTTATGGCTCGAATAAACCAAAAATTAAAAAACTACAACGATGCGTGTGAACAATACACAAAAACTCTCGAATTGCTCGAAACATTTGACGCACAACAAGAAAGAGCCGAAATTTCCAACGAGTTGGCATTATGTTACAAACATTCTGGTGATTACATCAAATGCATAGATACTTACAAAAATGCAATAAAATTATATCACGAAACAAATCAACAAGATAAAGCAATAGAAACTGAAATAAAAATTGCATCTACATACCTCGAAAAAGGCAAATACCAAGAAACAACAGAAACCATACAAAAACTTTTGAAATACATCAAAACACACAAAAACGACGACTTGGAAATAAACGCCTTGTTAATATTAGCAAAAACATATTTCAAAACAGGTAAATATCCAGATTGCATCGATAAGTTCTTTATGATTAACGAAATAATTATACCAACCGACAATTGGATAAAATTAGCCGAAAATTATTACGAACTTAGCAAAACATTGGCGCATCCTGATTATTTACAATCTCAAACAACATACAACGGAAAAACCGCTATGTTATGGCAATTTGCCGACGAATATTTACAACCCGTAATAAAATTGGGCATACAAACTGGCAAAAAAAGCCTTTGCATCGATGCTTTTGAACTTCAATCTGAAATATACATCAATACCAACAACACCGACAAAGCATTAGAATCGTTGCAAAAAGCATTGAATGTTGCAAAAGAAATTGACGACTCAAAACAAATAGACTCAATACAAACAAAAATTGAAGAAATAACCCAAAAACCATACTCAGATTAGTATAAGGAGTACAAAAAAATAGACACAATTAATTACTAATCGCGTCTATTTTTTTGTTTTTCCTAAACCCTTTTAACTACCTCTGAGGACAAACTATATCAAAAGTAAACGAAAATGTGTTGGCAGCAATCCTATATTGTTTATGCGGCATTGCTCCCCACGAATCATCTCCACCAAGCCCTTGTTGCTTTAAATCTATACAAACAGAATAAAAGTCGTTTTCGGGCAACTCATTTGAATGTATAGTTCCTCGCCATTGCTGCGTCAAATCCGCTATAGAATAAGGCAAAACAGTAAAATCGAAAAATTGTTTAGTGTTAGAAACTTTAAATTTCAACACATTTCCACCATTGTCCGACATAGTCATATAACGGTTGTCGGTGCGACATCCATTTTCTTGAACACTTGGATAAGGATAATAAAGGTTTTCTGGTGTTGAAGAATAAATACCAATAAACGCCGACGACTTACGGTCTTGATAATTTTCATGAGGTCCACGACCATACCATTCTATTTTATTCAAATCCTTTACCACATGAAAGTTAACACCAAAACGCGGCAAGTCGGGCAAATCGCGTTTTTCTGTATTTAAAGCTTCCGTAACACGCATCACCCCTCCTGGAAGCATCAAATAACTCATTGTAATAGTTCCCGCTGACGATGGCAAAACATAAACTGCCGTTATCAAAAAGCCTTCTTTGCTTTCCGTTGTAACAAAAGATTTTAGTTTAAGACCATCGCTTGCATCTTTCCAAAACTTACAACGCTCAGGCATACGATTACCAAAGTCGTTATCAGTTGGTGCGCGCCAAAAGTTTGGTTTCACCACCGTTTTTAATATGTTTTGTGTACTATTATTAAGATACAATTCGTGCAAAAAACCATCGTTTTTGTAAAAAACAGCTTTTAAACCGCCATTTTTACATGTTATTGTGTTCTTGCCCTTTATAAACGAATCATTTTCCCACGCTCCCTCGGTATTTTCGTCCGACATTGAACTATTGAGATGTAATTGCTCACGCGCAAGAACCGTTGAAGCAGGTACACATGTAAAATCTTTTTTGAGCGTAAAAACTATATTTACAAAATATTCACTTCCAGTTTTACGTGTAATTTCCTTTAATTCTTTTGGAAGTATGTTTTTACGTTCTCCGGGTTTAACATCAAGACTTGGTATTTCAAACTTCTTGATTTCTATACCGTTTTCCAACACCGAAAACGATATTTTAAATATATTAAGATTGGTAAAACAATAGTTATTTATAATGGTAATACTATCGTTATAAGGCTGCAACTTTACATCTACATATTGATAATAATACTTAACCTCTTCGAGAGCAGGATGTGGTGTTCTATCTGGATTAACAAGCCCATTCATACAGAAATTTCCGTCCGACGGCGTACCTTTTGGACCAAAATCACCACCCCAAGCCCAATAATTGCGACCCTTGTTGTCGGTTTGTAATATACCTTGGTCAACCCAATCCCAAATAAAACCACCTTGCAACTGATATGAATTTTTCATAAGATTCCAATAATCACCCATATTGCCAGTGCTATTGCCCATAGAATGTTCATACTCACAAAAAATCAACGGACGATCGTGCATTTGATTTTTAAAAGTAGTAAAATAGTCGTATCTATACATAGGGCAAATAATATCAGTGTTGTAATCTTCTTCTGCACGTTCGTAATGCACAGGACGCGACGGATCAAAGTTTTTTATCCAATCGTATCCTTCTTTAAAATTTTTACCATTTCCTGCCTCGTTGCCAAGCGACCAAATAACCACCGATGCAAAATTTTTGTCGCGCTGTACCATTCGTTGTATTCTGTCGAGATGAGCTTTTTTCCATTCAGACTTATCGGCAAGCGTTTTTGCAGGATCGTAGCCTATACCATGAGATTCAACATTGGCTTCATCTACAAGATATATCCCAAGACTATCGCACAACCTATACCAAAATGGATCGTTGGGATAATGGCTTGTACGAACTGCCGTTATGTTGTTGGCTTTCATCAACTTTATATCTTCAAGCATAGACTCACGACTTATAACATGACCAGTTTTTTGATCATGTTCGTGTCTATTAACACCTTTTATATATACCTTTTTGTTATTTATCAACAAAACACCATTAACAATTCTAACACTACGAAATCCTATATTTTGACTAAAATATTGCGGATTTTTTCCTGGTACCTGCACAAGAAAGACAACTTTATAAAGGTTTGGTGATTCATTACTCCAAAGTTCTACATCCTTAACTTGAAAAGTCATCTTTGTTTCACCTACAGACTTTGCGTTTATTAGTTGACTTTGAAGTATGTTTTGGTTTACAAGTTTTTTACCTTTGTAAAGTTTTGCAATTATAGTATAATTTTGGTCTATTTCTTCGTTATTGGCAATTGAAAAACTACAATTAAGTTTTCCATTTTTCAACTCAGCATCTAATTCTGGTTTTAACCAAAAATCTTTTAGATAAACTTTTGGACGTGCATAAATATGAATATCGCGTTCTATACCATTAAACCTAAAAAAATCTTGGTCTTCGAGATACGACGCACTACTCCATCTAAACACTTGAAGTACAAGCGAGTTTTCTCCACCTTTTTTTACCCAAGGTGTAATGTTAAACTCTGATGCAAGTTTACTATCAGTGGCATAACCAACTTGTTGTCCGTTTATCCATACATAACCCGCCGACCGCATACCATCTATACTAAGAATAATCTCCATATCGTCCCAATTGTTTGGAACAGAAAAAGGTATTCTATAACAGCCAACCCAATTGTTTTCGTATGGCACATTAGGAGGATTGGCGTTTGGAAAATCATACTGAACATTAGTATAAACAGGAAAACCATAACCATTCATCTGCCAATCGCCAGGAATAGGAATATTTTTCCAACCCGAATCGTCAAAATCTTTTACATAAAAATTTTCTGGACACATTCCGTAATTTTCTGCGAAAAAAAACTTGGCGTTACCATTTAAACTAACATAATAATCAGATTTTTCTGTAAAATCATTTGCATCACCCTCATTAGAATAAGGGAAAAAATATGCATGCATATCTTCCCTATTAATATTAGTTATCTCCTGATTATTTATTTCTTTTGGAAGTGTTTGCCCACACACAGAAACAAAATTGACCACCGAAAGAGCCATAGCTGAAAGCTTTATAAAAATATTTTTCATATCGAAGTTTGTTTAATGCGCAAATATATCAAAAAAAATAAAAGCGGCGAAAAAAAATAAGTTTCCGCCGCTTAAGGTTTTTAATAGTTCCTTTTTTACCAACTATCTAACAAAACCCATCGTGGGTTAGTATTCATCTTCGTTAAAAAAGAAATCATCCTTGCTCGGATAATCTGGCCAAATATCTTCAATACTTTCGTAAATCTCGCCATCGTCATCAATTTCCTGCAAGTTTTCAATAAGTTCGAGTGGTGCACCAGAACGAGTTGCATAATCTATAAGTTCATCTTTTGTTGCTGGCCAAGGCGCATCTTCCAATTTGGAGGCCAATTCTAAAGTCCAATACATAGCGTTATATATTAAGTGATCTTTGTTTTACGCAAAAAATTCGCAAATATATACAATTTTTATTATGGCAAAACAAATTATTATTTTTTTTATTAACGGCAATATTTTTTTTTATTTTCAACGTTATCTATGCAAAATAAACTACCCAAATTAGCATTTTTATGTACAAAAACTGCATTATGCACCCAAAATCCTATTTTTTGCGTCATAAATCCTAACCTCAAGGTTAAATTTTGCATTGTTTTGCACATAATTTAAAAAAACAATAAAAATTAATTTTTAACAATTTAAAAACAAAAAAAACGATGAAAAAATTTTTCACTTTTGCCGCAATGTTTGCATTAATGACAAGCGGTGCAATGTTTGTTTCGTGTAGCGACGACGATGATGATCCAAAACCAGAAGAACAAACAACACAACAACAGACAACTGATGGTAACACAAACGATGGTAATACAAACGGTGGTAATACAAACGGTGGTAATAACAACAATGTATCTACCGACAAGTGGGCATCGCTAGTTAACGAAGAAGAAAAAGAATACGGTATAAATGATGACGGCTTATTTTACTACGGCACTCACACTTATAATATAAGTGGTGATATTACAGCCGACGCTCTTTCTTCAGCATCAGACCGTACAAGTTTATATTCACAAGTTACGTTTACAAACATACCTTCTGGTTACACCGAATTTGAAACCGTTTACAAAGAATATCTTGGGAAAGATGTCAACGGAGCAACAGCAATGCTTGTTATGGCAATGGAAATCTACGGACGCAACAACGAAACAGGCGAAAAATGTCTAAAACTAATAACCAATTCGTCAACAGCTTCGGAAGCTCTTCGCATTTTAAAAGACAGATACAGCACCAAAGAAAGCGATGGCGACGTTGCTCAACGATACATAGCTGCTGCATTACTTCAAGGCGCCACCCGCACAAACTCATACACTCCCGACGAACCATACACTATAAAATTTCAAGGAAGTGCCAACGCTCCACAGAATACAACTATTCCCTCATACGGCATTACATATTATATCTATGCTCTCGGTGATGGTTGGGATACTAATCAACGTCAATGCTTTCAATTTTTGGAAGAAGACGAAACTCTTTTCGTTTGCTCAGGATTTCCATCTTTCTATACACAATGCAAAACCATAAAAGGCGAATGGCAAGGACTTAAATAAAAACAATAAATAACATAATAACTTAACCACACACAACAACTATTAGAACAATTGGCGTGTGTGGATTTTTTTTGCTCTTATTCTGCATTTTTGCTTTAAAAATCCTATTTATTGCACCATAAATCCTAAAATTTTTTACAAAAAACGCATTATTTTGCAGTGTAAGAAATAAAAAAGCTACCTAAAAAAGAACCTTTATATATTACTAAAAAACCACTGAAAAAAATCAGTGGTTTTTTAATTTTTAGCATTTTTAGATTTTCTTACTTAGAACAGTCTTTAAGGCTATGAGAAATTTTTGCAGCACAGAAATTTGGTCCACACATGGTGCAATACTCTCCATCTTCATGTCCGCCTGCCTTAAAATACGCGAGTGCGCGTTCTGGATCAAGACTAAGATTAAACTGGTCTTTCCAACGGAAATCATACCGAGCTTTACTCAAAGCGTTGTCTCGAATGGCAGCTCCGGGATGATTTTTGGCCAAATCCGCTGCATGAGCAGCCACTTTATAAGTTACCACGCCATTGCGCACGTCTTCTTTATCAGGAAGTCCGAGATGTTCTTTTGGCGTTACATAACAAAGCATAGCTGTACCAAACCAACCAATTTGAGCAGCACCAATAGCCGAAGTTATATGGTCATAACCAGGAGCAATGTCTGTAACCAATGGTCCCAAGGTATAAAAAGGCGCATTATGACATTTTTCTACTTGACGCTCAACATTTTCTTTTATCCTATGCATAGGCACATGCCCAGGACCTTCGATAAAAGCCTGCACATTACGTTGCCAACAATGTTCAACAAGTTCGCCCATTGTGTCAAGCTCGGCATACTGCGCAGCATCACAAGCATCTGCAGTACATCCTGGTCTAAGCCCATCGCCAAGCGAAATAGCTACATCGTATTGTGCAAGAATATCGCAAATATCATCAAAATGTTCGTAAAGGAAACTTTCTTTATTGTGAACCAAACACCAACGGCTCATGATACTTCCTCCGCGCGACACAATGCCACACAAACGGTTATCGGCCAAATGTACATTTTGCAAACGTATTCCAGCATGTATTGTAAAATAATCAACACCTTGCTCGCATTGTTCTATAAGAGTGTCTTTATAAATCTCCCAAGTAAGTTTGTCGGCATCACCACCAACTTTTTCGAGAGCTTGATAAATTGGTACTGTGCCTACAGGTACTGGGCAATTGCGAATAATCCATTCGCGCGTTTCGTGAATATTGGCACCAGTAGAAAGATCCATCAAAGTATCGCCCCCCCACTTACAACTCCAAATTGCTTTTTCTACCTCTTCATCAATAGATGACGATGTCGCCGAATTACCAATATTAGTGTTTATCTTAACCAAAAAGTTTTTGCCAATAATCATAGGTTCTGCCTCGGGATGATTTATGTTGGCAGGTAAAACAGCACGTCCAGCAGCAATTTCCTGACGAACAAATTCTGGGGTAATAACGGTTTCTATGCCAAGTTGAGCGCAATTCATATTTTCGCGAATGGCAACATATTCCATTTCAGGAGTTATTATACCTTTTTTTGCGTAATACATTTGCGAAATTTCGCTACCCTTTTTGGCTCGCAAAGGCAAAGTTATATGTTCAAATCGCAAATTGTCAAGGGTATGGTCGTTAAGGCGCATTTTGCCATAGTCAGAAGAAATTTCTGACAGTTGTTCAACACCACCACGATCTAAAATCCACTTTTCTCTAAGCCTTGGTAAGCCTTTTTTTAAATCAACAACAACATCTGGGTCGCTAAAAACTCCCGACGTATCATAAATATAAACAGGCTGATTCTGCTCATATTTTTTTTCTCCATTTTCAACAATTACAGTGGGCGTTAGGTTTACTTTACGCATACCCACCTTTATATCTTTAAAAATCTGCCCCGGCATATAAACTTTTTCGCTACCGGGATATGTTATCCGAGTTGTCTGATTTGCCATATCATTCCATTTTTTAGAAAATACAAAATTAGTAATTAAAAACAAAAACTTAAAAAAATTTTTTATTCCATCCTATTTTTTTTATATCAATCTACGTCAATTTCATTTGAATCGCCATCAATGCGAGCGAACACATAGTCCCTACCCTACAAAATATGGTGATATTCAATATTATGAACAAGAGTTGGCGAAAAGGAAGCTTGCCGCCTTTTCGCCAACTCCTATAATCCCCATCCGAAATAAAATGATGTGTAGGGGTGAACCTGCGTGTCCGCCCAATCAAATGAAATTGAAGTGATATCTATCAAAACAGAGATTTTGTTTAACGACAAAATAAAATATGATTATCCGCATTTAACACAAAACAATTTAATAATTTGGATTATAATAGTTACATTTGCGCAAAACATCTTGATTATGAAATTGATAGAATTTACATTTCAAACGCAAAAACATTGTTTCAAGATTTTTATCATAGAATGCAAGATACTTTTTTGCAATTTTATCTCAATGATTTTTGTTACAAATTCAGTAGGATATATTTCGGAGATAAAATATTCTACAGATTAATGATTGCTGCTGTTGATTACAAACCAACTTTTGAGCATAAAATATACTACAAAAAAATGCGAATATATTAATTGCGGATAATCATTCTTAAATTTTAAATGTTTAACAAAAAAAATCCCATGTGGAACGGAGTTTTTTCTCTATTCCACATGGGATTGATATTTAGATATGCGACTTTTATTTCACCGCTATTTTTCTTAAGGTGTTTAGATGTTATTGTGTAGTGTATACAAATTATTTATCATTTTTCCAACCATTTTGAGTTAAGTTTACGTAAATATATTCGCAAAAAATAAAAAAAGGTTTCAGTATTTTTTTGGGGAAAAATGCTAAATTTTTGAAAGTTCATCTACAGAAAGACCTGTCAAATCACTAATGTCATCAAGCGTCATTCCTTTTGTTTTCATTTTGAGAGCAATAGCAAGTTTTTCATGTTTTGCGCCCTCGGCTCGTCCTTCGGCACGTCCTTCAGCGCGTCCTTCCGCACGTTCATTCGACATCGCATTTCTTTGTGTCATCAATTCAAGCAAATAATCTTCGTATGCGTAAAGGTCGCCATCAGAATAGGCAGAACGCTCAACAATTTCTAACGCTTGATTGATTTCGGGGTTTTCGA
>CALFIU010000130.1 GCA_937877455.1 uncultured Bacteroidales bacterium
TTTGCGGTTATGATTATTTTTTTGAATAATATAGTCTATTTTGAATATATAAATGGTATAAAAATACAATTATTCGTTTTTAATTCGCTTTAATTTATGTTGATAAAGAAATTATTTAACCTTGAAATTCTTGACAATTTTGCCGTTCTTGTCGATGATGCGGACGCAGAAGTCGCTCATGCCTGGTCCGTTGATAATCAAACCAGAGAGGACGTTTGTGCCTTTTTTGAGTGTTACGGCTTTGGATGCGCAGTCGTCCTTGACCATGCGTCTATCGCCCGACATCAGGAGTGCCTCTTGTCCGTTGAGATACCATGTTGAAGCCGAATTGCTGCCCACCAAGAGGCGCACGTCCTTGATATCCTCGTCGCACTCAATGACGGTGATTATGGGAAACAATACGCCATAAACCTTTTTGCTATATTGTTCGGCAAAACGAAAGAGTTTTATATTATAGAAATTGCTTTCAATTTTGTGCCAAGCGAGGGTTTCTTTGCCGTACTTCACCTTTTGCTTGTCGGCGGGTACGTTTTGGAGTAGAGCCTGCACTTTGGGGTCGCCAAAAGTATTGCGGAGATAGGAGTCGGTGAAGATGGCGTTGGTATTGAGAGCGAGGGAGATTGGCTCGAGGACGTTCCAACGGCGGATGAAACCGTCATTATCGGGCTGCGATGATGCACCGGCAGCGTTGGTGTAGTATTCGATGCGGTTTTTGAACTCGATGTTGTCTACATCGAAACCGTCGGCATCAGCCACAACGCAGATGTCTGTAACACCGTTTGGAATGTATTTGAGCGTGGAAGTAACTGCGAGCCACTGACCGCTGTAGTCGCGGCGGAATTGTCCTTCGGTAACTACAGTTACGGTAAAATCGGCTATCACCTTGCCCTTGGGCGACTTTTCGCGGATGGAGAATTTTGTGTTCTTGTTGGCGCGGACGGCGGCGATGGCGTAAGCGCGGTTTTTCACATTGGAAAAGTCGACATCCTTGTAAACGATGTAACTGCCCTTCTGTTTCAGGCCGGCAAACCAGCCCTTGAAAGTGTCGGCGGTGTCCACAAAGCCTGTCGTAACGTCCTTGGAAGCCTCGTTGTAGCGGTCAACATTAACCACGCTCAAAGCGTTGTTGATGCCCACGCCGCGCATTGTGGGTTTCACTTCATTGATGGTTCCGTCGGGGTTGAAATACAGTTTTTCGATGCGGACGCTGCGGCGTTTGTCATCGTTGGGCGAGAAATCGTTGTGGTGGTAGAACAAATACCACTGCCCCTTGAAATTGATGATTGAATGGTGGTTGGTCCAACAGCTGTCGGCATGTTCGGACATGATTAGACCCTTGTATTCGTAGGGTCCCATGGGATTCTTGCTCATAGCATAGCCAAGCACTTCGGTATTGGTGCGTACGTAGGGGTACGTGAGGTAGTAGTTGCCGTTGTACTCGAATGCAAACGGTCCTTCCGCCTGACGGCTTGGCAGACCTTGGAGGCAGTTGACGCCTTTCATCTCAAACTCGCGGTCGCCCCATTTCACTTTTTCGGTCGGGGTGTCGTCGGCGAGTTCAATCATGTTGTCCTTGAGTTTCGCGCACCGTCCCGCGCCCCAGAAAATGTAGGCATTGCCGTCGGAGGCTTGGAGTACGCATGGGTCGATGCCGTTGATGCCTTCGATGTTTTTGGCTACGGGCTTGTATGGGCCTTCGGGCTTGACGGCAATTGCGACGCCAACGCCAAATCCCATGCCGTCTTGGGGAGCGTCGGGGAAGTAGAAATAGTATTTGCCGTTGCGCTCCACACAGTCTGGAGCCCACATGCTGTAGGCTGTCGGATTGCCCCATGGCACGTCTTCCTGACGGAGGATTACGCCATGGTCGGTCCAATCGGTAAGATTGTCGGAGGAGAAAACGTGGTAGTCCTCCATGCAGAACCAGTTTGGTCGCTGTCCATGCGGCAGAGGGTAGGGCTGGTGGATGTCGTGGGAAGGAAAGAGATATACCTTCCCGTTAAAAACTCTTGCGGTGGGGTCTGCGCTGAACATATCCCTGATGACAGGATTTTGCGCACTGAGTACCGTCGGCAAAAATGCCGATAGCAATAAAATATTTCTTAAATTCATAATTTTGTGAGTTTTTTGTGTAGTAAAAATATGGAATTAAAGAATAATAGTTTTATGTTATAGTTTCAACTTTTTATGTTTTTGTAACATATTTAGGCATATAAGGTTGTGAAATATAAAATAAAAAGATGTGTAATTTTTTTTTGTGTGAAAGTTAATGTTGTAATATTAAGGAAATTGTGGGGTGTATAATAAAAAAGGAGGGTGAATTGCCCTCCTTTTTTTAGTAGCTAAAAACCAAGTTTATTCTTCTCCATTGTTTTGTGTGTCGGAGTTATCTTTGTGTTGATTGTAGTTATCTTGGTTGTTGTAGTTGTTTTGGCGGTATCCTTGGTTGTTGTAATTGTTTTGTCTTTGACGGTATCCGTTGTTGTTATATCCTTGGTTGTTGTAGTTATTTTGACGGTATCCGCCGTTATTGTATCCGCCTTCTTCTCCATTGTTGTTATTGTTTTGTCTTTGGCGGTATCCGTAGTTGTTGTATCCTTGATTATTGTAGTTGTTTTGACGGTATCCGTTGTTGTTTTGACGGTATCCTCCGTTGTTGTTTTGACGGTATCCTCCGTTGTCGTTTTGGCGGTATCCGTTGTTATTGTTATTTTGACGGTATCCTCCGTTGTTATTTTGGCGGTATCCACCATTGTTGTTTTGTTGTTGGTTATTTTGGTTGCGCGGGCGAGCTACCGATACTTTGATTGGTTTGCCTTCTTGACCTTCAAGTTCCGCGCCATTGAGTTCCGAAATTGCTTTGCGGCCTTCTTCATCGTTTGGCATTTCTACAAAACCAATGCCTCTGGATTGTTTTGTTTCGCGGTCGAATACTATTTTGGCAGAGTTTACTGTGCCGTAAGGTTCAAAAAAACCGCGTAATTCGGTGTCATTGACATCAAGGCTTAAATTTGCAATGTAAATGTTCATTTGTTAAAAAAAAATTGTTTTATAAATAAAAAATGTAATAAAATAAATGATAAATACTGAGTTTTTGAAATTGAAATATGTACTGTATTTGATAAATCTTATTTTTTATATATTATGCAAATTAAAGTTTATTCCTAAGTCAATTCTCAAATTATCAATTGCAAATATAGGTCAATTTATTAATTTGCAAACATTTTTGGATTATTTTTTACAACTTGTTTTTTTTATTATTGTTTGGTTATATGTTGTTTTTTAATATTTTACCATCTCCAGTTTTGAAGTTGCTTGATAATATCATTATAATATCTATAATCCACCATATTCCACAGCCTCCGCCAGTTAGGAATTGGATAAGTCCTGTTATATAGTTTTTTGTGTAAAAACGGTGTACTCCAAATCCTCCTAATAATATACACAATAACAATGTAATTAAAAAATCGTTGTTGTTTGATTCTTTATTTTGTTTTGTAGTATTTTGCGACGATGTTTGATTTTTAGTAGAAAAAGGTGGTGGTGTTATGCGAGTTGCTTGTTTTGCAATAGAGAGTGTTGTTCCGCAAAAAATGCAAGTTTTGTCTAATGACGTTGTGCCTTTGCCACAATTGTTGCAGTAGTTGGTCGCTGAGTTTATAGGACTATTGCAAAACTCACATTGCGATGAATTTTTGTCTATCATTAACCCACAATTTCGGCAATATATTTCGCCTGTTTTGTCAAATTTTTCATTGGTTGATGGGGTTGGTATAGGCTCTGGCTCTTTATAACCTCTTGTGTTGAAAGTTGAATTTTGTTGCTTTTCGGTTTGGGATGTTATTGTAAGAGGTGTGCCACATTCTGTACATGTAAAATCACCTGGTATTACAAAATGTCCACATACGGGACAAAATTTATTGCCTTCGCCTTTTTGTAAGCCACAAAAATCGCATGTTGTGCTATCGTTAGCTATTTGTTTTCCACAATTTCTGCAAAACATTTTTTATTTGTTTATTTGTTTCTTTAGTTCGTTACACTCGGCTTGGAGTTGTTTGATTTTTTCTTCAAGTTCTTCTTGTTGTTTTTTGGTTTCTGTTATGTCGAATGCAAAGTACATTATTTTTGTGATTTTGCCTTCGTAATTATAATAAGGTGTATATGTTGATAATAACCAGCGTACTTCACCGGATTTGGTGAATCGTTTCATTACTTTTTCGTAATATTGACCTGTGGTTGATACGTTTTGTATTACTTCTCGTAGTTCTTCTCTTTCTGTTTTTACAAGATCCAATACGTTTACGCCTTGGATTTCTTCCAATTCGTAGTGCATTGTGTTGAGATATTTGTCGTTGGCCGTTATCAAAATGCCTTTTGTGGTATATTCTATTGTTAATATTGTGTTGTTTACAGCATCAATAAGACCTTTCATGTCAGCTTCTCGTTCAAGCGATTTTTGTTGTTCGGCTTCGAGTTGCTTTATGCTTTCTTGCATTTTTACTTCGTTAATAGCCAGGGTGTCGGCTTGCGAGCGAAATTTTCTCATGAGTATTTCTGTTTGCTCGTTGATTCTTGCTGTTACAAGTGTGCCTGCTACTGTTGAGGCCGCTACATTGAGAAACTCTTTTTCGTAATCGTTGAGATTGTGTATAAACGCTATTTCGAGTATTGCAATAAGTTCTTCGTCGTAAAGCATTGGTAACACAACCAAGGTGCGTGGTTTTGATTTGCCAAGTCCTGATATTACAGTTACATAATCGTCGGGTAGGTTGGTTAGGCAAATGGTATTTTTTTCTAATGCGCATGTACCTACCATGCCGATACCTTTTTGAATTTTTATGCGTAGAGCCTTTTTTTTGCCTAATGCTATGGCCGAAATTAGTTCGAGATAATCGCCTTCGTTTTCGTCTTTTCTGTAAAGATACAGCCCACCCATTACAGCTTTTGTATATTTTACTATGGTGGACAAAATGTTGTCAGAAAGTATATCAACTTTGTTTGTACCTATACGCATTGATTCGTTTAAGAGTGCAATGCCCTGTTTTATCCAGTTTTGGCGTTCTTCAAGTTCTTTACGTTCAGTTTCTGATGCTGCTATTCCTCGTAGAGTTTCGAGCATTTTATTGTATGAAAGTTGAAACTTATTGTCGCCAGGAAGGGTGTCAAGTGTGTCGTTGTAGGTATGTGATTCTATTTCGCGATTGAGTGATGAAATTTTTGCAAATGTGCGTTGATAACGGTTGAGTATGTCTTCGAGGTTTTTTAGTTCTGGTATGTAAAGTTTATTTTTTACTTCTTCAACTTCCTCTATATCTGTCATCTTTTTGCTGTGGTCTATAAGTTGTGTTATTTGTCCTATATAGTAGTGCCTAAGTATTAATATCATAGCAACTATTGCAACAAAAATTAACAATCCAATGAGGATTGTTTTTGTCATGTACATATTACCTTCTGCGCATAACTCGTCTTTTGAGGATGTTATGCAAACAGTATAGTGTGTGTTGTAGTCTGGTAAATTTATTGTGCGACCTATGATATATTCTTTTGCGTTGTTTTCTGTGAAATTTTCGCCTTTTCTTAGTTTTAGGTAATAATAGTCTGTGTTGTTTTTGAACACATTTTCGAGGCTACGTCCAGTAAGTAGTTTTTTTTCTGGTGCAGCTATTATTTTGCCGTCATGTGTAAACACCACCACGCCACAACTTTTGGGTAAGTTTACAAATTCTATGTTTTGATTGATACGATCGACAATAAAGTCTGCACCTATAACTCCGAGTAATTTTGTACCAAATCTTAGTGGTAATACTATTGGCATAAGCAAAAGGTTTTTGGCGTTTTCTCGATACAATTGTGGTGTGCCAAGTGTGATATTTCTTTTGGTTTTGTAATAATAGTAAGATGTTATATCTTCTTTGTCGTTGTAATTTTTTACATAGTCGCGTTCAATTATTCCAGTTGCGTTTTTTTTAAACATTGGAACAAAACGACCTGTTGAGTCGTGATTTTCTGTCATAGCATATAGAGAATCCTTGGCATCGAATAGATTGGGTTCCCAAATCATATATATTTTTTTTATATCGGGGTCGTTGGCTATGTTTTCTGATAGCACTATTGCAGCTTGCTCTCTGGTTATGTGAAAATTTAGTTCTGGATTACCTATTTGCATAAACCATGTTGATAATTTTTTTAGTGTGTTGGCATCGGTGTTTATTGTGCGTATCACCTCCGATGACACTGCGTCTGCTGCTCTTTCTATGTTGTTTTGGGCGGTCTGGATTCGGTTGTTGCGACCAATAGACCCTATCAGGACGGCCACAAACATCACCGATACGAAACTTATTATTCCGTATGTAAGGTAAAAATCGTATGATTTTTTTAAAGTATTTTTTATGTTGTCCCGAATCTTTTCAAACATTTTATTTAGTTTTATTTAGCAAGCGTGCCTATTAGCATAATTTGACCAACGTCGCCTTTTTCTGTTAAAATTGGAAATTCGTTGACGTTTAAGGTTATAGTTTTGCCGTGTGTTGCTGTTAAGCGAAGCTTGTCGGTTATTTCTTTTCCCGTGGATAGTATTTGTAGTGAGTTTTCAAACATTGGCACTGTTTCGGAAACAAGAAAATCAGAAAAGTCGCGGTTTATTATTTTTTCGTCAGACAACCCGATTATTTTCTTAAACATTTGGTTTGCTTTTAAAATTATTCCTCTGCGGTTAAATTCTATTCTAACAACACATGTGTCAAGTGCGTTTTCAAATGTTTTTATTTCTTTTTCTCTGTCTTCTATGTATTTTTGTTTTTCTGCCAACTCGTGTTCTTTTTCGCTCATTTTGTCCATCTGTCGCAATATTTCGCGTTCTTGATGTCTTAGTTGTCGTTCAAGTACTTTGGTTTCTGATATGTCCATACCAATATTTATTATTCTTAGTACATTGCCTTTGTCGTCCATTATGGGTGAAAATGTTTCTGAAAGCCAAAATACTTTTTGTTTTGTTGTTACAGATTCAACAAGGCTACGCGTTGAGCCTGCACGAAGGTCTTCCCAAAATTTGCGGTATTCTTTGTTTTCTGGTGTAAACGATGATACTTCGCTGTGGTTTTTGCCCAAGAGTTCTTCTTCTGGCATTTGAAATAAGTCGGTTACACGGCTATTGACGTGTATTATTGTTCCGTCTTTGTCGTATTGTGTTACCAATGAAGTGGCATCAATGGCATGGAATAGTCCTCGCATTTCCATCTCTTTGTTTTCTGTTTCCACTTTTAAACGTCTCATTTCTTTAAGGTTGCGACGCATTTCCACTTCTTGGATTTTCATTAATTTGGATTGTTCTTGCGATTGTTGTAGCAGTGTTTCGGTGCGTTCGGTAATCTTAAGCCCTGATATTGCACTTGCTATACTTTCGGCTATGCGTGTCAAAAATGTTATTTCGTAGTCTTTAAATACTTTGAATGATGCTATTTCAAGCATTCCACTATTGTGTCTGTTGAAAATTAGTGGCACTATTATGAGGTTGTTGGGTTCTGCGCCGCCAAGTCCACTTACAATGTGTATGTAGCCTTCTGGTAGGTCGGTGATGTTTATAACCCTTGCTTCATGATATGCGCGTCCGAGTAATCCTTCATCTACAGATACTCGTTTGTTTATTATTTTTTGTTTTTCGTAAGCATAACAAGCTGCCATTTCAAGCATTATGTTGTTTGGGTCTTCGTCGTCGGTAAAATATATTGCTCCTTGATTGGCTTCAATGTATTTTACAAGATTGCTTATTATGTTGTATGCCAATTTGCCACGGTCTTGCCCATGAAAACGTAGTATTTCTATAAATTTGGTTATACCAGTGTTTATCCAATCTAATTGTTTTTCTTCGTTTTTTCGTTTTATATCTTCTTGATTTTCAATACTTAGACGTTCTCTTAGACTCATAAGAAGGTCAGATTCTTCGTCGGTGCCTGGTTTTATGTCAAGTTTAGATGTGTAGTCGCCATCAGAGATTTTTTCTATGCAATCGAGACGTTTTATGCGTTTTTCTGCCACTTCGTTAACAAGGTTTTCCATCTCTTTTATTTCTTTTGGCTCAAATATTGACCTTTTGCCATATTTTTCTGGTACGCTTCCTTTGGCTATTTGCATAACGGATTTGCGCATTTTGTAGAATATTTTAAATACTAATCCGTCAATTACATATACTAATATTATTGAAATGATAAATGCTACTATCAATATGGCTATTGTTATTGCTGAATTTAGTATTGAACCGTGTGTTTCTTTTTCTGGGCAGCATACACCAACGTATGTGTCAAGATTTTTGAGATAAAACACTTTTTGAACCATTTTTGTACCTTTATCTGGCATTGTAAAATAGTGTATGCCGTTTTTATCGTTTGTTGTTGAGCCTAATTTTATTTGGTCTATTACTCTTGCTGCGTGGAGACTCCCCATGTTTTCGAGTTCGGGGTGAATGTATATCTTGGCTGCTGGGCTTACCAAAAAGAAGTAGCCTGTTAGTGCAAATTTGGATTTTTTTAATATATTGATTGTTTCTTTGTCTAACGAAAATTCTTTAAAACAAGAAATCATACCGCTAATCTTTGAGTTGATAAATAGTGGAAAAAACGATGTTACGTATTGTTTTTTTACAAATTCCATGTTACAAGAGTATATTTCGCCGTTTTCCACAGCTGGTATTATATCCAAGTCGTTGGGTATAAATACGTCGGTAAGTTGGTTTTTGTCTGAACTATTAAAATTGGACGCTACTAATACATATCCTTCGGGTATTTTTTGGTATAGTGCCGATTGTACGCCTGTTAGACTATATACATTGTCGATAATTTGTTGTACGTGGCTAATATCTTTGCCTGTTAGTGTCCAACGTGGTACGCGGCGAAAATATGTTTCACCTGTAGAAAAATTAGTTGCTTGACGGATAATAGAATCGGATTCTTCTGTTATTTTGCCAGATTGTCGCAAAAAATAACTAAAAAGCCTAAGCGACTCGCCTACTTTTTCTTGCGTTGCGATGTTTTCTGCTAATATTCTTTCGCTCATGCCTTGAGATGCCGAAGCCATACCCATGAGTATGCGCATCTGCGCCTCTTTGTTGTAGTTGTGTAGTAATATTATTCCTACCGTTGAAAACACAACTATCAGACACAGGGTAAATATTAAATTTATTTTTTTATGAAGCGTATTTTTTTTCACACTTTTACCTTATTGTTTCCGTAATTACGGATTGTCTTAATTATATTTTGTTAGGCAAAATTAATTCCAAAAAATATATTTTTCTTTATTTTTTTACGCCCACCTTTTTAAAGTATGCGAATGTTGTCTAAGATTTTGTCCAAAACTATATCGCCTTTTTTAAAAATGCCAAACATTGCTGAGCCACTTCCTGTCATTGATGCATAAATTGCACCGCAATTATATAACCTATTTTTTAAATCCAACAATTCTGGATAGTCTGGAAACAAAAATTGTTCAAAGTCGTTTTTTATTAACTCTTTCCATTTTTCTACTGGCAATAAAAAACTTTCTGTTAAACTTGCTTTTGGTTTTTGTGGCTTTACTTTTTTGTATGCCGTTGGAGTGGAAATGGAGAATTTTGGTTTAAACGCCATTATTTGTATATCTGCATTAATTTTGTTTATAGGTGTAAAAATATCTCCACGTCCAGTTGCGAATGAAGGTGTGTTGTTAATAAAAAAAGCACAATCGCTACCTAATGTTGCTGCTTTTTGGGTTAGATTTTCGTTTGTTAAACCAAGATTGAAGTTATTGTTCAACGCTTTGAGCATAAAAGCTGCATCAGAACTGCCGCCGCCGAGACCTGCTCCTGTTGGAATTTTTTTTGCAAGGTGTATTTTTAGTGCTGGTATTTCAAAGTCTTGACGTAAAATGTTTAATGCTTTGATTACCAAGTTGTCGTTTGGCTGGCATACAATTTCTGCTCCCGTAATTTCCAATTGGTCAATGCCATCGCTGTTTTCTACAAATTCGAGACAATCGCAAAGGTCAATGGGATAAAATACAGTTTCAATGTCGTGATAACCATCGGGGCGTTTGTTAACAATATTTAGTCCGATGTTTATTTTAGCGTTGGGAAAAACTATCATTTACCAGTTTATTACAAATTGAAATCAGTTGCTGCTGCAGCAGTTTTGTAAGGTTTCATAAATTCTACAATAGCCACATGTTCTGGATGTGTTTGATAAGCATTCATATCGTCAACGTTCTGAAAATCAACTTCTAATGCCATATCAAAACTACGTTCGCTATGCAAAAAATCTATGCCGCAAGTTAGTTTTTTTATCAAATTTATTTTAGATGGTAAAGCATCAAATTTGTTTTTTATTTGTTTGCATATTTCGTTTTTGTTTAGCCCGTTGGCCTCTTGAAATTTGAAAAATACAATATGTCGTATCATTTTGTTTTGTTTTAAATTTAAATTATTTGCAAATGTATATTTTTTTTATTCCTTTTTATCAAAAAACTTTAAGAAAATAACTACTTTTACAAAAAAAAATTAACCGATGTATCAGGAGGAGTTTATAACGTTGGGCAGACTTATGGGGATAGCTGCTGGTAAAATTGTTGATAATCAATTGTTTGTTAAATTTAAAACAGAAATCGAAAATCTTTCATCGTTGGTAAAAGATTATCACAATTATAATGGATGGTTTAGTTGCGAATTTGTTAATAAACAACTTGCTTCTTTGTCGCAAATGCTTGAAAAACAAAATATTGAGCATTTTTGTCGAAAATATTCGTTGGGTCAATTACCCAAAAATCCAAAGCGAGTAAAAGTTATACCAGCTGGAAATATTCCACTTGTAGGTTTTCATGATATGATGTGTGTATTGCTTGCAGGGCATACGTTGGTGGTTAAACATTCTCAAAAAGATCGGTTATTGCCTACTGCCGTTTTGTCGTTGCTTAAAAAAATTAATCCAAAACTTGAAAAACATATAGTGGAAGAAAATGACAGTCAACGACTTACGTTTGATGCTATAATAGCAACAGGTAGCGATAATTCTGGTAGATATTTCGATTATTATTTTTCTAAATATCCACATATTATAAGGCGTAATCGTAATTCTGTAGCTATTGTTTGGGGTAATGAAACGCCCGACGACTACAAACTGCTTGCTGATGACATTTTTGCTTATTATGGGCTCGGTTGTCGCAGTGTGTCTAAGATATTTGTGCCAGAAAAGTATGATTTTGATTTGTTTTTTAAAGGTATTTTTCATTGTGGCGATGTAATCAATAATCCCAAATATGCTGACAATTATGATTATAATAAGGCAGTTTATCTTATGGGCGGTCATAAACTTCTTGACAATGGATTTTTGATTTTGAAAGAAGATGATTCATTGTCGTCGTCTCCCGGAGTTCTTTTTTGGCAGAAATATTCCAATGTTGACTCTTTGACAGAGCATTTAAAAAAAATATCGTCAATTTTGCAGTGTGTGGTATCAAAAACACCTATTGAGGGATTGGAAACAGTTTCGTTGGGAATGGCACAAAATCCGAGCATTTTTGACTTTGCTGATGGTGTTGATACTATGGCGTTTTTAAAACAATTGTGATAGGTATGAGAGAACGCGATAATATTACTTTTTCAAAGGCTTGGAGTGTTTTGTGGAAAATCGCATTGGGAGTTGGGACTTTGTGGCTATTGTATTATCTTCGCAACGTCTTGATTCCATTTGTTGTTGCATTTTTGTTAGCATATTTGCTGAATCCAATTGTAAAATTTTTTGAAAAATATACAAAAAATCGGTTGTTTTCGGTTGTGCTTTGTTTGTTATCATTATTTTTGGTGTTGTCTGCATTGTTTGTTATAGTAGCACCAGAAATATATTTGCAAACTAAACATCTTTTTTTGTTGTTAAAAGGGTTGGCTCAAAAAAATAATATTAATGCACAATTTGATTGGTTGCCAAATTTTGTAACAGGTTATATTTCAAAAGTTTATGATGGAGAAGTGTTTTCTGCCATACTTAGTTCGGAAAATTTGTACCAAACAATAGAAAAAATTTCATCTGTGGTTGTACCGCAGATAACAAGTTTTTTTTCGCAAACTATCAATATAATAATTAGTGGTGTTGGATTTGCTATTGTCTTGCTTTATTTGATTTTTATAATGCTTGATTATGAAAATATTAACAATGGTTGGCACTATTTGATACCGCAAAAATATAAAGGTAAGGTATATAAATTTGCTGCACGGTTTGAGATAGAGATGCATCGTTATTTTAGAGGTCAAGTGTTGATTGCTACTATTGTTGGTGTGCTTTTTTCTATTGGTTTTTCTATATTAGGACTTCCAATGGCCATTGTACTTGGGCTTTTTTTGGGATTTCTCAACCTTATCCCGTATATGCAAGTTTTGGGATTTGTTCCAGCTTTTTTGTTAGCAATTATACATTCGCTCGAAAGCAATACACCATTTTGGTTGGTTTTATTACTAACTGCATCTATTT
This sequence comes from uncultured Bacteroidales bacterium, assembly GCA_937877455.1. Classification (GTDB taxonomy): domain Bacteria; phylum Bacteroidota; class Bacteroidia; order Bacteroidales; family UBA3824; genus UBA3824. The sequence continues at coordinate 12,486 of CALFIU010000130.1, forward strand.
TTGTTGTTATTCAAATAATTCAAGATTTGTTTCTTACACCCAAGATAATGGGAAAAAACACGGGTCTTAATCCTGCTATGATACTTTTGTCGCTTTCGATATGGGGAAAAATGCTCGGTTTTTTGGGATTATTAGCTGCATTGCCTTTTACTTGTTTGGTAAAAACATATTATTCAGAATTTCTTAAAAAACAAGATGTTAGGGAAAATAAAAACAAGCAAGAAACCGATGTAAAACTCAATATGCCAAATTTTAATAAAATAAAAGATTCGGGAAATGTAAGTGCTATAACCAACAAGATACATTAAAATGAAGACATTGATTGTTATACAGGGTCCAACAGCATCGGGAAAAACCGATGTAGGTGTTCGGCTTGCTAATCATTTTGATACAGAGATAATTTCGGCTGATAGTCGTCAGATTTTTAAGGAGATGAAAATTGGTACGGCGCGCCCTGACGAAGATATTTTAAAAAAAACAAAGCATTATTTTGTGGCACAAAAATCGGTTTTGGATTATTATAACGCTTCTATGTTTGAAAATGAGGTGCTTTCTTTGCTTGAACACGATATTTTTTTACGCAAAGATATTGTTCTAATGGTTGGTGGATCAATGCTTTATATTGATGCTGTGTGTAATGGAATTGATTTTTTGCCAGATCCTGATGTAGAAATTCGCAATTCCTTGTGGCAAACTTTCTATAATAGTGGTATAGAAGTGCTATTAAAAAAACTTGAACTTTTGGATCCTGAATATACAAAAATTGTTGATAAAAATAATCATAAGCGTATTATAAAGGCGTTGGAAGTTTGTTTGCAAACGGGCAAACCGTATTCAAGTTTTAGAACAGGGTTAAAAAAAGAAAGAAATTTTAAGATTTTAAAAATATCGCTCAATTATCCACGAGAAATACTTCACGAAAGAATTAATCTTCGTGTTGATAAAATGATGTCGCAAGGATTGTTGAAAGAAGTAGAAAAATTATTGCCATATCGCAATTTAAATTCCTTAAATACAGTAGGTTATCGAGAGCTATTTGATTATCTTGATAATAAATGCAGTTTAGCCGAAGCGGTGGAATTGATTAAGCGAAATACTCGTAGATATGCACGGCGACAAATATCTTGGTTTAATCGCGACCAAAATGTTGAATGGTTTTGCCCAGATAGCATTGACAAAATTGTTGAGCGTATTGATTCTTTTATTGAAAATTGACGATTTTTAGTTATTTTATTGAAACACACAAAATTATGCAAAAATTATTATCACTGCCACCTAATCTTGTGTCAGATTTTTACAAATTACAAGGAGTGGAACAAGGCGAATGGTATTGCACATGTGATCCTGATGGACAAAAAGTAGGGTCGGGTGGGGGAACTGCTTGGTTGTTAAAAAGTTGTCACGAAGAGTTTTTTCCAAATACAGATTTTTTTGAATGGTTATCAAAAGATAAGCGTATTTTGCTACATGCAGGAGGTATGAGTAGGCGGTTGCCAGCATACGCTCCGAGTGGAAAGATACTTATGCCAGTGCCAGTGTTTAGGTGGAGCAGAGGTCAAAATATTTCGCAAAATCTTTTGGATTTACAATTGCCATTGTACGAAAAAATAATGGATATTGCGCCCAAAAATCTAAATACTCTTGTTGTTAGTGGTGATGTTTTTATACGTACAACACAACCTTTGGAGGCTTTGCCTGATGCCGATGTTGTATGCTATGGGCTTTGGACAAGTCCCGAAACAGCACAAAATCACGGCGTTTTTATAATAGATAGAAAAAAAACTGATGTTTTGGAGTATATGTTGCAAAAGCCTTCTGTTGAAACTCTTGCAAGTATTTCTGAATCAACAGTTTTCCTTACTGACATTGGTATTTGGTTGCTAAGTGCAAAAGCCATTGATTTATTGATGAAAAAATCGGTTGAAAAAGATGGAAAAACTTTTAAAGAATACGACCTTTATTCACAATTTGGTTGTGCACTTGGAAAAAATCCTAAGATTGTGGATGATGCTATAAATAAACTCACTGTAAAGATAATTCCGTTACAGGGTGGAGAGTTTTATCATTTTGGAACAAATGTCGATTTGTTTAATTCGTTAGGTCGTTTGCAAAGTTTAACATGCGATGCTGGCAAAATTTTACATAAAAAAATAAAACCAGCGTCAACTATGTATATTCAAAATTCTGAGGTTGACATTAATCTTAAATCCGAAAATAACTATTTATGGATTGAAAATAGTTGTGTGTCAAGTAGTTGGAAAATATCGAATTATAATATTATAACAGGTGTACCTTGTGGAGTAGAAAATATTAGTTTAGAAACAGGACAATGTATTGATATTGTGCCTATTAACGACGATTCGTATGTTGTAAGACCTTATTATTTTTCTTCAAAGTTTAGGGGTAAAGTATGCGATTTGTTGAATGATAAGTCATATTGGTTTTCTAATATTTCAACTTCTTACAAAATAACTGATTATATACCACAAAATATTGATGTTCAGTATGCTAAGATATTTCCTGTGGTAAAAACTCCAGAAGAAATTTCAATTGTTTTATCGTGGATGTTGTCTAATAGTGAAAAGACTGAAAATAATGGATTTGAACTTTGGAAAAAATCAGAAAAGTTAAGCGCGTTTGAAATTTCAGAGCAAGCAAATCTTAATCGTCTTTTTGCGCAGCGAGAAAAATATTTAGCAAAAAATCTTCCAACCTTAGCTGCAAACTATCAAAATAGCGTTTTTTATCAATTAAACTTAGCCGATGTAGCGCAAAAATACTTCAAAAATGGCTTGACTTGTCCGCCAATGTTGCCAGAAACTGCCGATTTGATGCATAGAATACACAATAGTATGTTGCGTTCAAAGGTAAAAATGCTTAACGGTGAAGAATACGAAACTGATAAAAAAATATCGTTTATGCTTATGTCGGATGGTATAAGAGATGCGCTTTCGTGTAATAAGCTTAATCCTAAGTTACAACTTTTTGACGACCAGATAGTTTGGGCGCGAAGTCCTATACGTATAGATTTTGCTGGTGGTTGGACCGACACTCCACCTTTTTCTATTTATACAGGTGGTAATGTTGTTAATTTTGCGTTGGAACTCAATGGGCAACCACCACTTCAAGTGTTTATAAAACCAAACAAAAAATACGAAATTGTTTTACGTTCTATAGATTTGGGAGCCACGGAAGTTATAAAAAATTATGAAGATTTGAAAAATTTTAACAAGGTTGGTTCGCCGTTTTCCATTGCTAAGGCAGCGTTGGTATTATCGGGATTTGGTGGAGAATTTTGTGAGGAGAAGTTTTCAACTTTAAAACGACAATTGGAATATTTTGGGAGCGGTATTGAAATTACCCAACTTGCCGCAATTCCTGCTGGAAGTGGGATGGGTACAAGTTCAATTTTAGCAGCAACGGTTTTATCGGCATTGTCTCGATTTGCAAGTTTAGGTTGGACAAAATACGATATTTGTCGTCAAACGTTTGTTCTTGAGCAACTTTTGACAACTGGTGGTGGTTGGCAAGACCAATACGGCGGTGTATTTCAAGGTGTAAAATTGTTGAAATCGCAAACTGGTTTTTCGCAAAATCCAGAAATTAGTTTTTTGCCCGATTACCTTTTTTCTAATCCAGAATACAAAAGTTGTCATTTGTTGTATTACACTGGTATAACTCGTACAGCAAAAAACATTCTTTCTGAGATTGTTATGAATATGTTTTTAAATGAAGAATCTACACTTCGGTTGCTCAACGATATGAAAGTTCATGCCGAAAAACTTGCCGATGCTGTACAAAAAAATGATTATTTGCGTTTTGGACAACTTGTAAAAAAATCTTGGATTCAAAATTGTCATCTTGATAGAGGTGTTAATCCGCCAGAAATCAATAAGTTAATTTCTATGATTGATGATTATTCGCTTGGCTATAAACTACCAGGAGCAGGAGGCGGTGGCTATCTTTATATCGCCGCTAAAGATTCAGAAGCAGCATTACGTATTCGCAAAACGTTAACCAATAATGCTTTGCGTTCAAATGCTCGATTTACTGAAATAAATGTTTCAAACGACGGTATGCAAATAAGTGTAAGTTAAATTAGCAAAAAACAGACATTTGTTTTTTTGTTTTAAAATGTATATTTTTGTGTTGTTAAATAAAAAAATATGGAAAATAAATGTCTGTTTTTTAATTTGTTATGTAATATTAGTAAAAAAAATACTATAATTTCGGTTTTATGCTCGTTTCTTTCGGTTATTTCGTTGGGTATAAGTTTTTGTGTTGATTGTTGTTTTTGGGATGATTTTGTTTTTAGTGTACTTTCCAGTGTAGTTTTATTTTTTATTTTTTTTCTGTTTTATTTAAAATTTTTTGGTTTAAATATAAATAAAAGAGAATTTGTATTTGCTATAGTTTTGTCTATTTTTATTTCGCTTGATTTAATTATTGGACATAGTTTTAAACACAATAATTCTTTTGAAATTACTTATAGTTTAACAACTTGGACGAAAAGTTTTGTTAAATTTTTAGGTTATACATTAATGTTATTTTGTGTGATAATTCTTTTATACAAAATTTTGTTTCCAAAATTCTGTAATTTTAAAATAAAACAACATATTTTTCCAACGGTTAAGATTCGAGATTTTGTAGTTATATGGGTTGTAATTTTTGTGTTTCAATTTCAATATTTGTTGAAATATTACCCAGGAAATGTTCCAATTGATGCTATGTGGCAAATGGTTCAGGCTACAGGATGTGCTGCTTTTGAAGACCATCATCCTGTTTTTCATACGTTTTTAATTAAGATTGTGTTGAACGTAGTGCAGTATTTAGGTGGCACTATTAACGATGCTATTTTTACATTTGCTGTATTACAATCATTTGCGCTTTATTTTGTTTTTGCTTACGTTATAAATTTGTCGGTTAAACTTAATATCCCATTGATATTCAGATTTTTGTTTCTAACTTTTTTTGCCTTATATCCATTTGGAACATCAGCAGCCAATTTGATGAAGGATTGCCTTTTTGGTGTTTTTTTTGTATTTTTTGCTGCTTTGTTGTTAGAATTTTTGTGTTTTAGTGATGATTTTTTTAGTAATAGAATTAAAGTTGTAGGGTTGATAATGTCGGCATTACTTTTTTCTTTGGTAAGGCATAATGGAATTTATGTTTTTGTTTTAACGATGCCGTTTGTTATTCTTTTTCTAAAAAAACATCGAACAAAAACTCTCTTTATTTTAGTTTCTGTGGTTTGTCTTTTTGGTTTGTCAAAATTTTTTATTCACAACATTTTTAATATACCTCATGGACCATTGCACGAAAAATTATCTGTACCTTTACAGCAATTTGCGCGTTTATATGTCGATAAAGGTGATATTGATTTGCAAGAAACTATAAAATTTGAAAAGTTTATTGATATTTCAGCTGATTCTTTGGCTAAATGCTATCGTCCGCATATTTCAGACCCAGTAAAGTCTCATTTTAAAGATGATTATTATGTTGAACATAAAACAGAATTTTATTATTTATGGATAAAATCTTTTTTCATACACCCAAAAGTTTTTGTAGATGCTTTTATTAATTTGAATTATGGTTATTGGTATCCAAAAAAAATAGAATCTTCTTTGTTATTTTCTGGAATAATGAAAAACGGTTTTAACGCTTATCAAACGCCGCATAGTAATTTTGTAGCCGATTTTTTTGTACTATTACTTAAAAAAACAGATATACCATTGTTGAAAAATATTTTTAGCATTGGATTTTTCTTTATTAATTTGTGTGTAATATTTGTTTATTGTCTTGTGAGAAAAAAGTATGGATTAATACCTTTTTTTGCTCTTTTGTTTTCGTTATGGCTTACTTGTATAGCATCGCCATGTTTCTTTTTCCGTTATGCTTTGGCATTATTTATGGCTTATCCACTTTTGTTTATGTGTATTTTCCCAATCGAAAAAAAGAATAACACAGATTATCATGTAAAAAAATAATTATTTCTAAAAAAAACGTTTTTTTTAAAAACAAAATATAATACTTTTGCGCTATATAAAAAATAAAAAAAATGTATAGAACACATAATTGCGGTCAGTTGAGGCTCGAAGATGCTGGAAAAACGGTTACACTTTGCGGTTGGGCACAGAGGATACGTAACCTCGGCGCAATGACTTTCATTGATTTGAGAGATCGTTATGGAATTACTCAATTAGTTTTTAATATTGACACAAATGCAGAGCTTTGTGGACAAGCGCGTAAAATAGGACGTGAATTTGTTATTCAAGCCATTGGAACAGTGGCAGAACGTAGTAGCAAAAACAAAGATTTGCCAACAGGTGATATTGAAATCATTGTTAATCAACTTAATATACTAAATAAGTCGGAAATTCCACCGTTTACAATAGAAGAAAACACAGATGGTGGCGAAGATTTATTGTTGAAATATCGTTACCTTGACATACGTCGCAAACCAATAATCAATGGGTTGCTTTTGAGAAATAAAATGAGTCTTGAAACTCGTAAATTCCTTGATTCTGAAGGATTTATGGAAGTAGAAACTCCAATGTTAATCAAGTCAACACCAGAAGGCGCACGTGATTATGTAGTTCCTTCGAGAATACATGCTGGACAGTTTTATGCGTTACCACAAAGCCCACAGCAATATAAACAATTGCTTATGGTGGCTGGCATTGACAAATATTATCAGATTGTAAAATGTTTTCGCGATGAGGATTTGCGTGCAGACCGTCAACCAGAATTTACTCAAATAGACTGCGAAATGTCGTTTGTTGAGCAAGAGGATGTTCTTAAAGTGTTTGAGGGGTTGGCAAAGCACCTTTTCAAAACAGTGAGTGGACTGGATATTGACTATAATTTCCCACGTATGGCATGGCACGATGCAATGGAACAATACGGAAGCGACAAACCAGACATTCGTTTTGGTATGAAAATTCATAACCTTACCGATGTAGTTAAAAATCACGGATTTAAAGTGTTTGACGATGCAGAATATATCTGTGGTATTGCAGTAGGTGGTTGTGCAGGATATTCGAGAAAACAAACCGACGAACTCACCGAATGGGTAAAACGTCCGCAAGTTGGAGCTAAGGGTTTAGTTTATATAAAATATAATGAGGACGGCTCGATAAAATCATCAGTTGATAAGTTTTATAGTCAAGACGACCTTAAACTTATTGCACAAACAGCAGGAGCAGGTACAGGCGACTTGGTGTTGATTCTTTGCGGAAAAAAACTCCAAACACTTGTTGCAATGGGAACTTTACGCTTAGAAATGGCAAACCGTCTTAATTTGCGCGACAAAAATATTTTTGCACCGCTTTGGGTGGTAGATTTTCCGCTTTTTGAATGGGACGAAAACGAACAACGCCTTTCGCCAATGCATCACCCATTTACATCGCCCAAAAAAGAAGATATACCTATGCTTGACACTAATCCAGAAAAGGTTAGAGCAAATGCTTACGATTTGGTTATCAATGGAGTAGAAGTTGGAGGTGGTAGCATAAGAATTCACGATAGCAATCTTCAAGTAAAGATGTTTAATCTACTTGGATTTACATCAGAAAAAGCCGAAAGTCAATTTGGATGTTTAATTAACGCATTTAAATATGGAGCTCCTCCTCATGGTGGATTGGCGTTTGGGCTTGATAGATGGGCAGCATTGTTAAATGGCTCAGATTCTATCAAAGATGTAATTGCATTCCCAAAAAACAATGCAGCACGAGATGTTATGATAGATGCTCCTTCATTTATTTCGCAAGAACAGCTTGATGAACTTGCTCTTAAAATAAATCCTCAGCAATAAAATTTTAGTAATATCCAACGGTGGAATTGTTATAAATTCCGCCGTTGAATTTTTTATAAAAGCAACACTATGGCAACAACCAATGAAATTTCTGTTTTAAAATCGATGCAGCATGCTTGCAGAAATATTATTTCGGTATCTAACGCATTTGTTAATGCCAACGATTTAACCGATAAGGAAATAGTTTTTGATAATGTTTATATGAACCTTGTGGTAATTAGTGAGGCTAATATGAAAATTTCAGACAAGACAAAGGCTGAGTTTGATATTATCCGTTGGGACAATATTGAGTCTTATACTGCCGAAATAGTTAGCGATTATCATGCTGTTGATATAGGAAAAATTGTTGCGGTGTGTAAATATCTTGTTCCATCTCTCATAACAAAACTTGATAAGATTATTTCTCAATTGGCTGATTAACAAAATGAAGATAGAAATTTATCGTTTTAATTTATTTGAAGAAAATACTTACGTTGTCTATGACAATACTGGTGAATGTGTGATTGTTGACCCGGGTTGTTATTCGCAAGAAGAACAAGATTTTTTGTTAGCAAGAATAAAAAAACTTACCCTAAAGCCAAAGTATATTGTAAATACGCATTGCCATAGCGATCATATTTTGGGTGTGGATTTTGTAAAAAAAACATACAATATACCATTTGTTGCCAATCGTGCCGATGAATATTTACTTAAAGATGCCCAAAAATTTGCATCAGCATGGGGTTGGAATGTAAAAACTGGATTAGAAATAGATATTGATGCAAAAGAAGGACATCAAATTTTGTTTGGTAATAGCAAACTTGAAATACTACACACACCCGGACATACACCAGGACAGATAGCTATTTATAGCAACGATGATAAATTTATGTTTGTTGGTGATACTATTTTTAAAGGAACAGTTGGACGTACTGACTTGCCTGGTGGAAATTATAATCAAATGATGTTGTCGATTCGCGAAAAAATTTTGAAAATGCCTTCTGATTTTGTAATTTTTCCTGGACATGGTCCTGAAACATCAATTGGCGTAGAAATACAGACAAATCCAATGCTTTTTGATGATTAGTTTAATGTAATGAGTTTTTGCGAATTTTTTTTGTTTCTAAAAACCTTAACAACAAAAAAAATTTTTAATTTTTTGTTGCGAGAGGTTATGAAATTTTGGGCATTTTCTAAAAAAAAAATCAAGTTTTTGGGTGTTCCATGGTCGGTTTCTGTTGAACCATGCAATATTTGTAACTTAAAATGCAAGCAATGTCCTTCGGGTTTAGGACTTTTGAAAAGAGAACGAACAAATATAAAAATTAGTGATTTTTGTCAGGTTGTAGACCAAATATATTCTACAACATTAAATCTTTTTCTTTATTTTCAAGGAGAACCATTTGTAAATAAGCATTTTATCGAAATGGTAAAATATGCCAAACAAAAAAATATTTATACCGTTACCAGTTCCAACGGACATTTTATTGATATGGATACTGCAGAAAAAACTGTTCTTTCGGGGCTTGACAAAATTATTATTTCGCTTGATGGATACAATCAACAAACGTATGAGGTATATAGAAAAGGTGGAAATTTTTCCGTTGTTTTAAAAGCAATAGAAAATTTGTCGGTTGCTAAAAAAAAAATGCACAAAAAAAATCCAATTATAGAAGTTCAGACACTTGCAACGAGTTATAACGAAAATAATCTAAAAAAAATAAAAAAAATGGCATTTTTGCTTGGTGCAGACAAGTTTGCTATAAAAACAATGCAAATAGAAGTTGGTGATTATGAGTTTTTTTTGCCCAAGAATAATAAACTTTCTCGATACGAAAAAAAAACAGATGGAACATATCAATTAAAAAGAAAAGTAAAGTTTTGTAGTCGTGTTTTTGATTCTGCTGTGGTTTCAAGTAAACTTGATGTTGTGCCTTGTTGCTATGATAAAGATACAAATTTTGTGCTGGGAAATATATCGCAAAAATCTTTTAATGAGATTGTTAAAGGAAAAAAAACATTAGAATTTTTAACTCTTATATTGAGTAAAAAACGACCAAACATTTGTGAAAATTGTGTAGGTTAATAATGTTATTAAAAAAAATAAAAGTATGAAAAAACAAACTTTTTGGTGGTAAACCCACGTTTTTTCTAATTCTTGTTTTTTTAATAACAACAAATTATTATCTTTGCAAAAAAATTATTATAATATGGGTTGGTTTAATCGATTACAACAAGGTATCAATACCGAAACCAAGGATAAGAAGGAAATAAAGGAAGGATTGTGGTATAAATGCCCCAATTGCAAAAAGATTGTTCCGATGGACGATCATAACGAAAATCTTGGAGTATGTGATGGGTGCGGATTTCACGACAAGATTTCCACATTAGAATATTTTTCTATAATTTTTGACGATAATCAATATACCGAGTTATTTCAAAATCTTCGCGCATCAGATCCGTTGAAGTTTAAAGACAAAAAAAAATATACAGATAGAGTGGTAGCAGTAGAGCAATCTACTGGGCTTAATGAGGCAATGACTTCGGCTGTTGGTAAAATAGAAGAGCTTGATGTTGTGGTATGTTCCATGAATTTTGAATTTATTGGAGGTTCAATGGGAAGTGTTGTTGGCGAAAAAATTGCACGTTCGGTGGATTATTGCATAGAAAAACATTTGCCATTAGTTATATTTTCAAAATCGGGTGGTGCAAGAATGATGGAAGGTGCAATTTCGCTTATGCAGATGGCAAAGACATCGGCAAAACTTACTCAACTTTCCGACGCTAAGTTGCCTTATATTTCTGTAATGCTTGACCCTACAACTGGCGGTGTGTCTGCTTCTTATGCAATGCTTGGTGATATTAACATGAGCGAACCAGGAGCTCTTATTGGTTTTGCAGGTCCTCGTGTAATTAGAGAATTTATTGGTAGAGATTTGCCTGAAGGTTTTCAACGTAGCGAGTTCTTGCTTGAGCATGGTTTTCTCGACTACATTGCTCCTCGAAAAGAAATGAAACAAACTATTGCAAGGTTTATAAGAATGATGATGTAATTTATATTGTATTAAAATAAACAAAAATGCCGATGCAAAATATATGTATCGGCATTTTTGTTAAAAAAAGTGCCGAATAGGATAAAAAAACTTCCAAAAAAATTTAGTTTAATATGCTTTTTTCTAATTTTGCCCGATAGAAAAGTAATGATGGGAGAATTGTTAAAAAATTTCTTTTGGGTGCAGCCTACCATCGCAACGTGGTTCGCTTACGCATTTGTATTATTTTGGTTGGTACAAATGTGTTATTATATTTTTGTTTTTATGCGAATAGGGCGGCGAGTAAAACCAAAAGAATATCAACCTATTGTGCCTGTTTCTGTTGTTATTTGTGCAAAAAATGAGTCGGAAAATCTAAAAGAACGACTAAAATTTGTATTGGAGCAAGATTATCCAGAATTTGAAGTTATTGTTGTCAACGATTCGTCAACCGATGATACAATAATGGTGCTAAACGAGTTTAAAAAATTTTATAAAAATTTGTATGTAACAGAAATAGAGCGCGATAAACGATTTGGTCATGGAAAAAAACTTGCTCTAACAATAGGTATAAAGGCAGCTAAATATGAATGGCTTTTGCTAACAGATGCCGATTGTAAGCCAGAATCGAAGTATTGGATTCGTACCATGGCACAAAATTTTACCGATGACACAGATTTTGTGCTTGGCTACGGTGGTTATGAAGAAAAACGTGGATTATTCAACAAACTTTTACGTTATGATGCTGGTTTTATAGCATTGCAATATTTTACTTACGCCGAAGTTGGTATGCCGTATATGGGTGTTGGACGAAATTTGGCATATCGTAAGTCGTTGTTTTTCAAAACAAAAGGATTTGCATCGCATAGTAGGCTAATGTCGGGAGATGATGATATTTTTGTTAACGACAATGCAGTAAAAAATAAAGTAAAACTTGAATACAATCCTCACGGATTTACAAGTTGTGTTCCACAAGAAAATTTTTCAAAGTGGAATCATCAAAAACAGCGTCATTTTACAGCATCAGAGCGTTATAAAACATCGCATAAGTTGGTGCTTGGACTTGAACAGTTGTCGAGAACATTGTTTTATCTTCTTGCAGTAATATTGGCATTTGTTTGGCCAATTTCTTTGGGCGTTGGTGTTTTGTTTTTACTAAGATATTTTGTATTTTTGTACACTATAATAAAAACATCTAAACGGTTTAATATAAAAGGTGTGTCTGGTTGGGCTATATTGTTCGATTTTGTTCTGCCTTATATTAATTTGGTGCAATTATTGTTAAGTAAATTTCGCAGGGACAGACTCACATGGAAGTAGAAGTAAATACATCTTTTTCGGATAAGGCTAAAGCTGATCTGATATTGGTGAAGCAAGCACAAAATGGCAGTCAGAAAGCATTTGCCGAGTTGCTAAAGCGTTACCGCGAATCGGTATATTATATGGTTTTAAAAATGGTGCGCAATAAAGACGATGCCGAAGATCTTACAATAGAAGCTTTTGGTAAAGCTTTTAAAAACATACATTTGTATTTGCCTAACAATGCTTTTAGTACTTGGTTGTTTAAAATAGCATCTAATAATACAATTGATTTTTTGAGATGTAATAAAATGTCAAAAAATTCGATACCTATTGAAAATGTTGCTGTGGATTTGGGCGACAATGTTTCTTATAGCAATGGCAATTTTATAGCAACGCTTCGGGACCCTGAGGAAAAATTGGTTAAAGAGCAGCGTGAAAACATTTTACGAAATATTGTAAAGCAGTTGCATCACGATTATCGACAAATTATTGAAATGCGTTATTTTGAAGAAAAATCTTACCAAGAAATAGCCCAAGAACTTGGAATACCACTTGGCACTGTAAAGGCGCGATTGTTTAGAAGTCGTGAACTTTTGCTCGGTATTATCAAAAATACTGAAATAAACAACAAAGATGAGGAGTTTGTTTAGGCAATGGTTTCGATAATTTTTAAATATTTTGATTCGTTGTCTGATATTCAAAAGCAGCAATTTGAACAGTTGGGCGAATTGTATGGCTATTGGAACGAAAAAATAAATGTTATTTCGCGCGCTGACATTGGGCATTTATACGAAAGACATGTTTTACATTCGTTAAGTATTGCTAAGTTTAATTTACTGAACGAGAGTTTTGATATACTTGATGTTGGAACGGGCGGGGGATTTCCAGGCATTCCGTTGGCTATTTTTTATCCCCAAAAAAAATTTACTTTGATAGATTCAATTGGAAAAAAAATAAGTGTTGCTAACGATGTATCCCAAAAACTTGGCTTAAAAAATGTGGTTGCAATAAAGACAAAAAGTACGTGTTTCAACAAAAAATTTGATACAATTGTTAGTCGTGCTGTAACAGCGTTTCCTGAATTTGTTAAGATGACAAAAAATAATCTTGTTAACAAAGGGGGAAAGATTGTTTATCTTAAAGGCGGAGATTTTCAAGAAGAAATAAAACCATTCGCTAATAAAACAGAAATTTTTAATATTTCTGATGTTTTTAAGGAAGAATTTTTTGAAACAAAAAAGATAATAAAATTTATGTTGTAATAAAAAAAGCACGTATAAAACTATACGCGCTTTTTATTGATTATTAGCATTATATGCTAAAAAAACGAATTTACTGCTTGAGCCATAGATTTTAGTCCTTTTGATAAAAATCCTGCCGACATATCTTGCGTTGGAGTAGGAGGGGTGTAATAAAAGACTTTTTCGTATTCTATATTATCTCCTTTTTCTTTTTCAATAGTAGTACGAATTTTTTCGTAAATTTCGTTGGAAATATCGAGTTTGCCCGCTATATATTTCATATATACTGATTCGGAATCGTGTACAACGTTGTTGGCAAAAGCGGTGTAAAACATGTCTGCCATCAACGAATATTTTAAATCGGTATTTTTTACAAGTTCTGTCCAACGAGAGTATTTGTTGCTGTCGTATTTTTCTGTGTTAGCTATTATTGCGTTAATAATCTTTGGGTCGTCAATGTTAGCACGTTTGCAAATTGCTGTTATGGTTGCTAATTCTTTTTCGTCGATGCTACCATCTGCCCACGCCAACGAAGCTATCATACTAACGTAGGCTATCTTTTCGCCAAGGGAATACTGTGTCATTGGTTGATTGTTGATTCCAATTTGGCTTAAAAATTTGTCTGTTAATTCTAATTCGTCCATATAAAAAAAATATTTCTGTTTTTTGAAGCGTAACTTTTAGTTTATTTTTGTTTGCTAATCGTAAAAGTAAATAATTTCGGTTTTATAAAAAAATAGTTTAACAAATTTTATGAAAAAACATAAAATTTAGTTTTTTTTGTATTTAGTTTAAAAAATATGCCAATTGGTTTTTAAAAAACATTAAAATTTGTTTTTTACCACAAAAATTAATAAATGAATAATTTTTCTATGATTATGGTTGCTTTTATGAGTAGTAACTTGCAAAAAAAACTTTTAAATAAAAAAATCAATGGAAGTTTCTTCTGAAGATATATTAAGGATTCAAAAATCTATAAAAAATGTTTCTTCTTACGATTTTTGTGATTATTCAGAAAAATCTTTTGCTCGTCGTATTGAAAAGATATTAACCGACCGCGATATTTCTGTTGATACGCTTATAAAAAATCTTGAAAGAGATTATAATTTTCTTGAAGATATTGTTCAAGGAATTACAGTAAATACTACTGAACTTTTTCGTAATCCAGAATCGTGGATTAATATAAAAAAACTAATTTTATCACGTTATTCTAATCAAAAAAATATAAATATTTGGCATTGTGGATGTAGCAATGGACTTGAAGTTTATTCTCTTTTGATGTTGTTGAGCGAACTTGGTTTGTTTGACAAGGTTAGCATTTATGGGTCTGATATTAATTGTCGCATATTAAAAAAGGCATCGTTGGGTAGGTATAAGTATAGGGACGTAGTGGAACATATTAATAATTTTGATTTGGTTTTTAATTCTCCCGAAAATGGAGACGGCACTATACCTATAAGCAAATATATGGATATAAATAAATTTCGCGATTATGTTCAGATTAAAAAAAGTCTTGTGGAAAAACCAGTTTTTATAAAACACGATTTAGTAAGCCTTGAAAACATTATTGATGCTAAGTTTCATATTATTTTTTGTCGCAATGTGTTGATTTATTTTAATAATGATTTGCAACAAAGGGTTGTAAAATTTTTTCGTGATAATCTTTTTGATGGTGGCTCGTTGATTATAGGTAAGCATGAAGGTATAATAGGGTATTCTGCCACGCTTTTTGATAAGTATGAAAATATTTTTATAAAAAAATGATTATTTTTTTGCGGCGGATAAAAAATTGTAACCGCCGCAAAAAACTAATTTTTTAATTTGTTTTCCACTTCGGCAACTATTGTCTCGGGCGAAAAACCACAATTTGCATAGAGTTGGTCTTGTGTGCCATGTTCTATAAATCTGTCGGGTATGCCAAGACGTTTTATGTTGATGTGATAGTTATTATCTGCCGCATATTCAAGTATGCTGCTACCAAATCCACCTTGGAGGGCGTTATCTTCAACCGTGATTATTTTTTTATATTTTTTGAAGATAAAATCCAGTAATTCGGTGTCTAATGGTTTAATAAAGCGCATGTCGTAATGTGCTGGGAAAATATTTTTTTCTTTTAGTATTGCACATGCTTTTTGTGCAAGAAGACCTGCAGTTCCAATTGTTATAATAGCAATATCTTCGCCGTCAGAAATTGTTCTGCCTTTGCCTATTTCTATTTCTGAAAAAGTTTTTTGCCAATCGGGATTGTTTCCGTTGCCTCGTGGGTAGCGAATGGAAAAAGGTCCTTTGCTAGGTAACTGCGCTGTGTAGAGAAGGTTGCGGAGTTCAACTTCGTCCATTGGTGCTGAAACCGTTATGTTGGGAATATGTCGAAGAAATGAAATATCAAATGCACCTTGATGCGTTGCTCCGTCGGCACCTACAAGTCCTGCGCGGTCTAAACAAAGGATAACAGGTAGTTTGGGAAGGCATACATCATGGATTATTTGATCGTAGGCACGTTGCATAAATGTGGAGTAAATGTTGCAATAAGGAACGAGTCCTTGTGCCGCCATTCCAGCTGCGAATGTTACAGCGTGTTCTTCTGCTATTCCTACGTCGTAAACTCTATCGGGATATTTAGCTGCCATTATGTTGAGCGAGCATCCTGTGGGCATTGCAGGAGTTATACCTATTATTTTGTTGTTTTTTTCGGCAAGTTCGGTAATTGTTTTGCCAAAAACATCTTGATATTTGGGCCCTTGAGGTTGGCTGACTTTTGATGGTAATGTCTGTCCTGTTTTTATGTTAAATGCAGATGAGGTGGCGTGCCATTTGGTTTGGTTTTCTTCGGCAAATTTGTAACCTTTTCCTTTAGTTGTGAGTATGTGTAGTATCTTGGGACCTTTTATTTTTTTTAAATCGCTGAGTATCTGAACTAAATGTAATACATCGTGCCCATCAACAGGTCCAAAGTAGCGTAGTCCGAGGCCTTCAAAAAGGTTACTGCGTTTTAATACTACGTATTTTATTCCGTTTTCTATCTTTGCTAAAAAATTGCGAGTTTTTGGACCTAATCGGTTGAATCTTCCAAGAATATCCCAAACGTCATCTTTTACTCTGTTGTATGTTTTTGAAGTAGTAATGTCGAGCAGGTAATCGTTGAATGCTCCAGCAGTTGGGTCGATTGCCATGTGGTTGTCGTTAAGGATAACCAATAGATTAGATTTTTGGATTCCTGCGTTGTTAAGTGCTTCAAAAGCCATTCCACCAGTCATTGCACCATCTCCGATTACAGCAATTACGTGTTGGTCGTGTCGTCCCATTTTTTCGGCTGCTACCGCCAATCCCAGAGCAGATGATATGGATGTACTTGCATGACCAACTGTAAAGGCATCGTAGGGGCTTTCGTCGCGATTTGGAAATGGCGACATGCCGTGGTAACTTCGCAATGTGTTGAACTTGTATTTGCGTCCTGTGAGTATTTTATGTGCGTATGCTTGATGACCTACATCCCATACAATTTGGTCGTATGGTGTGTTGTAAACGTAATGAAGAGCTACTGTTAGTTCCACTACGCCTAAACCCGCTGCAAAATGACCAGGGTGACGGCTTACTGTGTCGATAATAAAGTTGCGTAGGTCGGCGCATAAGCCTGGTAATTTGTCGGGCGAAATTTTTTTTACGTCCGAGGGGTATTCTACTGTGTCGAGATATGTGTACAAGTTTGTTTCTTATTAAAAATCAATAGTTTAGTTTGTTAAAGTCCATCGTCGCCGGGTAAGAGTTTCTTGGGCGATTTGTAGAAAACTGGCGTTATGTCTAATTGAATGTAGCCGTAGTTTCCATAATTTTTGTGTCCGCCGCCTTGTATGATGTTAAGGTTGTTGTTGCCAAACATCATACAATAGCCGAGGTCTAATGCTATAATTGGCGAAAAATTTATTTTTGCATATAAATCGAGTTCGCTTCCGAGATATTTGTTGTCAAGTTTTTTTGTTCCATCGTAAATGTCTTGTTGCGATGCAAAATAGTGGTATGTTGCGTTGTATTGTGTGCGTGTGTTTGGTTTGAATTGCAATTGTAGGGTGGCATCAATAAAACCGTGGTGTGAATATTGTTTTTGCTGTTGAAAGTAACCGAGATAACCGTTAAATGTTTCGATGTTGCCGTATAGTGCGTCAAAGCCTTCATATTCTTTGGTTTTTGTGTCGTCGCCTGATGTATATTCTAAGCCAAGGTTGAGATTCCAATTTTTATTTAGTTTAGCATTGTAGTTGGCGCAGAGATTAAATGCGTTTAAATTGTTGAGTTTTTGTGAAATATAGTGTTTGCCTGTTTGATAAAAACCTCTGATAGACACTTTATTGTTTCCATTATCTATTCCAATCATAAGTCCTGATGTGTAGCGATAATATTGGTGGTTGTGTTCTGTTGTGTCTTGCTGTCCATCAACAACGTGTATTGTGCCGAGCCAAAAATTTTCCCATTTTTTTTTCAGCCAAAATGTTTCCATGTTTTTGTATCCTGCCACGCTGTTATATTCTGTTCCGAGTTCTGAGTTTGTAGCGGAGTGCTTGGTATTTTGGTTGTATGCTGATATTATGCTTATTTCTAAATTGTTATAATTATAATTGAATGTTAGAGCATCGTGTTTTTGGGCTATTTGATTCCAGTTTCTTAAACCAAAAAGCCTTTGATTGTCGATGGATATTGCTTGTCGTCCAATTTTTAAATCCCATTTTTTACCGAGATTTATTTTTACCCACGCCTCGTTGAGTGAAATTGTTTTGTCGTTTGTTGTTGTGCCAGTTTCACCCCAATATCTTACGTCTTGAAACGATAGTGATGTTGTGATTTTTTCGTTTTTGTAGTCGATATTTAAGCGTGAGCGTTGCGAAATATACGCATCGGTTTTTGAATGTTCTGATGGCAAATATTCATACCCGTCAAATACTTCTAATCGTGGTCTAAACTGTCCAGTTACAGTAAGTTGTGCAAAACAAGTATGGGACAAAGCCACTAAAGTTATGGTGTATAATATTTTTTTCATTTTTGGTTTTTACCAATTTTATATTTTGCTGCAAAATTATAGCCTTGTAAATTTTTTTCAAAGAAAAAACAATTTTTTTATTCTTGTTTTTCACGACAATTTCATTTAATCGGGCGGACACGCAGGTCCGCCCCTACACACATCATTCTATTGTATTTGAGGTTTAATTGTAATGATATTTTTTTGTAATATGTCAATCAATTTGGAATTTGTAATCCTAAAACGGTGATGTCGTCGCGTTGTTCTTCATCGCCCATGTGTTTTTTTAATGCGAGTTCTATTTCTTCTTTTTGTTGATTCATTGGCAGGTTTCTTACTTGGGTAAGAATATCTTGAAATTTTATGCGTCCAAAACGTTTGCGTTGTTTGTTGTTTTGATCAATTATGCCATCGGAGTTCATGTAAATGATGTCGCCACTTTGTACAGCAAATGTTTTGGGTGTAAATATAGGACGATTGTTTTTTAGTACACCGCCTATTGAGATTCTGTCGGCTGGTATCATTGAATATGCATCGGTGGCTGATGAATAATAGTAAATTGAGTTTTTTGCACCAGCGTATGTTGCTTGATATATTTTGCCGTTTTTGTTGCTGTCGAATCGACATATAGCCATGTCAAGACCGTCATCATTGGTGTTTTGTCCTTGATTTAGGATGTTTATTATTTCATCGTTAAGGTTAGAGAGTATTTTGTCGGGTTCGTATGTGTTGGCGCGTATAACAATGTCGGAGAGTAAAATGTTGGAAATAAGCGACATAAATGCACCTGGAACACCGTGTCCTGTGCAGTCGATTACGGCTACGAATATCATTTGGGGATTTTGTGGATTGTTCCCAATTTTTCGCATCCAATAAAAATCTCCTGATACTATGTCTTTGGGTTTAAATATTATGGCAGCTTTAAAAAATTTGTCTAATTCTGATTGTTGAACCAAAATTGCATCTTGTATTGTTTTTGCATATTTTATACTTCCGTTGATATTATTGTTTTTGGTTCGTAGTAATTGGTAGTCTTTAGCTTTGTCTATTGCTATACTTAATACCGATGCTATCATACGTATGTTTACAAGGTCGGTGGATGTGTATGCGTTGGGTGTCAATGTGTTGAGGACTATAAGACCAAAGGCTTTGCCCTCAGATTCGAGAGGGATGCAAAGGCTTGTTTGTGGTGGATTTTCTTGGTTGAAAAATGCCGAACGGCTACAACGTTGTCCAAAAAGTAGAACATCTTTGTTTTGTAAGTAACAATTGGTTTCGGCGTAGTCTTCGGTAAGTTTTATTGTTTTATCTTTTTGTGATGTACAATTTTTGTTAATTCTTGTAAACTCTATCGAGTCGAGACTATTGCTATAAAAACCAGTTGCAAAAAAATCTGTCTTTATTATTTCTGATATGTATTTGTATGTCTGTTTTATTATATCGTCTATTTCAAATGATGATGTTATTTGACGGCTTAAATCGTTTATTATCATCATTTTGTCTAATGTGTTTGATATTTCTTCACTTTGCCTTATAATTTCTTCTTTTTGGCTTTCGAGTTCAGCATTTGCCGATAATAGTTGCTCTGTACGTGTGGCTACGGTTTCTTCAAGTTGTTTTTGGCGTTTTTGTAGAGTTTTTACTCTTGTTTGGTAAATAACTATTGCTGTACCTATTATTAGTAGCAATTGTAGAGTTATTGCCCACCATGTTTTGTATGTTGGTGGTTTTATTATTATAATTAGTGTTTTTATTTCGCTTTGATTTCCATCTGCGTTGATACCTCTAACCATAAAAACGTAACGTCCAGAATTGAGGTTGGTGAATGTAATTTCGTTACGCTGCCCTATGTCGTGCCATTGTTTGTCGTAACCTTGCATGTAGCAATTATAGCGGTTGCCTTTTGAATTGATAAAGTTTAACGATGCAAATTCTATTGTAAATGTTGATTGGTCTGATTCGAGTATTATTTCTTTTGCCGCTTCGGGCGAATATTTTTTTAGTGGTGAGTTTGGAGAGTATCTTGTTACACGATTGTAGTTTATCAGCAATCCAGTTATTGTAGGGGCAGGCATTTGTTCCGAGGTGTTGATTTCATCTGGGTTGAAATAAACGAAACCTTTACCCATTCCAAAAAATAGTGTACCGTCGGGGTCTTTGAATGTTGCTCCATGTTCAAAATTTTCGGCACATAATCCGTCAGAAATGTGGTATGTACGCTCTACTAAGCCCATGTCTGGGTTAAACTTGGCTAAACCGCGTGCTGTTGATACCCAAAACATTCCGTTATTATCTTCAAGTATTCCGTTGATAACCGTGTTTTCAAATCCTGCGTTTTTGTTGTATCGAGTAAACGTGCCTGTTTCTTGGTCGAATAAATCAAGCCCCGCATCTGTGGCAACCCAAATGCGACCTTGAGAGTCTTCAAAGATTTGATATACCCAATTGTGACTTAGGGTTGTTGAGTCGTTGTCGTTGTTTTCGTAGCTTTTTACTATGTCGTTTTCTAAATCGTAAATTTGAAAACCTAAGTAAGTGCCTAAGTATAAGTATTTTTCGTTTTTAGATTGAGTAATAGATATTCCGTGTAGATTGATTGGTGTTCCGTTTCTGTCGGTTTTTATGCGCTTAAATTTTTTTGTTTTGGGGTTGAGTAGGTGTAATCCGCCACCGTTTGTGTAAACCCAAATGCGTTGTTTTTTGTCGATGAGTATTGATTTTACAAAATTTGATGCCATGCAGTCTTCTTGATCGGGGTTGTAGGGGTAGACTGTACAAGTTTTGCCATCTGCCGATATGCTTGAGAGACATCTGTTGTATCCGCCTGAGTAGCAATTGCCTGCGCTGTCGAATGCGACTGCTAATGTTGACGAACTTTCCATGGCTGTATTTGGGGTTATGGCTGGGTCGTAACAGGTTATGCGCGATGGTTCGCCTTTGCGCCAATATGTTATTCCTCCGCCATCGCTGGCTATAGCCATTGTTCCATCGTTTCTAATTGAAAAACAATAGATATAGTTTTTATGTAGTATGTTTTTGTTTTCTTCGCGAGATATGTTATAGAATTTTTTTGTAGGTGATAGTTCGGTGTATGATATTCCTTTCCATGTGCCAAACCATACAAGGCCATTGTCGTCTTCTGTAATGTCGTTTACAGTGCTACTATTAAGTTTATAGACAGCTTCGTTTGACGAAGATGGTATTTTTATTATGCGATTGGTGTTTGGGTCTATAAAATGGAGATCGTCTGCGTTGGTTCCTATCCAAAAACGATTGAGTTTATCTCTGTAAAAAACTCTTGCGTTGAGGGGCATATCTTCAGGATTTTCTACGTCAAGATTTTCAAACTTGTCTTTGTTTTTGTTGTAGATTACTATGCCATATTCTCCACCAAAATATATTTTATCGCCATCGTCATACATTGCGTAGTTGCCTTGGGTTATGTTTGGAAACCATTTGTCTTTGCAGTCTATTATTTTTTTTAGGTTGCCAATTGTGTCGAGTAGATATGTACGCGATGTTTTTTCAGATAACGCCCATATTGTCTTTTCTTTGTCGATGTAGAAATTTCTAATTTTAACGGAATCGAAAAATGTTTGATAAATTGGTCGAAATATCGTAGAATCTTTTTCGAGTAGGAATGCTTGTCCGTAGTTGGCAAAGGCTATTACCCAACCGTTTTCTTGAGGAAATATTTTGTCGCATTGAAAATTATAGTTTATTGTTGCGGAGTGTTCGTTGTATTTTGGATAATATGTAAAACCTCCAGCTATGGGGTTGTATTTGTTTATGCCGCGTTCTGACACAATCCAAATCATGCCTTTGTTGTCGGTGGCGAGGTCGGCTATTGAATTGCCTGCTACACCTATTTTGGGGTCGTGCCTTACGGATGTAAATTTTGTGCCATCGTAACGTGAGAGTCCTGATTGAGTACCTACCCAAATGTAGCCAAATTGGTCGCTGGTGATGCAGTTTATCTGATCACTGATTAGCCCAAAACGTTCGTTGGCTGTGGAGAATATAAAGTTGTAGTCTTTGTCTTGGCTACTACAAACAGCATTAACGAGCATTAATAATATAACAAGTCGGTATCTCATTTTTTGCAAAAACTGCTTTGTCGATGGTGTTTTGTGTTACAATTTTGCAATGTTAATATTTTTTGTTTTATGTAAAAATAAATTTTTAATTTCAATTCTCAATTTTCAATTTTTAATTTTTAATTTTTAATTTTTAATTTTTAATTTTTAATTTTTAATTCTCAATTTTCAATTCTTATTCCAACAACAGTTATGTCGTCGCGTTGGTCGGCTCCGTTTGAAAAATTATCAAGTGCATTTTCTATTTGTTGTTTTTGTTCTTCTAAACTGCTTGTGGCATAGGTAGATAAAATGTTTATGAATTTTTTACGTCCAAAACGTTGTCGGCTTAAATTATTTTGGTCGGTTATACCATCACTCGACATGTAGAAAATGTCGCCATGAGAAATATGTATTTCTTTTTGTGTAAATTTTCCTATGTTGTTGAGTTTTATTCCGCCTGCTATGGATTTTCGATCTGGATTTAGAATTTCTACTTCGTGATTTTTGGCAGGAAGATAGTAAACAGGATTTTTTGCACCAGAGAAATATGCTTTTTCAAAAGTTTTGCAGTTTGGAGCATCAAATCTTAGTAGAGCCATGTCCATGCCGTCTTTGTTGTTGCTTGTGTCTTGTTTTAGAAGTCGTGAAATTTCGTTAGATAGAGTGTCGAGTATTTCGCAAGGGTTGAAAATTTTTTGTATTTTAACAATTTTGTTGAGTACGGTGTTGGCTACTATTGACATAAATGCGCCTGGCACGCCATGCCCAGTGCAGTCTATTACCGAAACAAACACCATTTTGCCAGTGTTGGATATTTCTTCGTGAGCCCAGTAAAAGTCGCCGCTGACAATATCTCTGGGACGATAAATTACGGCTGTGTCGAAATGTTGTTTTAGGTTTTCTTCGTTGGTAAGTAGGGCTTCTTGTATTGTTTTTGCATAATTGATGCTACCGTTTATGGCTATATTTTTTGATTGTAGCATTTTGTATGCTGCTGCTTTTTCTATGGCTATGGCTGTGTATGATGTTATTACGCGAATATTGGCTATTTCTTGGTCTGAAAACATTTCTTCGCGTTTGCTGTTTATCACCACAACGCCTTCTACTGCTGTGCCGTCAAACATAGGTAGTCTTAGACAAGTGTTGTAGCCTTGTTGTTTTAATGATTGAGGAACGTCGATGTTTGAATTTAGTCCAGCATCAATTTCTTTGCGATTTTTTATGCATGCTTGTGTGAGCGAATCGGTTATTTCTGATAATTTTTCATCGTTTAGTTGTGTAATGTTGTCGCCTTCCATGTAGTTTGAATATTCTATCAAGTCGTATTTTTCGTAGCATACCGAAAGGCAGATGCCATCGTTGTATATTGGTACTGCTTTGTTTTCATGAAATGTTCGGCAAATGGTGTTGATGTCGAGTGATGAGGATATTCTTTTGCCAAGGTCGCTAAGTACTTTCATGCTTTGCAGATTGTTGCTTAGTGCGGTACTGCTTTCTTGGAGTTTTTCATTTTTTTCAAATAGTTCATCTCGTTGGGCTTCTATTTCTTCGCGTTGTTGGTACATTTCCTCGTTTTGTTGTTCGAGTCGATGGTTTAACACCGTGAGTTCTTTGGTACGTGCCGCAACCTCATTTTCGAGTTTGTCGCGTTGTCTCTTTAGCCGTCGTATTCTTAATTTGTAGGTTATTGTTAGTATTGCTATGGTTAAAATTATCCATAATGTTTTTGCCCATAGTGTTAAATACCATGGTGGAAGTATTGTGATAGATAATTTTGTTATTTCGCTTAAAGCTCCATCGCTGTTTTTTGCTCTTACCATAAATTCGTAGTCGCCGGGTGTTAGATTGGTAAAATCTATTTCACGACGATGTCCTATTTGATTCCATTCTTTGTCGTAACCTTGTAGCATATAACTATAAGTTATATTTTTTGAGTTTACGTAGCCTAATGATGCAAATTGTATTGAAAATGTGGATTGTTTATGGTTAAGTGTTATTTTTTCTGTTGCTTGTATTGATTTTTTTAGTGGTGAGTTTTTGCTTTCTACGGTTACGTGTTTGTAGTTTATAAGTAGTCCTATAATTGTGGGTTTTGCTATGTTGTTTTTTTCTCGTATGTTGTTTGGGTTGAAAAATACTATGCCTTCGTTGGAGCCGAAAAAGAGTGTTCCTTTGCTATCTTTAAAAATTGCGTTTTGCAAAAAATTATCAGAAAGTATTCCGTCTGTTGCATGATATGTGCGTATTACATGGCCGTAGTCGGGGCTAAATTTTACAATTCCTTTGCCAGTAGTTATCCAAAGGTAGCCGTTGTTGTCTTGTATTACACCGTTGCACATTATGCTTTGAAATCCTTGTTCAAATCCGTAATGTTTAAATTTACCTGTTACAATGTTGAATTGGTTAAGTCCAGAGGGGGTGGCTATCCAAATTCTTTTTTTGCTGTCGATACATATTGATAATACCCAATTGTGGCTTATTGATTGAGAATCAAACTCGTTGTAACTATAGTTTTTTATTTCGCCAGTAATTACGTTGTAGGTAGAAAGCCCTTGGTATGTGCCTACAAGGATGATTGTGTCTTTGTATAGGTTGATGCAAGTGCCGTATTGGCTGCAAATTTCGTTACCGTTTGGATCTTTTGTTATTGCAACGCATTTTTCTGAGCCAATATCATATCGCAATAGTCCGTTGCTACATGTATTTATCCAAATGCAATTGTGGCTTGGTTGGTGTAGTAGGCTTCGTATAAATATATTTTGGGAATATGTTATTGTTTTTTCTGTTTTTTTGTTTCGGTTTATTATATGTAGATTGTGTAGATAGCCACCGTTGTATATGTTGCCGTTGTTGTCGGTGCATAAGGCAAGTATTGACGGGTTGTCCATTTTTGATTGTTTGTTTTCGGTGGAATAGAACTCTGATTTTTGTTGGCTTTTTTTGTCCCATAATGTTATTCCTCCACCATCGCTACCTATTACCAACATGCTGTCGGGTGTTTCTGTAAAACATGCGATGAGGTTTTGTTTTAGTATGTCTTTGTTTTCGGGATAGTTGATACATTCAAAGAGTTTTGCGGGATTAATTTCCATATACGATAAGCCCATCCATGTGCCAAACCACATTAATCCGTGGCTGTCTTCGAGCATACATATAACTGTTGTGCTGTTGAGTTTGCGTTTGGAGTTCTGCGATTTGTCAGAAAGGATTTTTTCTATTTTGTTGTTTTCTATGTCCATTATATACAAATCTTCTCCGTTGGAGCCTATCCATAGTTTTCCGTCTTTGGCTTTGTATAATGTTATTATGTGTTTTGGAAGTTTTACACCTCCAAAATCTGTTATTTTTTCGATTTTACCATCATTTAATTTAAATAATCCGTTGTTGCCAGCTATGTAAAAGTCTTTTCCATTGTAATCGCTAAAACTATAAACATCGTTGCACGGTGAGCTTTCATCGTAGTTGTCGCCGTTGTATGTATTTATAATTTTTGCGTCTTTGGTGATTTGAAAGATTTTATTTTCTTTTTCTGATACAGCCCAAAAATTTTCTGAATTATCTAAAAAACAATTTCTTATTTTTTTTGTAGAGAAAAAATCAGTGTGTACTTCTTCAAATTTTTTTGTTTGCTTGTTGAGTATATTCAACTGCCCCATGGAGTTGAAAAAATATACGTTGTTGTCTTTGGTAAGAAATATTTTTTCGGCTTGATATATGCCACGAGAATTGGCTTTTTGAAAATATTCAAATTTTTCTGTTTCGATATTATAACACGATACACCCCGTTCTGTGGCAATCCAAATATTACCAAAATTGTCGGTTTTTATGTCGGATATATTGTTGCCGTTGACACTGGTGCTGTCGGCGGGGTTGTAAATATAATGTTTGAAACCGTAGCCATCGTAGCGTGCAAGTCCGTTGTATGTTGCAATCCAAATGAAACCTATGCCGT
The DNA here is from genome assembly GCA_937877455.1 of uncultured Bacteroidales bacterium. Classification (GTDB taxonomy): domain Bacteria; phylum Bacteroidota; class Bacteroidia; order Bacteroidales; family UBA3824; genus UBA3824. The sequence goes on from CALFIU010000130.1 coordinate 38,895, forward strand.
CTTCTGCTATTTTTTGTATTATGTTGCTATTAAGCCCATCTTTTTCGCCAACGGTGTAAAACCGCATATCGTTTTGGGCATTGGAAAATGTATTCCAAAACGGTAGTATTGTCATTAAAAGTGCGGTTATATAAAGTTTCATCCTTTGGTTGTTTAATATGCTTTTATAATTTAGTTTCAAAAATCGTGCAATTGTAGGGATAGCCTATTAAAAATATCTGGCAAATTCCTCAGGGGTTTTGAATACGGTTACGTTTTTTGAGTTGAATTTGCAGTTTTGCCCTAAGAAAAATTTTGATGTACCCTCAAATGCTTCGTCGTATTTTTGGACAAATGTACTGAAATCTTCGTTGTTTTTGCAAATTTTGCCTATACAAAGTATGTTTTCGCATTTTGCAGCTTTTGCTGCGGCTTCGGCAGAAACTATGTCAATGTTGTCTCCAATATATACCGATGGTATGCCACGTCGTTTTAATACATAATCGGCAAATAGTGGCCACATTTCGCTTTCGCAGTTTAAGGTGGAGAATATTAATGTTTTTTTTGCTTGCGTGTCGTTTTTTAGGGGTTCACTATCGGCTGCTATTATTATTTTGCGACGCAAGATGTCGGTTACAAAGTTTTTTATGCTTTTGTAAAGTCTGCTCATTATCCATTTTGTTTCAATGGTTTCCATTAGCGGTGCTATAACGTTGACCATGGTGTTTTCAAATCCTGAAGAAAGTATTTCGCGGTTGAGATTTTTTTCAAACAGAAATTCGTCGAAATGGTCTGCTGCCATAAGTAGCGTGTCGGTTTTTTCGTTGCCAACACCCTGTGAAACAGAAAGTAACCGCAGTTTCTCATTCATTTTTTCTTCTGATAGAAAGGCAATTTCTGATATTTTGTAGCCAAATTTTACTAATGCTGCTGCTGCCATGAGTTTGTGTAAATCGGCTTCGCTGTACATGCGTATATTGGTGTCGGTGCGCGCTGGTGTGGTAAAATTGTAACGTTTTTCCCAAATGCGTACCGTGAAGGCTTTTATACCAGTAAGTGTTTCTATTTGATGTATGGTGTAAGTTATATCTTGTTCCATTGGCTAAAATCCTACGTTTTTTTTGTTTTTTCTCAAGTCGAGAAATTCGTCTTCGCAAAATTGTTCAAGGATAGTTTGGTCTATGTTAGTACTATTTGTAAGTACATTGTTGATTGTTATTTTGCGAGCAATATTTTCTATTTGACCTCCGCTAAAATCATATTGTTTTGCTATTTGGGCTATTTGTTCTTCGGTTGCCGATGGTAGCATTGATTTCCATATTTTTTCTTTTATGTTGGTTTCTGGTTTTTCAAATTTTATTTTGTAGAGAAATCGTCTTTCAAATGCTTTGTCCATGTTTTCCACAAGGTTTGATGTGGCAATTAATATTCCGTTGAGATTTTCCATCTCTTGAAGGATAATGTTTTGCAACGAATTTTCCATTTTGTCGATTGCGCGCTCGGCTCCTGCTTGTCGTTTGGTGATAATGGCATCGGCTTCGTTGAATAGTAGAATGGGTGCTACCTCAGATTTGGATACTGTGGTGCGATAAGAATCGAAAAATTTTTTTATGTTTTTTTCGCTTTCGCCTACCCACATACTTTTTATGTTGGCTATGTTAATTTGTATTATGTCGCGTTTGGTTTTGCGAGCTGTTTGGTAAACGGTTTCGGTTTTGCCAGTGCCGGGTGCGCCATAAAACAAGCAAGTAAAACCTTTTCTTAGATTGTTAGACTCCAAATTTTTTATTATTTTGTTAAAATTTTCTTGTTCAAGAATTTCTGATAACTGTTTTACCCTTAGTTCTTCTTTGGGATTATAAAAAAGTTTTTTTTCTGCTATCAGTTCATGTTGAAGTCTGTTTGGGTTTTTGTCTTCTATTACCTTGATGTCCAGTTCTTTTAGTAGTTCGTTTTTTGCTGTTTCGGTGAGTTTGTAAGATTCACGATTGGCAAATCCATCGCTAAATGTATTTTCTATTATCTTTTTTGATTGCAATGGTGAAAAACTTAGCATCAAATAGTGTTTTACGAGTTTGGAACTATGCTTATCGTATATTTCGTTTATGTCGTATAGTGATAAATCATTATTGTAGAAAATATATTCGGTGCATAAATAGACAAGCATTGGAAGCCAAGTTTTTTGGTCTTCTTGTACTATTGAAAGAATTTTATCTGCGAAATGGAGATGTCTATTAGCCTCCATTAACCGAGATAATTCGGCATAGAAACTTTCAAAATCTATTTCATCGTCTTCGCGCAGAGAAATAATGTTGTCAAGTTCTGATAAAAGTTGTCTTATTGTTAATCCACTTTTACTTTTGGGAACGTAACGTTGATTTTCTTTTAAATCGTTGATTACATACGACGGTACGCGATAGCAGCCAGGACGTGTTGTTGCAATGTAACCCTTTTCTACAAGACCCTCAATTTCTTTGAGATTGCGCATTACTCTTATGTGGCGACAACCAAGATGTTGTGCTAATTCTGTTGTGGTGGTGCTTTCATCACTACCAAAGTTGACAATCAGGGCAAAAAATATAGCTTGTATATTGTTTATGTCGAGGGTTTTACAACAATAATTAAGCAGACTTTTGCTGTCTTTCATTTTGTCGAAGTCTAATTGTGAATTTTGTGAAATATCTATAAGCTTTTCCAAAACGTCCAATATATGTTTTTCGCCTTTTTTAGTTGCCATAATTTTTTGTTAGTATTTTACATTTCCGAGACGGTTTGCCCATCGTTCTGTGTAGAATTTGTAGTACGATACATCGTTTTTTTTTCTATATTTTTTAAAGCATGTAAGCCATAAAACCGATGGTAATCCTACAGCCAAGAGATATAGCGGACCTAAAATTAGCGATTGTAAACAATGTCCATACTCATGTGCTAATGTGTTTGTAAATTGTTGTGTACTAATTTGTTGGTGCGATGTTATAAAAATAAAAAATCCCAATGAAACACTTGCTGGGTAGTTCCATTGTGTTGCAATGCAACATCGATAAAAACTATGCGGTTTTTTAATGTTGGCAACAAAAATTATAAGTCCAACGGCTGTTTGCATTATGCCCCATGTAAATTGCCAAACAAAAAACGCTATGTTTGCTATCTTTTTATTGTTTATCATCGTTTTTTGAGTAGAGTGCCTGTAACTTTCTAAGAGCAGTACTCATTTGGTCGGGACAACTTGTAGGTTTACTGCCGCAATGTATTCCGCACATTTTTTTTGCAGCTGTATCTATGTCCATGCCAATTATAAGGCTACAAATGCCTTTTAAATTGCCGTTGCAACCGCCTATTACCTTAGCATTTGTGATAATTTGGTTTTCATCGGCTTCAAGTTCCATAAACTTGCTGCATACTCCTACTGGTGTGTAAATTATGCTTTTCATTTTTATTTTGTTTGAGGTTGCTAATTTAATAAAAAAAACTTTTCATATGATAAAAAATGTGTATTATTTTTAGCAATAAAAAAAAATTCTTAGATTTACGGCCAAAAATATATAAGATGGTAGAACAAGTTTTTATCTCTTTGCCGCCAATGCGACGCGGGTATCACCTTGTAACACGGCATATTGTTGAGCAGTTGCCAAGGTTGCCAGAAAAAGGATTATTGAATATTTTTTTGCGTCATACGTCTGCTGCGTTGGCTATTAACGAGAATGCTGATCCAACGGTGCGTCAAGATTTTGAAACTGTTATGGACGCGCTTGTGCCAGATGGAACTGTGCAGTATGAACACAACTTGGAAGGCGAGGACGATATGCCTGCTCATATAAAAAGTGCAATGTTTGGTGTTAGTTTATCCATACCAATTGCCAATGGAAAACTTGCGCTCGGCACTTGGCAAGGTATATACCTTTGCGAATTTCGTAATGGAACAAATAATAGAAACTTGATAGCTACTATTGTATATTAACCAAAATCAAATTAAAAAAAAATGAAATCTGTAACAGAAAACCATCGAAGTATTCGCAAATATGCGTTTAGAACAGTTGAAGATGCTGTTATACTAAAAATAGTAAATGCTGCAATACGAGCAAGCAATACTGGTAACATGCAATTATACAGTATAGTGCTTTCTACACAGCCTAAAATTAAGGATTTGTTATTACCATTACATTTTAACCAACCTATGGTAAAGCAAGCTCCGTTGGTGTTTACGTTTTGTGCTGATATTAATCGTTTTTCAAAATGGTGTAAGGTAAGGGGAACAGAGCCTTGTTATGATAATTTTCTATGGTTTTCAACAGCACTTGTAGATACTATGCTCGCCGCAGAAAATGCTGCTATAGCCGCTGAAGAAAATGGATTGGGGATTTGTTTTCTTGGTACAACTATGTATAATGCCGAAGAAATAGCAAAGGTTTTGAATCTGCCAATGGGCGTTGTTCCAGTGGTTACCATGACGGCTGGTTATCCCAACGAAGAACTTTCTCCAACAGAAAGATTGCCTTATCAAGCAGTTTTTCACATGGAAACATATCACAACTATTCCGATGAGGATATAGAAAAGTATTATTCTGATTTTGAAAATTTGCCCAAACTACGTGATATTGTAGAACAAAATGGTCTTAAAAATCTTGCGGAGGTATTTACTCAACGTCGTTATACCAAAAATGATGGCGAAATTTTTAGTAAAAAATACCTCAACTTTGTAAAGAAAAGTTTTAAAATTAGTGAATAACAAACACATTATAATAAATACACAAAAATAAATTTAAAATGAAAAACATATTAAGCCGCCTTATAAACGGTGAAACTCTCTCACGACAAGAAACATACAATATTTTGGTAAACATTACGCACGGAGATTATTCTGATGCACAGATAACAGCCTTACTTGTTGCCTTGCAAATGCGAGGAATAACTGTTGACGAGTTGCTTGGATTTCGCGATGGAATACTTGAAACAGGTGTGCGTGTTGATGCGGCAGAATTTAAGCCAATTGACATTGTAGGAACTGGCGGTGATTGTAAAAATACCTTCAACATTTCCACTTGTTCGTGTTTTGTAGTGGCTGGAGCTGGTTACAAAGTGGCAAAGCACGGCAATTATGCAGCATCATCTGTAAGTGGCGCAAGTAATGTTATTGAAGGACATGGTATTAAATTTACATCCGACAATGATAAAATTCGTCGTAGTCTTGAACAAACCAACTTTGTTTATTTACATGCTCAACTTTTTGCAAAGGCTATGAAATTTGTTGGCGGCATACGCAAGGCGTTGCAGATACCAACATGCTTTAACCTGCTCGGTCCAATTGTAAATCCCATAAAACCAGCCTATCAGATGCTTGGTGTGGCTAATCTTAAACAAATGGAGATTTATAAAGATGTTTACAAAAAAATTGGAATTGGCTATTCTATAGTTCATAGTCTTGATGGTTATGATGAAATTTCATTAACAGGGCCGTTTAAGGTGTCGTCTAATAATTATGAAAAGACGTTTGAACCCGATGACTTTAATTTTTCAATTGCATATCCTGGCGACTTATGCGGTGGAGAAAAATCAACAAAAGAAGATGCTATTAAGGTGTTTGATAGTGTATTGCAGAATACTTCAGCACTAAGCCAAAAAAATGTGGTAATTGCTAACGCTGCATTTGCAATAAAAACTATCGAACAAGAAAAACCTATTGAGGATTGTATGGCAATTGCCAGAGAATCAATAGAAAGTGGTAAGGCATGGAAAACTTTTAAAAAGTATGCCGAGTTAAATTCGTAAAAAAAAAACTTAAAAAATTTGCACGCAAATAAAAAAGTTTTTAATATTGCACCGCCGTTGTAAAAGATGGTGGTGTAATTATTGGAAAGATGGCAGAGTGGTCGAATGTACCGCACTCGAAATGCGGCGTAGGGGTAACTCTACCGGGGGTTCGAATCCCTCTCTTTCCGCAGATTAGAAGTTCAGATTATAAAAATATAGTCTGAACTTTTTTTATGGAATATATTGTATGTAACGGTTAATTCCAAAATGAAAATAAGGTATAACCGATAATAAAAAAGGTGTTACAATATCCTATATCACATTTTTTTTAAATTATACCCTTAAAAGGGTATTGGTAAGAGTTGTTTGCAGTTATATCTTTGCATCGTCGAAATGAAAAAAACATATCGACAGAAAACGATAATTAACACAAAATATTAATATAAAAAATAAAAAGCATCATGGCACAGAAAAAATTACATTTTGAAACATTACAACTTCACGTAGGACAAGAACAAGCAGACCCAGCAACCGATGCGCGCGCTGTACCTATTTATCAAACCACTTCGTTTGTTTTTCACAATAGCCAACATGCGGCTGATCGTTTTGGACTTCGCAATGCTGGAAATATTTATGGTCGTTTAACCAACACCACACAAGGTATTTTTGAACAACGTGTTGCAGCGTTGGAAGGCGGTGCAGCTGGTTTGGCTGTAGCATCGGGTGCAGCAGCTATTACATACGCTTTTGAAAATATTACAAAAGCTGGCGACCATATTGTTGCTGCAAAGACAATCTATGGTGGAACATACAATTTGTTAAGCCACACTTTACCTACTTATGGCGTTACAACTACATTTGTAGATCCATCTGATTTAAATAATTTTGATAAAGCTATTCAGCCCAACACCAAGGCAGTGTTTATTGAAACACTTGGTAATCCTAATTCAAATGTTATTGACATTGAAAAAGTAGCTGCTATTGCTCACAAACACAATATTATACTTATTGTTGACAACACTTTTGCTACTCCATTCTTGGTTCGTCCAATAGAATACGGTGCTGATATTGTATTACATTCTGCAACCAAATTTATTGGTGGACACGGTAGTTCACTCGGTGGCATAATAGTAGAAAGTGGAAAATTTGACTGGAAAAAATCAGGAAAATATCCACAATTTACAGAACCAGATCCAAGTTATCATGGCGTTGTTTTTGCCGATGCTGTTGGTCCTGCTGCTTTTGTAACGAGAATCCGTGCAATACTTTTGCGTGATACTGGTGCAACTCTTAGTCCGTTTAATGCTTTCTTGCTACTTCAAGGTCTTGAAACATTATCTTATCGTGTAGAACGTCATGTCGAAAATGCCCTCAAAGTGGTTGATTATCTTAACAAACATCCAAAAGTTAAAAAAGTTAATCACCCTGCGTTGGTTTCGCACCCAGACCACGAAACATATAAGAAATATTTTCCAAATGGTGGTGGTTCTATTTTTACATTTGAAATCAACGGTGGTGTAAAAGAAGCTCACGAATTTATTGATCGTTTGAAAATTTTCTCACTTTTGGCAAATGTTGCCGATGTTAAATCGCTTGTTATTCACCCTGCCACAACCACACACTCTCAACTATCTGAATCAGAACTTGCAGAACAAGGAATTTACCAAGGTACTGTTCGCCTTTCAATTGGCGTAGAACATATTGATGATATTATTGATGATCTCGAACAAGCTTTGGGTTAATGATTTGAATATCAGTTATTTGTTATAGTAAATAAAGTAGCCGTCCTTTGTGTTTGACAAAATGCACGAAGGACGGTTTTTAATTAAATATTTGTGTAAAATTAACACACATTGCAACAAAAACTTCACATCGTTTTTATTCTTTTGCAAAAATATTTCATGGTAAAACGATGCCGAAATTTAAATACGATTATCCAAGACCAGCACTTGCAGTAGATTGCGTAGTGTTTGGTTTTGACGGAAAAAATCTTAACGTGCTACTTGTTAAACGTGCAATTGAGCCGTTTAAAGGGTGTTATGCGTTGCCAGGTGGGTTTGTACATATTGACGAAACCGTTGAACAGTGTGCTAAACGCGAGTTAATGGAAGAAACTGGTATAAAAAATGTCTATATGGAACAGCTCTATACTTTTGGTGATATTGACCGAGATCCTCGCGAAAGAGTTGTTTCAGTGTCCTATTATGCGCTTGTACGTAGTAATAATTATAATCCTGTGGGCGGAACAGATGCTGATTTCGCCGATTGGTTTAGGGTGGGGGAGTTGCCAAAACTTGCCTTCGACCACAATAAAATTGTACAATTGGCAAAAGATAGGCTTAAAGGTCAGATAAGATACAAACCTATTGGTTTTGAACTGCTTGACGAAAAATTTACTATGCCTCAGCTTCAACTTCTTTATGAAGCAGTGCTTGAAAAAAAACTCGATCGTCGTAATTTTTCTAACAAGATTTTAAAAACGGGAATACTTGATCTGCTTGACGAAAAACAACAAAATGTGCCTTATCGTGCGCCAAGATTGATGAGGTTTAACCATGAAAAATATCTCAAAAAAACACTTGAAGGTTTTAATTTTGAAATTTAGGTGTTATGAAAAAAATTACATCATACCATCTTGTTGGGCATGTTGCGATGTTTATAGCCAATCTTATTTGGGGTGTGATGTCGCCCGTGTCTAAGTATGTTATGAGTTTTGATACTGTAAGTTCGTTTGCTGTAACTGGTTTTAGAATTTTTGGTGGCTGTTTACTTTTTTGGCTTGCATCAATTTTTATAAAAACCGAGAATGTAGATAATCGTGACAAAATTAAACTTTTTTTTGCTTCGTTGCTTGCGATTATCTTCAATCAAGGTCTTTTTGTTACAGGAGTGTCGTTAACTTCGCCTATAAATGCCAGTGTTATAACCACTTTCTTGCCTATTGTTACCATGGTATTGGCTTTTTTTATATTGCAAGAACCAATTACTTTTAAAAAAGTTGTAGGTATTATGCTTGGTCTTGGTGGCGCGCTAATGCTTGTTTTTACATCGCGCAACGTGGAGTCTGGTGGAAATGTGGTTGGAGATTTGTGTTGCTTTGGAGCGCAAATAAGTTTTGCTCTTTATGTAGTTGTCTTTAAGGATTTGGTTGGAAAATATTCGCCAGTTACAATTATGAAATGGATGTTTTTGTTTGCAACTATTGTATTTGGTGTTGTTGGTATAATGCATATAAAATCAATATGTTGGCAACAACTTACAATTTCTGCAGAGTTAGGTTTAGGCTATATTGTTTTTTTAGGAACGTTTTTGGCTTATTTTTTTATTCCCATTGGTCAACATCGACTTAGGCCAACGGTTGTTACGATGTATAATTATGTTCAACCAGTAATGGCATCGGTGGTGGCGGTGTGGGTTGGTATGGAAAGTTTTTCTTTATTTAAAATTGTTTCAGCGATGATGATTTTTGCAGGTGTGTTTGTTGTTACACAAAGTAAATCAAAAAAAGATATACAAGAAAATAATAAATAAAAATGAATACAATATTTCAATTTGCAAAAAATAACGCTTTACCATTAGCAATGTTATTAGGTGCAGTTTTTCATAATTTTTTTTCACAGTTTGCATTTTTGATGCCTTATCTTTTGTTTACGATGTTGCTACTTTCGTTTTCAAAGGTGTCGTTATATGAACTTAAACCGCGTAAATTACATTTTATACTTTTAGCTATTGAAGTGTTGGGTTCGTTGGCTGCGTATTGGGCTATAAGTGGATATAATAAAATTTTGGCAGAAAGTGTTATGATGATAATTATCTGTCCAACGGCAACTGCGGCTGTTGTAATTACTTCAAAACTTGGAGGAAGTGCCGCCAGCATAACGTCTTATACTTTGTTGGCCAACATTACTGTAGCAGTGGTTATTCCGTTGTTATTTCCTATTATTGAACCACATGAAGGAATGGATTTCGTGGATGGCTTTTTAACAATATTAAAAAAAGTGTTTCCACTTTTGGTTTGTCCTATGATTTTGGCAGAGTTGCTTAGAAAATTTTTGCCACCTGTACATGGTTTTTTGTTAAAATATAGTTCAGCATCGTTTTATATTTGGGCGGTTTCGCTCACTACTCTTATGGGGCGAACTGTAAAAACTATTTTAGAAACGCCAGAAAATTATCATATTGATATTCTTATGGCAGTGGCGAGCATGATTGTATGCGTTATACTTTTTGTTAGTGGCAAAAAGATTGGCACACATTACAACGACAGAATAAGTGCAGGACAAGCTTTGGGGCAAAAAAATACTATTTTTGCCATTTGGGTGGCGCAAACTTATTTAAATCCGCTATCATCGGTTGGTAGCGGATTTTATATTATTTGGCAAAATCTTTTTAATAGTTGGCAGTTGCAAAAAAAACGAAAACAATCGCAAAAAAATTAAGAAACTATCCAAAAAGTGTAAGATTGTAATGTAGACTGCTTGCTTGTAACTATTTGTAAATCAGATATGTTGAAATCTTACTTTTTAGACAGCCACAAAGTGTAAATTTATATTGCTTTACATTTTTCTTTAAGCCATTTTTGTTCGTCTGGCGTGAGGTGTGGCGAAAGTTTTTTTAATACATTTTGGTGATAATTGTTTAAAAAAGTTATTTCGTCTGTTGTAAGAAGGCTTTTGTCGATGGCTTTAATGTCTATGTGACAGAGTGTTAGCACTTCAAATTTAAGAAATCCATTAAATTCGGACTCTACAACAGCGAGCATATTTTCTATACGTATTCCGTATTCATTTTCAATGTAAATACCTGGTTCATCAGTTATTACCATTCCTTTTGTGAGTTTTGTATTGTTTTTTGGAGAAAAACCGCATGGACCTTCGTGTACATTGAGACAAAATCCTACACCGTGTCCTGTACCGTGTCCAAAATTTTTCCCATATTGCCATAATGGACTGCGTGCTATTGTGTCTATTTGGTTTCCTGTAGTGCCTTGTGGAAAAATAAGCGTTGCAACGTCGGCCATTGCTTTAAAAACAAGAGTGTAGTCGCGCTTGAAATGTTGGTTAAAATTGCCAATTGGAACAACTCGTGTTATGTCGGTGGTGCCTGTATAATATTGTCCGCCAGAATCTACAAGATAAATTCCGTCTTTTTCGATAATAATGTCGGTTTTTTTAGATGGGGCGTAATGTGGCATTGCAGCGTGGGCGTTGACCGAAGATATACATTCAAAACTTTCTGATAAGAAACCTTGTCTTTTGCTGCGTTCTTCATACAACATTGCGGCAGCTTCAAGTTCGCTTGTTTTTTTATTTGAAGTGGTAATTTTTTCGAGTCGATAGAAGAATTTTTCAAGTGCAACACCGTCTTCTATCATTGTTTTTTTTATGTTTTGTAGTTCCTTGTTGTTTTTTATTGCTTTTTCGGCAGCCAAAGGACTTTTTTTGTTAAATATCTGACATTTAGGATTAATAGACGAATAAATTTTGTACGAACTTTCTGCTATATCTAAGCCTACACGCAAATTTTCATTTAGTTTTTCTAAACTTGCATATATGTCGTTGTATTGATAAATGTTTATCCCATTATACAAAAGATATTGTTCTATTTGCGGTTTTAGTCTTTGCTTATGGATGTAGAGCGACACTTCGCCATTGTCTGTTATGGTTAAAAACGACCTAAAAACGGGACAAAAATCAATATCAGCGGCTCGTAAATTTAACAGCCAAGCGGTTTCGTCAAGTTGAGAAACAATGTAAATTTCAATGTTTTCTGCTTTTAGTTTATCAACTACGCTTTTTATTTTTTGCGTAGTTGTTTGTCCGCAAAAATTTTCGTCAAGAATAAAAATTTCGGAGAGTTTTGGCGTTGGTTTGTTTGTCCAATAGTATGGTGTTAAGTCTGCCTGATAATTTATTTGGCTTTGTGGTAATAGTTTTTCAAGTGCTGTTATTGTTGCTGCGGGTGTGCATTTACCATCAAATCCTATTTTTGCTGTGCCGTTGAATTTTTCTTTTATAAATTCAGAAATTATTGTTTCTGCTTTTTTGGTTTGTAATTGAAAATCAAATTGGCTGTTTTCCAACTCTTTGCGTCCTGATATTTCAAATCTTGAATCGGTGTAGAGTTTTGCATCGTTTTGTGTAATTATAAGGTATGCGTTGTCGCCGCTAAAATTTGTAATTTTTTTTACTGTCATAAAATCTTCGGCTATATATTCGCTTTGGTGTGGGTCTGTGTTAAAAACGAGATACACATCAATTGCGTTTTTTGCCATTGCCACCCTTAAAAGTTCAAGTGTTTGGTTCATTATTATGAGTTTTTGTTTATGTTTTTTAATATGTCGTTTCCTCCGTTTTTCAATATGTCGTTAGCAATTTTTTCAACTAATTCCATCGCTCTGGAACTATCGCCAACAATGGTGCGGAGTATAAATTCTTGTCCGTTGAGCGACGAAACGAAAGCTTTAATTTTCAGTTGGTTGCCGTTAAATTTGGTATAACAACCGAATGGTGTTTTGCAGCCAGCATTGATGAGTTTTAAAAAATATCGCTCTGTGTTTGCTACTATTTGTGTTGGTAGATGATTTATTTTTTGTGCTATTTGTTTTGCAAAGTTATTATTGTTGCATGTTTCTATTGCAATTATTCCTTGACAAGCAGCTGGAATTATGATGTCTTCGTTTATAATAGATGTTATTCTGTCTTGTAAATCAAGACGTTGAAGACCAGCGGCTGCCATTAGCATTGCAGAGCAATGTCCTTGATCGTATTTTTTTAGACGTGTGTTAACATTGCCCCTAATATCTATTATTTTGAGATTTTGGTTAATGTGTAGCAGTTGGGCTTTTCGTCTAAGGCTCGAAGTTGCAACAATGTCGTCGGGCGAGAAACTATATAGGTCTTTTGCTGTTTTGCTTACGAGCGCATCTCTAAACTCACCTCTTTTTAATACCGCTGTTATTTCAAGGTTTTCGGGTAATTGGGTTGGCATGTCTTTGAGGCTGTGTACCGCAAAATCTATTTGACCATTAAGCAATTCGGTTTCTATTTCGGCTGTAAAAATACCTTTGTCGCCGATTTTAGAAAGTGCTATATCGAGAATTTTGTCGCCTTTGGTTTCTATTTTTTTTATTTCAACGTCTATGTTATCAAAATTATCGAGTATTGCATTTTTAACAGCGTTGGCTTGGTACATTGCAAGGTTGCTACTGCGTGTGCCGATGGTAATTTTTTGTTTCATTCGAGAGTTAAAATTCAAACAATTTGTCTATAAGTTCCAAATATTCGCTTCTTTTTCCGTTGTCGGTGATGTTTTTTACATTTTTTATCATTAGTCTAATAAATTTTTCGGTTATATGGTTGGCGTATTCCGAAATTTTTGAGTCGTTTTTTATGCCGTTTATTTTTAAAAAACCAGATAGTTCGTTTGAATTTACGGTTTCAAAATTGTTTTTAATTTGGTTAAACATAGGAGAAAGGCTGCGAGAACTTATCCAATTGCTAAAATCTGTTTTAACTTCACCAATTATTTTCATAGCAGCGTCAACAGCTTGGTGTCTTTTTATTTCTGTTGCGTTGATATGGTTTTTGAGGTCGTCAATTGCCAATAGTTCAATGCCTTGTATGTTAGAGATTTTTTCGTCGATATTTCTTGGTACACTTAAATCTTCAAAAATACGTTTTTGCCCATTGGGTTTTATCATGTTGACGGTAACAATTAGATTTTTGCTTGATGTTGCTGCCAAAACTATATCAAAATTATTGATAACTTGTTGTATTTCTTTTAGTTTGATAGCTTTTACGTTAAATTTTTCAGCAATGTTTGCGGCTTTTTCGTATGTGCGGTTGGTTATAGTTATGTTGTGGCATTGCTTTTTTGCAAAATTGGTTAAACAAAGTTCGCCTGTTTGTCCAGCACCTATTATTAATATATTTTTTTCGGTTGTATTTTTAAATTTAGAAAAACAAATTTCTACTGCAGCACTGCTTATTGAAGCAGCTCCGTGGGCGATGTTGGTTTCTGTGCGTACACGGTTGCCAGCCTCGAATGATTTGTTAAATAGTCTTGATAAAACTGGCGACAAAAAACCATTGCTATTGCAAAATTTATATGCATTTTTTACTTGCATTACAATTTGATCTTCGCCAAGAACCATGCTTTCAAGTCCCGAAACTACTTTAAAAAGGTGTTCGGCTACATCTCCATCGGTAAAAAAATAGAAATATTGGCTGTGGAGCGGGTTGTATTCTATAAATTTTGATAGTTCGCGTGTTAGAAAGTCGAAATTTTCTTCTTTTGTGGGCAAATCCGAATCTAAATATAATTCTTGTCGGTTGCAAGTGTTGATTACTGCCAACCCATTGAAATTTTTGTAGGGTTTTAACCGTGCATAAAGTTGCGATATTTCTGATTCGGAAAGCGAATATTTCTCGCGCACCGAAATTGGTCCTGTCTTGTAACTTATACCCAATAATACAATCATTTATGAAAAACTTTTGTAAATTATTTTGCAAAGATAGTTTTTTAATACCGCTTTTGAAATTTTTTTTAGTTCTTTTGCCAATTATTGCTAATTTAAAAAAAATAATCTAAATTTGAAAAATATAAATGATTATAATTTTTTATAACTATGAAAAAAGTAATTTTTCTTGTTGCATTGGCCTTACTACTTGTTTGTAGTGGTGTGATTTATTTTAAATTTTTCTGGGCTTTTGCCGAGGGTTACAAAGAAGGTCAATTAAATAACATTATGTACAAAGGCTACATTTTTAAAACTTACGAAGGTAAGCTTATTCAAGCCGGATATAAAGGAGGAAATGGCGTACAAAGCAATGAATTTGAGTTTTCTGCCACAGAAGAGGTTGGTAAAATGCTCGAACAACTTGAAGATGTAAGCAGCAAAAATATTAAGTTGCATTACAAAGAATACAAAAATGCTGTGCCATGGCGTGGATTTAAAGAGTTTGTTGTAGATAGCGTTATAATACTAAAAACTACAAGCCCTACTATTACGCCAGAATCGTCGGAAATACCTTTTTAATTAATAAAAAAATATAACTTTTTGTTGTCCGATATGGGTGTTAGCAAAAGCAGACAACTCCAAAAACTGCGAGAACAAGTAAAAAATGGTGGCGGTGAACAGGCGTTGGAAAAACAAATGGCGTTGGGTAAACTATCGGCAAGACAAAGGATTGTGGATCTATTGGATAACGATTCTTTTCAAGAATACGATATGTTTATTCAGCAGGTTAACAATGCTTTTCAAAGCGATGGTGATGCCGTGCTTGGCGATGGTGTAATTACTGGCACTGGTACAATCAATGGAATGCCAGTTTGTGTATATGCACAAGATTTTACGGTTGCTGGAGGGTCGCTTGGAAGTATGCATGCAAAAAAAATTGCAAAAATAATGGATCGTGCTTTAAAAATGCGAGTTCCGCTCATTGGTATCAATGATAGTGGCGGTGCGCGTATTCAAGAGGGCATAAATTCGTTGGCTGGATACGGAGGAATTTTCTATCGTAATACCATGGCTTCTGGCGTTATACCTCAGATTTCTGTTGTACTTGGACCATGTGCAGGTGGAGCGGTGTATTCGCCAGCTTTAACCGATTTTGTTTTTGTTGTTGACAAAATTTCAAAAATGTTTATCACTGGTCCTGAGGTTATAAAAACGGTGCTTGGTGAGCAAATTTCGGCGGAAGATCTTGGAGGTGCAAAGGTGCAATGCGAGGTTAGTGGTAATGCGCATTTTTTTGCCAAAAGCGAACACGAATGTTTTGAAAGCGTTAAGAAACTTTTGCAATACATACCGCAAAATAATTCGTTGAAAGCAGAAACTCTACCGTCTTGCCCACCTAAATTTACCAATATAGATAGTATTGTTCCCTCGGATGCACGAGAGCCTTATGATGTTAGAAAAGTGATTGCTTGCATAACAGATGGTTCTGATTTTTTTGAAGTTAAAGCTAATTTTGCTGCTAATGCGGTTGTTGGATTTGGACGTGTAGATGGTCAGAGTGTTGGTTTTGTTGCCAACCAACCAGATGTTATGGCAGGAGTTCTGGATGTTGATAGCAGCGATAAAGTGGCAGAGTTTGTAAGGTTTTGTGATGCTTTTAATATTCCAATTGTTACTCTTGTTGATCTGCCAGGATATTTACCCGGAGTAGATCAAGAGCATGCTGGGGTTATAAGGCACGGTGCAAAAGTGCTTTATGCTTATAGCGAGGCTACTGTTGCAAAAATAACTGTAATTTTGCGAAAGGCTTATGGGGGCGGTTATATTGCTATGAATAGTTTGCATCTCGGAGCCGATTCTGTGTTTGCTTGGCCGGGCGCAGAAATTGCTGTTATGGGACCAGAAAGTGCTGTTAATATTATTTTTAGAAAAGAAATAATGGCATCGGAAAATCCTGACGAAACACGTCGTCAAAAGGCTCGTGAGTATAAGGAAAAGTTTGCTAATCCCTACGTAGCGGCGGGAATGGGGCATATTGATGCTGTAATTGAACCGCAAGAAACGCGGACGATGATTGTGCATACTTTGAGAATGTCGAAAGATAAGCATATTGATAGACCTTATAAAAAACATGGTTTGTTTCCTGTATAAAAATGGACAACGAAGAAAGTAAAATTGGAATTTTAAAACTTGGAGAAACTGAGTATAAAACGTTTTTTACGGGTAAATTTCTTAATCGTAAAAAATGGAAAAAACCTGTGTTTAATAGGATTATGCCGCCTATTCCTGCTACTATAACCGAAATTTTGGTTGTGGAAAATCAACATGTACAAAAAGGGGATAAACTTTTTGTGTATGAGGCAATGAAAATGCGTAATGTAATTTATGCTTCGGTGAGTGGAAAAATTAAGGTTGTTAACGTAACTATTGGACAAAAAGTAGGAAAAGATTTTGTTTTGGCTGAGTTGGATGTTGATTTTGTATAAAAAAGTTGTCCAAAAAGGTATTCAATATATTGTAAATGTACCTTTTGGACAACAATTTTTTTAGTTGTTGATTTCTTTTATTATTTGTGTTTTAAGGCTTTGCAAGTCTGTTACTACGGGATATTGCGGAAAGTCTTTTTTAACATTTTCTGGTGGGCAAAAAAGTATTCCTTTGTCGGCTTCTTGAAGCATTGTAACATCGTTGTAACTATCGCCAAATGCCAAAACATTGTATTTAAGGCTTTTGAATGCCTGTACTGTTTTGCGTTTTGGGTCTGGTTGACGTAAAATGTAGTCGGTTATGCGTCCAGTTGAGTCTGTTTGGAGATTGTGACAGAGCAAAAATGGATTTTCGAGTTTATCCATAAGCGGCTGTGCAAATTCTACAAAAGTGTCGCTTACAATGGCAAATCTTACTTGTTTACGCATCTCGCGTATAAAATCCAACGCTCCCGGTAATGGGTTTAAGGTGTTGATAACTTCTTGTATATCTTGGAGTTTAAGGTTGTGTTTGTCTAAAATTTCAAGACGATAACGCATAAGTTGGTTGTAATCTTTTATGTCGCGAGTGGTGAGTTTTAGTTCCTCAATTCCAGTTTTTAGCGCAACGTTAATCCAAATTTCAGGCACAAAAACGCCTTCTAAATCGGCACATACTATCCACATGGTTTGCTTTTTTATTATTTTTATTTATAAACAAATATTGAACGTAATGTTTTAATAATTAAAACATTACGTTCAAACTAACATATTTTGGTTTTATATATTTTTAGTAAGAAGATTCTGTTCCGTGAAGTTTACGACGGAATTTTTCTGCTTGCCAGTTGTGTACGCTGAGCCAACGTGTCAATGGCATTTTTAAACTTGTTGCAATATAAATATTACCTTTAACGTGATTAAATGGTTTTTTGTCGCCAATGGTGTAATCGGGATTTACAAAATTCATAAACATATAGTCAACATCAAGGCTTAGCATTTTGTAGTTTACACCCAAAACGGCAGAAACAGAAAGATTATTTTTTGCATCTGCTTCAAGTTTTTCGCCATATTTTTGACTTGTCCAACTTGCTTTTTGTCCGCGTTGTGCCATTATGTTGTAATGGGCGCGTACACCGATGTTGAAATATTGCATTTCGCGATAGATGTCTTGTGTTCCAAATTTAAAGAGTAATGGTACTGCCACCGACATTGCTCTATAGGTTTCTTTGAGTGTGTATTTGCTGGTTTTTACGTCCTCAAATGCATGTTTAAATCCGTATGCTGTTACTTCCAAACCTGTTAGTATACCAGTTTTGTTGTTTTTTAAGTCTATGTTGTACAACATACCAATTTGAAATCCAGGTACGTAATTAAACCCACTACCTTTTGTGCGATACATATCTCCTTTGTTGGTGTGTAACATTACATCGTTGTTGTCGCCGCTGTTTCCACCGCCAAAACTATGGTTTAGACCCAACAGAAACGACCAATAACGGTATTCTTCTTTGCTGTCTTCGCTTGGTCCTTGGGCGTTGGCATTTAGTGTAAATGCCATTATTGCGAATAATATTATGGATAGTCTTTTCATTTTACTTGCTTTTTTTTATTGTGTTTTAGTTTTTGGTATGTTATGGTAAATATTCCCATACATCTTTAAAGAGTGTAGTAGGACCATTTGCATCGTAACCTTCGCCAAAGGCAACTATACCTCGTTTGTTGACTCCCATGGCGTTATAATATTCGTCGTCGGTGCGTTCCACTACAAAACCTATTGCACCACAACGGTATTTTTCTATACTACAATCGGAGCAACGTATCCATTTGCTGTCGCTTAGGTCGTATGCCCAAAAATCTTTGAGTATGTTGCCGTTGTCGTCTTTGCCTGTTCCTACGTATAAACGGTTGAAACTTCTTTCTCCTTTGTTGTATGATAAAAAGAATCCTACTGCGTTGGTACGTGGCAAAAATTCTGCGGGTGCTGTTATTGTTCTATTGGTGTTGAGTGTCAAAGTACCTGTGGTGTTGGCAGAAAAATAGTAGAAAGTGTTGCTGAGATTTGTTTTTACCGGATCGCTATTTTCATTTATATAATTTTTGCTTCTTGAGCTATTGCCTGTACCAATGTAAAATGAAGTTTCATTAACTTTTATGAAAACTGGGTTTGATAAACCCTCACCGATTGTATTATTGTTGCTTGTTAAGCTTGTGTTGTTTGACCATGACAAAGCTGATTTGTCTATTTCATCGGTTGTATATGTTCTGTCGTATTGAACATCGTATTTGTATATTAGTGAGTTAATACTCTTGTTTTCTGGTTTTGTAATGTCGGTTGCTGTGCTACCTAAGCCTACGTAATAAAGTTTGTCTTGGTCGCCACCGCCTTGGTTTTTAAGTTCAAATGCAATTAACCCTGTTAGTGGTTGTGGTAAATCTTGTACACGAGAACGACCATTGGGATGGTCTTGTTGGCTATTGAATCTGTTGGTTCTTGGGTTGTAGGTGAAAACTTTGTTTGTTGGTTTACTATCTTGGTCTTCTCCACCACAAATATATACAAGATAGTCGTCGAAGTTTTCTTTTAGACCTTTTGTAACAAAAGCAGCTCCATTACATCTTCTGGAAAAATATTCGGAGTTATCTCCTTCTGAGTATGAGGCTATTTGTTCCCACTCATCATCGTCTTTGTTATATTTCCATAAATCGTATTTACATTCATATCCATCACATCCGCCGTAGATGTAAACGCCTTTGTAGTCGCCATCTTCTATAGTAAAACAAATTGGCATTTTTATGCCTCCACCCAATTTAGCATCTTTAGCATCGTTTCTTTGAAACCATACATCTCCGGGTAGGGTGGTTGTGGTGTCAAGCACTTGTGCGTTGTAACAGGTATCTTTTTTTTGATTTATAACAAACGAGCGTATAAAATACTTAGCGTTGAAATCTAAATTGTGAAGTTCTTTGCTGAATTTTAGAGTGTCGTTGCCGTCAAGTTTAAAATTGTCAACATATTCGGCATAGCAGTCATCAGCTCCTACTATTGGTTTTTGGTTTTTTCTTGAATATACAAAACCGCATTTAATAATTGTATCTTTAGCGGCGTTGGCGTTGTAGTATGATGGGCTTAAATCGTAAAATTTGGATTCTATTTCCATATAGCAGTCCACTTTTTGTACCTTTTTTACACCAGAAGTAGATATAACGATTGTATCATAGTTGCCAATGCATTTATCTTTTTGAGCTTCTCCATAGAAATAACCGCCTTCGTTTGAGAGCATTGTGCTGTCGCCCACTCGTCGGATTATGGTGAGTTCTTCGCCCTCTTCTTTTATGCAGCCGGTTATAAAGGCTATTGCCATTAAACAGGGTATTAAGTAAGATGTTTTCATAAAAGTTTTATATTTTATTTTAAAAATTCCGGTGAATATTTTCATTTGATTTTTGTTAATACCAAAATCGTTCCATTTTGCCGCCAAAGATAGAAAAATTATAATTTTTTTTTACTGTTTTTTGTGTAATTTTTTTGGGTTTAAGGTTATAAAAAAACTCCCTTCCAAATTTAGAGGAGGGAGTTTTTTGTTTTTTAAGTTTT
Organism: uncultured Bacteroidales bacterium; assembly: GCA_937877455.1. Classification (GTDB taxonomy): domain Bacteria; phylum Bacteroidota; class Bacteroidia; order Bacteroidales; family UBA3824; genus UBA3824. The sequence continues at coordinate 59,140 of CALFIU010000130.1, forward strand.
GATTTAACTATTTTGATATGATTTTGGCTTCAACACGGCGGTTGTTTTGGCGGCCTTCTGCTGTTTTGTTGGTGTCGCGAGGTTGGTCTGGACCATATCCTTTGGCTATAAGTCTGCTTTGTGGAACTCCTACGCTAACCAAATAGTCAACCACGGCTTTTGCACGTGCCAAAGAAAGTCGTTGGTTGGCAGCACGTGAACCTGTATTGTCGGTGTGTCCAGAAATTTCTACAACCAAACGGTCGTAAATTTTGAATACATCGGCAAGTCTATTGAGTTCACCGTATGATTCTGGACGAAGATTAGATTTTCCTGTATCAAAGAATACGTTGTTAAGCACAACTTTGCTACCCGGATCCATTGAGAGTAATTTAATGTCTTTTTGTATCTGTTGGTAGCCAGTGGTAGATGGTATGTTGAAGTTTTCGGAGTGGAAGAAATATCCTTCGCTTTGTACCGACATACCGTAATTTTTACCAGAAGGCAACATAACAGTATATTTTCCATTTGAAGGGTCGGTATTTACGGTTTGGATTATTTCGTTGGTTTGAGTGTCGTAGATTTCAACTTTTGCTGGTAATGGCTTTTCGCCTTCAAAGTCGGTAACAATACCGTCAATAACGGTTAGCCTCATAGTTTTTATAACTTCAGGACCTTCGAGTGGCAACGCTGGCTCTTTGGAATAATAGCAGGCAACTGGCGTAGGAAAAACAGGGAATGGCTTTTTTATGTTGCCGAGTATGAGTGATTTATAAATGTCGTAGTCGCCTTGAGAACCAACACCTTTGGAGGCGTAGTAGGCCATGCGTGTACTTCCTGGAACGATATTGAAAAATTTTTCGTCATCGCCAGTGTTTACACCAAGTCCAAGGTTTACTGGGTCTTTCCAAAATTTACCAGATGCAGAGGCTTTGAAAATATCGAATCCACCTACAGATTTATCGTTGTTGGAGGCAAAATACAATACGGTGTCGCCAGCTCCAAAACTTGGGCATTCTTCGTCAAATTGAGTGTTTATAGGTGCTCCAATGTTTACTGGTTTTTTGTATTTACCATTGCTTTTACGTTCGCAATACCAAATATCGGTTCCACCGTAGCCTTTTTTGCGGTCGCTTGCAAAATAAAGTAGGCTACTATCGTTTGAGAACGAAAATCCAGTTTCTTTGCTTTTTTTGTTGTTAATTTTGGCAACAAGTCGTTGGTTTTTCTTCCATGTGCCATTTTTGTTGATGGTCATGTAAAGATTTCCACGACCTTTTTTTCCTCGGTAAACAATCATTTTTGTGCCAGTGATGTCCAAGGTTACTGTTGCATCGTTGAGTTTTGTGTTTAATTTTTTACCAGCGTTTTCGGCATCACTATATTTGCCGTTATCTGGGTGCGACATGTATATTTCTTCAAAATATTGGTGGTTTGTTAAACTTTTGCGTTTGGTAGTGTTGCCGTCGGCCTTGCTACGTCGCGATGTAAAATAGATTGCCGAGTCAAGGTTTGAAAATAGAGGTGAATATTCTGGAGCAACGGTGTTTATGTTGCCTTCTATTTTCTGTTTGATTGCAAGTTTTGGCTTTTTTGCTAATGCTATACCGTTTTCGCATTCTTGTATTTTACGTTGAACGTCGTCGTTTACTTTGTCGCGTTTTTTTGTGTCTAAACCGTCAAGGTATTCGTTGTAGTCGGATTTTGCTTTTGCAAAAAGGTCGTTTCGTTGTTTTGCAACTGCAATCCAATACATAATGTCGCTTGCCACGTTGGCATTGGCATCGTATGCTGCTTGTAAGTGTTTGAGAGCTATAGCGTTTTGCGAACATTTTAGTTCAGAAATTCCTGTTTTATATAGAATTGCAGCGTTGTCCTCGTTGTATTCTATAGCTTTTTGAAAATATGGCACAGCTTCTTGATAGTATCCTTTTTCGTCGTGGCGATATTTACGTGTAGCTTTTTTGGCAGCTTTCCAAGCATCTGAGCCTTCTTGCGATTGAGAAGTTAAAAAGTCGCTTTTTTTTAATTTGGGGTTTTCTTGAGCTATGGCCGTTGATATTGAAATTATTGCGGCTGATAGTATTAATATTGCTTTTTTCATTTTCTTTAACCTATATTTTTTTTGAAGGTTACTTAACAATTTTTATTTCTACTCTTCTGTTTTTTGCCCTGCCTTCAGGCGTGTTGTTGTCGTCAATAGGGTTTTGGTCGCCTTTTCCTACAAATGTAAGTCTTTCTGCTGCAATACCTTTTTCAACGAGTTTGTTTTTTACGGCTTCGGCTCTGTTTTTCGACAGAGTTATGTTGTGTTCTTTGTTACCAGTATTGTCGGTGTGTCCAGAAATTTCGAGTTTTATGGTCGGGTTTTCCATGAGCATTTTGTAAATTGCATTAATTTCTGTTTCCGATTCTGGTTTAATTTCGTATTTATCAGTATCAAAAAATAGATTGTTTAGTGTAGCAATGCTACCTGATTCCATTTTTTGTAGGCAAATGTCTTTGTTTTTAAGTTCAAACCCCATACCTTTTTGCAATTGTATGTTTTCTGAATGGTACATATAGCCATCAAGTTTTATTGCTATGCAATAGTTTTTACCAGCAGGCAATGGTGCAATGTATTTACCATCGTCAGGGTTTGTTTCAGTGGTGTAAATTAGACTTTTATTGTTGTTGTCGTATATTTCAATTACAGCATCAAGAGGTTTTGTTGTTTTACAATCGTGTACTTTTCCTGTAAGGAGCGTCATTTCTGGCGTAGATGCAATAACAACGCTGTCGGTAGGTGTACTTGTAATTTTTTCTTCGTTTTTGGGTGGTAAGAAATCTATTTTGTAGATGTCGGTATATCCTTTGCTGTCGGGTTTGGCGGCTGAGTAATAACCAGTTTTTCCATCTGCCGACAATACAAAATATACTTCATCGTCAGGTGTGTTTATAGGATAGCCAAGGTTTGTAGGATTGCTCCAAGAGCCGTTTGGTTGTAATTCTGTTTTAAAAATGTCGTAACCGCCCATAGAATTATGTCCTTTGCTGCTAAAATATAATGTTTTACCATCGGCAAGCATAAAAACTCCGTCTTCATCGTATTTTGTGTTTATGTTGGTGGGCAGTTTTATGGCTTGACTCCAACCGTTTTTTGTTTTTTTCGACATATAAATGTCGCCATTAGATTTTTGTGGGTCGGGATGTTTGCCTCTTATAAAAAATATTGTGTTGCCATCGTAACTAAAACATGCAGAGTTTTCTATTGCGGTGGTGTTGATACCTCCAACTATTTTTTCGGGGTTGCTCCATTTACCTTTTTTGCGTTGAGAAATATATAGGTCGCCAGCTTTGTAAGTTATTAGGCTATTACCGTCAGACGAGAGTGCTACGGTTGCATCGTGGTCTTTTGTATTTATTGGATTACCAATGTTTTGAGGTTGTTGCCATTGGTTGTTTTCAAATTTGCTTGTGTAGATGTCCTCGTAGTTTAAACCGTCGGCTTTGTCTATAATTGCTTCTGATGCGTCTTTCCTGCGCGATGTAAAATACATTGTACTACCATCGGCTGTTATTACAGGACAATAGTCTGGATATTCGCTGTTTATTTGCGTAATGTTGGTTATATTTACGTTTATTGGATTTTGAACCAATATTTTACCGTTTTTGCAACATTCTTTAAGGTATTTTATTTCTGCAGTTGCGGCTTTGGCTTCATCTGTTTTTGATGTTGCAAATAAGTTGAGATTTTTTTCAGCATCGTCAAATTGCAAGTTTAGCATCTGAGCTTTTGCAAGGTAATAGGGCAGAAGTGGCGAAATTTTGCTATCGACCTTGTTTGCTTTTTCGAGGTTTTGGAGTGCTTCTGCTTTGTTTTTTGTGCTAAGTTTGCATACACCTATTCTATAATTGAGTGCAGCATCATCGCTGTTGTAACGATAAGCATCAAGGTATTGTTGCAATGCGTCGGCGTAAAGGGCAGGATTGCCTGTGTCGAAGTATTTGTTGCCGTTTTTTACCGATTTCCAAGCTTCTGCAAAACCTTCTTTTTCCTTTTTGAATGTTTGTTGGTCTATTTCGGCATATATTTTTTGAGCGTACACATTACTATTGCATGTCAAAAAAATGACTGCAAGCAGAAATTGTATTGTTTGGCGCAATAGTTTCATTTACATTCGCCTTTTGTGTTGACTTCAATTCCGAGAGATTTTGCCTTTGCCCAATCTTTGCATGCTGCATCAAATTTAAATAGCAATTCTCTTGTATTTCCACGGTGGTAATATGCAAGTCCGTCTTCTGGGTTGGCTTCTATCCCTTTTGTAAAAATTTCTTCGGCTTTTTGATAGTTTTCTTGTTCAAAATACATAAGTCCAAGATTGTTGTAAGCACCTGTTTTTTGAGAATCCATGCTTATACATTTTTCAAAATCTTCTTGTGCCTTGGCATATTTTTTTGCTTTGGCATATATTCTACCACGAGCATTGATATAGTCGTAGTTTTCTAGTTCAAGACTTATTGCTTGGTTTAAATCTGCAATTGCGCCATTGAAATCGTTGAGACCAGCTTTGGCTTCTGCACGATACATGTATATATAACCAGCCTTGGGAGTTATTTCTGCTGCAGTATTAAAATCGTCCAACGCTGCTTTGTATTTACCTTGCTTAACTTTTGCTGTTCCTCTATCGCAGTAGGCAAGTGCATTACGTTTGTTTCTTTCTATTGCGGCGTTATATTGTTGTTCTGCCAAACTATATTTTCCACTCATCGTGTAAACCATACCTTTATAATAATAAAGATTTGCATCGGAATAGCCGAGTTGTTCTGCCTGCTCTATGTCGTTGAGGGCTTGGTCGTATTTGCCGAGTCGTGTTTCTGCTATTGCTTTGCCAATAAAGTACGTTGGTTTTTGCGAGTTTGCTTGTATTGCTGATGTAAAGTCTTCAAGTGCTTTTTGGTTTTCGTATTTTTGAAGATATACTATTCCACGGTTGTATAATGCTTTGTCAAATTGAGAGTTGGCTGATATGGCTGATGAAAATTCTGTTAACGCATCATCAATTTTTTGTGCGTTAAATTCTTTAATTCCTCTGTTATAGGCTAACGGTCCTTCTTGATTGCCAAGAATTACTAATGTTTTGGAACTATCAATTTGGGCTGTTGCTCCAATAGCAAAAAGTGAAAGTGATGCCGCTGCAAGCGTTTTTGTTAGTTTCATTTATGATAAAAGTTAATGTTTTTTGTTTTTTATGTTTGGTTACTTTTAACATTGCAAAATAAGTTAATTTTTTTGAAAGTTAGTTTATCTAAACATTATTTTTTTTGTTGTCAATGGATAAATACTGCATTATGAAAATTTTAATTTGAATAAAATATGTTGTGTATCTGTAAGTTAAATTGTTTTCTTTAATTACAAGGGTGGTAGTTTTTCTTTTTTTTGAAAAATAATTAGGCTTTTGTAAAAAAAGACTAATTTTGTGGAAAATTTTGAATTTAAATTTTGCTAATCAAGAAATATAAGTAAGGAAAAACCAATGAATACTATTTTTAAAACTATTATTTTTTTGTCAGCATTTGTTTTGGCTGGTTTTTATGGTTGTAATAATACAGAACCACCTGTTGACAATAGTAATTTATTTATTTATTGTCCATCGGAAAGCGAAGGACTACATGTTGCTGTAAAAAATTCTGATGGCAGTTGGAAACACCTTGGTCAGTTGTGTTCTTCTGATTATGGTGCTTGGGGTGTGGATAAAAAGATGTATCGTCCGTATGTTGTGATGGCATCAGATAGTACATGGCGAGCAATATGGACTGTTAACGGCGTTGCACCAACATTTGCTGCGGCATATAGCAAAGATTTTATTACATGGAGGCCGCAAGAATTTCCGCTAATGGAAATTTCGCCTTGCAACGATTTGGCAATGATCGAAAAGGATGGTAATTTTGAAATTTATTACAATGCAGGTGCGGCTAAGGCTGTGGCTACTTTTGATTTTAGGCAATTTGAAATTGTACCAACTGATGAAAAACAGCCAGAGGATAATCGTGTTATTGAAATTGTTGATGGCAACAATGTATCGGGGCAAAAATTTACTGTTTTGGGTTCATTTTTGGAAAATATTACTCAACATTTCGATGATTTGGCAGTTGAGAATCAAAGAAATTCGGAGCGTATGTTCAACGATAGCACGGAGTTGCTACCAAATCTCAAATTAACTGACGGAAAAGTAAAACTAAAATTAAGTGTAAATTTTTCGGGTGAAAAAAAGATAAGTCAAAACTTGCTTGGTGTTTTTTTTGAAGATATTTCTTATGCAGCTGATGGTGGACTTTATGCAGAACTTGTTCAAAATCGCGATTTTGAATATTCAGAACGTGATAATAAAGATTTTAACGCTACAACTGCTTGGAAATCTGATAAAAATATTGAAATTGCCAACGATGGAGGTATATCTGATAATAATGCCAACTATGCAATATTAGAAAATCAAACACTTACAAATTCAGGGTTTGGTGGAATTGCTGTTAAAAAGGCAGCTAAATATGATTTTTCTCTTTTTGCAAAAAATATCGACACTAAAAATCAAGTACTTAGCGTTTCTATTGTAAATCCTCAAGATGGAAAAACAATTGCATCTACCAAGGTAACCATTACTAAAAACGCATGGGCAAAATATTCTGCTACATTGTTTTGTATGTATGGTTGCGATAATGCCGAACTTAGCATTTCTACCCAAAAAGACGGTAAAACTGCTGTTGACATGATAAGTCTTTTTCCACAAGACACTTATAAAAAACATAAAAACGGTTTGCGTAAAGATTTAGCCGAGGCAATAGCTGCATTACACCCAAAATTTGTTAGATTTCCGGGTGGCTGTATGACACATGGACAAGGTATTGATAATATTTATCATTGGAAACATTCTGTAGGAAATCTTGAAGAACGTAAACCTGATATGAATATTTGGAATTATCACCAAACTCGTGGATTGGGTTTTTACGAGTTTTTTCAATGGTGTGAAGATATGGGAGCAGAGCCTTTGCCAGTGCTTGCGGCTGGTGTTCCTTGTCAAAATTCGTTAGAAAACGAAAATCATTATGCGGGGCAACAAGGTGGTATTCCAATGGACGACATTCCTGCTTATATTCAAGAAATCCTTGATCTTATAGAATGGGCTAATGGCGACCAAAAAAATAGTTCTCTTGCAAAACTTAGGGCAGCTGCTGGACATTCTAAACCATTCAATCTCAAATATATAGGTATTGGTAATGAAGATATTATATCAACTGTTTTTGAAGAACGGTTTGAACTTATTGCAACTGCTGTAAAAGCAAAATATCCCAACATAAAAATTTGTGGAACAGCTGGTCCATTCCATTATCCAAGTGCCGACTATGTGGAAGGTTGGGATTTTGTTAACAAACATACCGACATTATTGATCTTGTTGATGAACATTATTACGAGTCAACTGGTTGGTTTATCAATCATACCGATTATTACGACAAATATAGTCGGTCTAACTCAAAGGTTTATCTTGGAGAATATTCAGCTTATTCATCAGACCCACGTCAAAGTAACATTGAAACTGCCCTTGCCGAAGCATTATATTTATGCAACGTTGAGCGTAATGGCGATGTAGTTGAGATGACAAGTTATGCTCCACTATTGTGTAAACAAAACAACAAAAATTGGGATCCTGACTTGATTTATTTTAATAATACCGATGTATTTTTAACACCAAGTTATCATACACAACGTATTTTTGGAAGTTATAGCGGTTCATCGTATGTACCTTCGGAGATAACCGCTGACGAAAATGTAAAGCATCGTGTGGCTGTTAGTGTTGTAAAAGATGCAAAAAACAAAAAAACATACCTCAGAATTGTAAATGCGTTGCCAGTACCAACCGAAATAAGTGTCTATGGCCTTACGTTTGGAAAGCAAGTTGAAACGGAGAGTATAACTGGTTATCCTCAGCAAACCAATGCAAATGTTGCCAAACAAAAAGTTGTAATAAAAGATAACAAGTTGGAAATTCCTCCGTACACTTTTATTAATTATAGTTTGTAGTTTGACAAAAAAAACTAAAAATAACACCTTATTATTTATGTTGTTTTTTCCGTTGATATGTTTTGGCGGAAAAAACGACATAATTTTTCTTTTAGACAAAGATGCGGCTAACAAACAAGGACATATTGCCATTTTGGTTGGCAACGAAACTTCTGGTTGGTATTATGTATCAATAAACGGAACAGGTGAAGGTGCAAAGCCTTGGGGAACAAATCTTTATGCTGATGTTGGAACAAAAATTTTAGATACTTTAGGAAATGTAATTTACAATTCGCGTAAGGCTGTAAAATGCGTTAATACTACAAATCCAAACGAAAAACATTTGTATGATTTTTTTAGGCGTATCGAAACTACGCCGTATGAGGATAGTCTTGCCTTGAATGCATCAAAAATGGTTGCTTCATCTGAAATTTATGGTATAATAGGACCAGGAAATTCGTGTATAGACGTTGCGCAAGCAGCTTTTAGTGCTGTGGTAAAGGCGCGTAACCTTGATAAAAATGGATATATACCAGGACAAGGAGATTTAATACCCAAAAAGTGGTTTAGAAAACTTGATAATAGGGTAAGACAAGCCAATAGTCGATTGAAGGGACGTAAAAACGATATAAAATTTACTCATCCGCTCAATAAGAAAAATAGAGTGATAAAACATCCTGAAAGGTTATTTGTTATTCCATATTTTTTAAGAAAAAAAAGTGATACGAACTATGTAACCTCAAAAGGCAAGGTTATGCACTTTTTTAATTTGCCAAAAAAATAGAAATATTTTTTTTATCCGCATAAAGTTTTTACTTTTGTGCAAACTTTAAAAAAAACAAAAACGCAAATGAAATTTGTAGTATCAAGCACTGAATTGTTAAGCCGGTTGCAATCAATCAACCGTGTAATCAGTACAAAAACCGTACTTCCTATATTAGACAACTTTTTATTCGAGTTAACTGAAGAAGGTCTTGTAGTTATCGCGTCAGACCTTGAAACCACAATGCGCACTCGTATTGCGCTTGACAATGTGGAAGGGCAGGGAAAAGTGGCTATTGAAGCAAAAAGACTTACAGACATACTAAAGGAATTTCCCGAACAGCCATTAATTTTTGAGATTAACAACGAATCTTATGCCATTGATATTCTTTCTGATAATGGAAGATTTTCTATAATGGGGCAAGACGGAGGCGAATATCCTGATATGCCAAGTCTTGCAGAAGAAAATACACTTTCGATAAATATGTCGTCTGATGCTTTGTTAAAAGGCATAGAAAAAACCATTTTTGCAACAGCCTCTGATGATTTACGTCCAGTAATGAATGGAATTTTAATGCAGTTTTCTGAAGAAGGATCAACTTTTGTTGCTTCTGATGCTCACAAACTTGTTCGTTATAAAAGAAAGGACGTTACTGTAAATGGTCAATCATCGTTTATTCTTCCCAAAAAACCAGCATCGTTGTTGAAAAACATTTTGCCAAAAGAAAGTGGGGAAATTCGTTTGCAGTTTGATGATAAAAACGCTTATTTTAATCTAAGCGATTATGAACTTATTTGTCGTCTTGTAGAAGGATCTTATCCTAACTATGAAACTGTAATTCCAACAAACAATCCTAACAAGTTGACTGTTAATAGACTTGATTTTGTTACTATTGTAAAACGAGTTGCTACAGTAGCAAATCAGGCAAGCAATCTTATAAAACTTGAACTTAACGATGGTCAGGTGGTTGTTTCGGCGCAAGATATTGATTTTTCAATGTCTGGACAAGAAAAGCTTAGTGCACAATACGAAGGCGAGGCTATGGGTATTGGATTTAAATCGTCGTTCCTTGTTGATATTCTCAATGCAATGAGTTCTGAAAATGTTGTTTTGCAAATGAGTGATCCTTCTCGCGCAGGCATCATTACTCCTCTTGAGGCAGAATCTGAAAACGAGGACGAACTTATGTTGCTTATGCCTATGATGGTTAACGATGAATTTTAAATTTTTGATATTATAGTTATCAAGCCGCTTAGAATTTTTCTTGGCGGCTTATTTTTTATGTTTATCCAATGTTTGTATTCTTATTATTTGTAATTCTATTTTTGTTTACTTTCAGTAGTCTGTTAAAATCGTCATCGGCTTTTATCTTGTCTAATATTCGTTTAACAATTTTAAATAGGCTTTTATCAGAACAATAATTGGCTGGACAGGCGAAGTTTGCTCTGTTTTCGCGTATTAGTTTTTCCGCAACTGCTTTTTTTGCTTTATCTCCAGGTTTATAAACAGCAATGGAATGTCCTCCACGTTCTTTTATCATTTTCATAGATGGAATGTCTGTTTCTCCGTCGCCAAAATAAATCATATTTTTAAACGGCATAGGTCGTTCATTTTCAGGAATAAATTCGTTAATTTTTTTGTTGTCGCTTATTTCTTTTATTCCCTTGTTTATCTTGAACAAAAATTGTGTTTTGGTGGTATAATCAACAGCAACAGCAGGCCAATATGCTATACCATTTTGGTCGTAAAGAAAAGAACAAGCATAGACGTTTTCAAATTCTTCTGCTATTTCGCTGCCCTCAATCATTTCTTTTAGTCCCGACGAATTAATGTAATGCTTGATTTTTACACCAATACTTTTGCCATAGTTGTTGATATTTTTAAACCAATCTTTTACACCGTCATAGAATTTAATGTCTTTACCAAATTTTCTAAATGAATTTTTGGTGAGTTTTATACCGTTTTTTTTGGCTTCTTCTATCATTAGGTACATATAGCAGAGTATGCCGCTTGCATCGTTATCAATAGAAAGTTGGCGGTTTTTTTTCCAAAAATCATCGTTATCTTTACCTATTGCACTTATAAATCCAAACTCTTGCATGTTACCAGGTGAGAGTGTGCCGTCAAAATCATATATTAACGCTGCTTTTGTTTGTGCCATGTGTTTTTTTGTATAGAAAAAACAAAATTGGGCTGTTTAATTTTTTTGTCATTAAACAGCCCAACATTATTTGTTATTTTTTTGTTTTATTTTTTACCGAGCAATGAGCCTAAACCACCAATTATTGAGCCTAAATCAGGACCACTACTTTGTTGTTGGCTTGCGTTGTTGGCAGCAGTTGCATTTCCGAGTATGGAACCGAGTCCGCCAATTATAGACCCCAAGTCGGGACTACTACTTTGTTGTTGTGCGCTACTTGCTGCTGCTGAGCCACCAAGTATTGCTCCAAGACCTCCAATTATTGAACCCAAGTCTGGATTGCTACTTTGTTGTTGGCTTGCTGCGGTACTTGATGCTCCACCAAGAACAGAGCCTAATATTGAACCCAACAATCCGCCATTGCTTTGGCTTGTAGATGTGTTTGAACTATTTTTGTTGAAAAATGCGCTTGCTAAACTGCTAACTATGCTTGCGAAAGCTGCATTACTTACAAGGCTTTTTAATTGGTCGGGCCATTGACTAATGCTGTCGTTATTTAATTTTCCTGCAGCTTGCAAGATGGCTGCTACACCTTGAAATTTTTCTATACTTCCGAAATTTTGTCCAATAAAGTTATTTACTTGTGATGCTTGCATACCCTTTAAACTATCGAAAACCGAATCCATTTTGCTTTCTGATCCGAATAGGGTTGATGCAAATTGAGAAATATTGTTTTCTGCCATTTCTTTTTTATTAGTGGTTAATAAACTTGGTAAATTTTTTTTGTTTACATAAAATTATACGATTTGGACTTTAAAAAGTTTTATTTTATGTTGTTTTTTTTATTGCTAATTCCTATTTTTTTTTACAAAAATATTGGTTTTAACATAAAAAATCCCTAAATTTTTTCTTCGCAATTTTGTTTGTCAAAACAGAAAATTGCGAAGAAAAATGTCTTTTTGTAATAAATTGTAATGTTATTTAAGTTTAATTTCTACGTATGCGCTGTCGCTATTTGGTTGTAAATTTGGGTAAAAAACGTAAGTTCCAGCCTTTAGTTTTTCTCCTATAGCTTTTTCAGAGTGTTTTATACCCCAAAAAGCCTTTTCTGGTTTATTATTACGCATTATCCAAAAGCCGTTGTGTGTGCCTTCTACCGAAATTATTGTCATTGTTTTTTTTAGTGTAATGGCTTTGCAACGCAATTCTGCATTATTGTCAGGTATGCGTTCTTGGTAACCAATTACAGTTAGTATTTGAGCATGGCTAATAGTAGCAAAAAATAAAAATATTGCAGTAATACATATTTTCATAGTAATTATTTGCTATCTTTTGGTCATAAGTATAACATTTTCAACGTGGTGTGTTTGTGGAAACATATCAACTGGTTGTATTTTGTCCACCTTATATCTTTCGTTTAACATTGCTACATCGCGAGCTTGCGTTGCAGGGTTGCACGATACATACACTATTTTGTCAGGAGCAGACCTCAGTATTGTTTTTATTACATCGGGATGTACTCCAGCACGGGGCGGATCAAGTATTATTACATTAGGTTGTCCGTTTTGAGCAATGAACTGGTCTGTAAGAATGTCTTTCATGTCGCCTGCATAAAAAACGGTGTTGGTTATATTGTTTAGTTTACTATTAATCTTTGCATCTTCTATTGCTTCTTGTATATATTCTACGCCGACTACTTTTTTGGCCTGTCGCGCTACATAGTTAGCAATAGTTCCTGTGCCTGTGTATAAGTCGTAAACTATTTCATTTCCTGTTAGTTGAGCGTAATCTTTTGCCACATTGTAAAGTCTTGCTGCTTGTTTGGAGTTTGTTTGGTAAAACGATTTAGCTTGAACTTTAAATTTTAGGTCATCTAATAGTTCAATTATGTGGTCTTTTCCTTTGTAACAATATGCTTTTAAATCGGAATAATCGCTATTAAGTTTGGTATTTATAAAATATATCATTGAGGTAATTTGCGGAAATTTTTCACACAAAAAATCCATCATTTTGTTCCTTGGTTGCTGGTCATCGTTGCCAAATACCATTATTACCATAAGTTCATTGTTTAACGAACTACGAATTAGGATGTTACGTAAAAAACCAACTTGACTTCGGAGATTATAAAAAGTAAGGTTGTTTTCAATAGCGTATTGTTTTGCTGCCAATCTAATATCGTTTGAAGGGTCTGCTTGCAGATGGCATTTCTTTATGTCAAGTACTTTGTCAAAACGTCCAGGAATGTGATAACCCAATCCTCGCATTTCTTTTTCTGTGTCGGGTATTTCCATTTCATCATCGGTTAGCCAACGACTACAGGAAAATGTATATTCAAGTTTATTGCGGTAATAATAAATGTTTTCCGACGGTAAAATGTTATTTACCTGTGGAATTTCAACTTTTGCAATATGGTTTAATGCGTCTTCAACTTGTTGTTGTTTATATTTCAATTGTAAATTATATGGTAAACTTTGCCAAACGCAACCACCACATATTCCAAAATGTTCACATTCTGGTTTTACACGTATGTCTGAATATTTTTTGAATGCGATTGGAATGGCTTCCCTAAAGTTTTTCTGGCGTTTAACAATCTTTATATCAACAATATCGCCAGGAACAACACCCTTTACAAAAATAACAATATCATTAACCTTTGCAATAGATTTTCCTTCGGCTGCAACATTGGTAATCTCTACATTTTCAATTATTTGACCTGTCCGTTGTCTCATTTCTTTGATTATTTGTTTTGTTGCAAATATACATAATTTATTTTTATTAGAGCATAATTTTTACCTTATATTATATAGTGTTGTTTTTCTGAAATTATGGTAATACAACTATTTTTTTTCATAAAAATATAGTGTATGTTATATAAAAATCTTCTACATTATCTCCTCAAATCATTATTTTATCCGATAGACACACAATTAAGATTCTATCGGATAAATATAATAATTAATAATAAATCAACAGTTTATTTAAGAAATCCTTGCTAAATTTTACGGAATCTAAATTTTAAATCTAAATAGTTGGTT
>CALFIU010000131.1 GCA_937877455.1 uncultured Bacteroidales bacterium
CACAAAGCATTTGAGAATGTAATTGTAGAAAACAAGGTCGATGTAGAAGTCTCCCGCATCTGTAAAAATATGTTGTTGCCTCGCCACAAAAGCGAATCCACGACCAAGTTCCACCATAAAGTCCTGCAAGTGCGAAATCAAGCCTTTTTCCAAGTCGGATTCAATATAATCTGTATTTTGTTGAAAACCAAGAAATTCAGCAATCAGAGGGCTTTTTATGATTTCCGCTTTGTCGGGAACTTCCTTATTTTGGGGGTCTTCTAAAATCTGAGGTTGCTTAAAATGGCGTTCAAAATATTGTGTACCGATGTTGCGGTCCAATGTCCGCACACTCCACATCTCTTGCGATGCCGTTTGCAGATACCAACGGGCGGCAACGGGATTTTCAACACGCAAAGTGGTAAGAATATGTGTCCAAGTCAAATTGTGCAATCGCGATTGCACAATTTGTATATCGCTGTATGTCAAGTAAAAGGCTCTAAAATATTGCAAGTTCCTTTTGCTAAATCCTTTTCCATACGCAATTGTCAATTCTTTTGACAATATTTCAATCAGTTGTTTGCCATATTCGGCGCGCTGGTTTCCGTTTTGCTCCTGCTGCACAATACGTTTGCCAATGTGCCAATAGGTTTCAATCATAACGGCATTTACCGCTCCGTATGCGGCACGCCGTCCCTGTTCAACGATTTTCTTTATGTCGTTGACAAATGATGATTCCGTGATATGTGATAGTTCGTTTGACATCGCATACTCATTGTCTCATGACAACAAAACATTTGACACCGCAAATTTACAAAGAAATTCAACGTCATTCGTGTTTTTTTTATGTTAAGTTTTTGGGTGGATTATTGGATTTTTTTTCTTCTTTTTGTGAAACTTTACACTCCAAAAGTGAAACTATATTTTGCAGAATTTTGGCTAATTTTGCATCATAATAAAACAAAACATTATGAAGTTAAAGGCAATTATCGCAGCACTGACGGTATTGTTTTTTGTGTCGGGCTGTAACAACAATTCTAAAAGCATTGATAATATGAAAGATATGTCACAATTAACTTTCAACGAACAACAGGCGGCTGCCATCACTGCCATTGCCTGCAACGAGGCTAAGGGCGACCAGTCATCGCTCATGAACGCCATCAACGAGGGCTTCGACGCACAACTCTCTGCAAATCAAATCAAAGAAGCACTTTCGCAACTCTATGCCTATACGGGTTTTCCACGCTCGCTCAATGCGTTAGGCACGTTGCAGAAAGTTATGGAGCAACGCCAAGATGTTACCACAGGCGCAGAATCATCGCCGATGCCCAAGGATTATGACGCACTGAAACAAGGCACAGAGGTTCAGACCAAATTGTCGGGCAAACCATTCAACTACACATTTTGCCCCACCGAAGATTATTACCTCAAAGCGCATCTTTTTGGCGACATTTTTGCCCGCGACGTTCTCACACACGCCGACCGCGAACTTGTTACCGTGAGCGCGTTGAGCGGATTGGAAAACGTTATGCCACAGTTGGTTGCACATGTACAAGGCGCAAAAAACATGGGCGTTACCGACAGTCAGTTGCAGTGGATTGTGTCGTCGCTCAAAAACCACGGATTCACAGCCGAGGCAACACGCTGCGAGGCGGCAATAGCCACCGTGGGCGGCAACCAAACTCCCGTCATTTCGCCCTCTGCATGGCCTCTCGGCAATCCCAACACTGCATACGCGCAATATTTCATCGGCAATAGTTACCTTGCAGTATTGGACAACGGACTTTGCAACGTTACCTTTGAACCCGGCTGCCGCAACAACTGGCACGTTCACCACGGAGCAGTTCAGATGTTGATATGCGTAA
>CALFIU010000132.1 GCA_937877455.1 uncultured Bacteroidales bacterium
TACTTCAGCAGCAGCTACCTCTATCCGGACTACGGCAGCAACCGCTACTACGGCCGATCAGTCCGCCTTGCCACAGAATAAAAAGCGTAGCGTATTCAATTAATTTAATTATTTAATTATTTTAAAAAAAAAAAAAAAAAAATCGCGCGAAGCGCGAAAAATTTTTTTTAATTTTGGGGTCTCCCTCCTTGGGAGGGAGACCTTTTAGATAACAAAAAAAAACATCATGCCTACATTTGTTGATATGGTAAAATTTGAGAGCGAAGCACCCAAAAATGTGATACGTCTTGCCAAAATAGGCGAGTTTTACCGCGCCTACAACCACAGTGCGTGGTTGTTTCAGACGTTTGTAACGGAGTACAAGGTCTGTAGAAAATTCATCAAGTCGCTCAAGGAGAATGTCTTCTACATTGGATTCCCCGAGAAAAACTTGATTGCCAACATCGACGGACGCAAGTACGATAAGACCGACTACGGCTTTGATATCACCCTGCGTGACGATGAGCAGCCTGACGAGGAAGCATTCCCACTGTGGAAGAATTCTGTGTCCGCCGAGCCAGAATCAAAGGCGGACATTCTCGCCTCGCCGCTTTGTGGCATGGAGTTGGAGCATGAGGTGTGCCGTCGTCTGAGGGACTTTCCCTTGGAGAGCAAGTCTATGGTTGACTGTACCGTGTTTGTGGCAGAGCTCAGAAAATTGATAGCGGAGGGTGCGCCGTATGGCAATATATTCTAATTTGCCTGTCTATAAGGATGCATATTCGCTTCTATTGACGGTGTCCAGACAGTCTCCCAACATACCCAAGGATAGTCGCTACACTCTTGTTCAGGATCTCAAGCGTTGCCTTATGGACATTCTTGTGATGATATACGAGGCCAACTCTACCTTCGATAAAGAAGTGGTGATATCGAAAATGCGCCGCAAGATAGTTGAGGCGCAGGTGTATCTACGGCTTTTGGTGGATATGCGGCAAGTGTCGGAAGGCTGGTATGCCACGGCGGCTGCGCAGTCGGCATCTGTTTCAAAGCAGTTGGCGGCATGGCAGAAGTCCTCTCACGACCGTCAGAGTCAACAATAAAATAAACATATCAACAAGACAATCAGGTATGATTTTTTTTTTAAAACTACGCAAGTTACAAAAAATAAAGACACTTGTGGACTTTTTATTATTTACTAACAAAGATGCGACAGACTTTTTGGCGGGAGTGTCACTGGCTACGGCTCGTGGCAGAGTGCTGAGAAGTAAATTCAATGAACAAGCCGCCTGACCTGCGGTTAAAAAAAATATAAAAAAACGTGGGTAAAAAATTATGAAACGCAAACAATCAAAATCCAATGACGATTATCCTTGTCTGCCTTTTTTTTCAGATGGCGGCATGGTTGAGGTTCCGGCCTCCGGCAACCGCAACGGTTCTACGGTCAACAACGTTGGCAACAACGGCAATTATTGGTCGTCGTCCTACAACAGCAGCAACAACGCCTACAACCTGAACTTCAACAGCAACAACCTCAATCCGGACAACAACAACAACCGCAACAACGGCCAATCAGTCCGCCTTGCCACAGAATTTGCAGAAAACGGTCTGCCGCATTCTTTTTCAATAAGTGGGGAGCAACTCTACCTCGACCTTTACCGTGCATACAAGGACGCACGCCGTCATAAGCGCAAGAAAGACTACCAATTGAAATTTGAGCTTCATCTTGAGGACAATCTCCTAAGGCTTCGTGATGAAATCTTGAACCGCACTTACCGTCCGGGACCATCTACGTGTTTCATTATTCACGACCCCAAGATGCGGGAGGTGTTTGCCGCAAGTTTCCGCGACCGTGTGGTTCATCACTTGCTCTACAACTACGTTCACCGTCTCTACGAGAGTACTTTCATCGCTGATAGTTATAGTTGTATTAGGGAACGTGGCTCTCACTATGGCATCCGTCGTCTTGAGCGACACATTCGTTCTGTGTCGCAAAACTACCAAAAGTCGGCGTACATCCTCAAACTCGACATTTCGGGTTACTTTATGTCTATTCACCGCCATAGACTTCTTGAAATATGTTATAGCACTCTTCGCAAAATGTCTAATCATAGGAGTTTGCCTAACGGACTCACTTGGCGACAGACGATAGATTATGGGCTTGTGGAATGGTTATTGGAAGTGATTATAATGAAAGACCCATTGGAAAACTGCCGACGCATAGGCAGTCTTTCAGAGTGGGAACATTTGCCAAAAAACAAGAGTCTTTTTTTTTCTGCCCCCGACTGCGGATTGCCCATCGGCAATCTCACGAGCCAGCTTTTCAGCAACATTTACCTCAACGAGTTTGACCAGTACGTCAAGCGAGTTCTTTGCTGTCAGCATTATGGTCGCTACGTTGACGATGCCTACATTGTTTCTGCTGACATACAGTCTCTGAAATCCATGCTCCCATCCATTGAGAAGTACCTTGATATTGTGCTGGGGTTGACACTCAACAATGACAAAATTTTGATTCTGAACTCACGTTATGGGGTAGAGTTTCTCGGTGCATACCTAAAGCCCTACCGCATTTACTTGTCGAACCGCACGTTTGCGCGTATGCGGCGTAAGGTGGGGTGTTTGCGCTGTACTGAGCAGACTTCTCGTCAGATGCAGTCGTCGGTCAATTCGTTCCTTGGGCTGATGTCACATTTTAGAACCTATTGGCTTCGGCGTTTCCATATTGTTATGTGCAATCGTCTCGGCGAGTTCGGTAGGTTTGATGTAGGTTTCAGATGTATGGACATTGCCCTATAAGAAATTTTATTTTTTCTCCTCTCTTTGTTTGCTTGCGAAGCTTAGTTTAATTAAGTAATCAAAATTTTTACTTTTAGAACAAAATTTTGTAAAATTCTGTAATTTAAAAATTTTGTTCTTTAATCTTGTGTTACAATTTTATAATACCCTTATAATACCCTTATAATACCTTTAAAATGGTTTTAAATAGCGTTTAAATATTCTTTAAAACCATTTAAAGGTAGTTTTTTTTTAAGTAGTATGATTGAAATTCACACACCCAACACCACTTCTGGCGCAATATTTAGTTTTTGACTGATTGTGCGGGCGAGTGAGAGCGACGGTTCTTGTTTGCCGCTGATAATATTCTCTACACTATTCTCCGTTGTCCCTAACAATGCAGCGAGCGACTTTCGATTGAGCCCCATTTCGTACATACGGAGTTTGATGATGTCGAGGAATGTTGGCGGGTCTATATGGACATATTTATCCTCATAGTCTGCCACAAGCCCAGACAATAATGCAAGTTCCACCTTTGCTGGTGAATCTTCGGGAACATCATCGCCCCATGTTTGTGGTAAAAGTTCCTCAATACGGTCAACTGCGACTTTAAATTCTATTTCGTTTTTTATTTCGGTCATAATCTCAAATGTTTTTGATGTCCTTGATTCTGTCATATTCGGCGTGAGTGCCTATAAAACGTACAAATACGTATTGTGGAGAAAATTGTATGACAACCACCAAACGGTAGTCATTGCCCTTGATGTTAAATACATAGTGCTGATTACCAACATAATCCACTGAATTGAAAGTTTGTTTTATATCTGCCAAACTATGCCATTCTGCCTCCTCCGTTTTCTCAATCCATTCTGAAAGTGCGCTTTTGGATTGTGGATTTCGCTCGATATATTGCTTGATTGTGGTTTTTGTGATTATCCTCATAACTCATTGTTTAAGTCCTTTGCAAAGATAAAATATGGTTTTGGATTGTGCAAATGTATTATCACACACCCAGCACCACTTCTGGCGCAATATTTAGTTTTTGGCTGATTGTGCGAGCGAGGGAGAGCGACGGTATTAGACAATAGTCAAAAATTTCCTTATGAATTTTTTCAATAAAAAAGGTCGTGTAAAAAATAACACGACCATTTTTTTGTTATTTGATAAATAAGGTATTATCCAATAGAATATTCATAACCATCGCGAGTGTCTTTAATTGTAATTCCTGCTTGGTTAAGTTTGTTGCGTAAATCATCGCTTAAAGCATAGTTTTTGTCAGCTTTTGCTTGTTTGCGCATTTCTTGTATTATGGCAACAAGATTACCTATTACATCTTTTTCTTTGTTAGATTCAGATGAGGAATCGCTATCGGATTTTAATCCAAGAATATCAAATACAATATCATTGTATAGTTTTTGATATTTTTCTAAATCATTTTGAGTTAGCGATTCTTTTCCATCTTTAATCATGTTGATGTGTTTTACTCCCTCAAAAAGTTCAGCTATTAACACTGGTGTATTAAAATCGTTATTCAATGCGTCGAAACATTTGTTTTTGAATTGTTCAACGTCAAACGATGATGTTTTGCCAGGTTTTAACTTGTTTAACGAATCTATAGAATCTATTAGTTTTTCCAATCCTTTTTGCGATGCTTTTAGAGCTTCGTTAGAAAAATCCAGAGTATTTCTATAGTGAGCTTGAAGTATAAAGAATCTCACAGTCATAGGCGAGTATGGTTGTTCGAGCAACGGATGATCACCAGCAAAAAATTGTTCGAGACTCATTGCATTGCCCAACGATTTTCCCATTTTTTTGCCGTTAATGGTAATCATATTGTTGTGCATCCAATATTTAGCGGCTTCGTGTCCGTATGCAGCCACGGTTTGAGCAATTTCGCATTCGTGATGCGGAAATTGAAGATCTATTCCTCCGCCATGAATATCGAATCTGTCGCCGAGATATTTCATACTCATTGCGCTACATTCGAGATGCCAACCGGGAAAACCTTCGCTCCATTTGCTTGGCCAATGCATTATGTGAGTTGGTGATGCTTTTTTCCATAGAGCAAAATCGCATTGATTATGTTTTTCGTCTTGTCCGTCAAGACTTCTTGTTTTTTCGAGCAAGTCTTCTACATTTCTGCCAGAAAGTTTACCATATTTATATTTTTTGTTGTATTTCTCTATGTCAAAATACACGCTACCGTTTTCAACGTATGCAAAACCGTTATCAAGTATTTTATCTGCCAACAATTGTTGTTCAATAATGTGTCCTGATGCGTGAGGTTCTATGCTTGGAGGTAGAACATTTAACAATCGCATATTTTTGTGGTAGTCTTCTGTGTAGGTTTGAACCACTTCCATAGGCTCAAGGTTTTCCAATGCTGCTTTTTTTGCTATTTTATCCTCACCTTCATCAGCATCGTGTTCCAAATGACCTACGTCGGTGATGTTGCGTACATACCTCACTTTGTAGCCGAGGTAACTTAGATAACGAAATACTACATCGAATGTTATTGACGGGCGGGCGTGTCCGAGGTGTGCTGGTCCATAAACGGTTGGACCACATACGTACATGCCTACGTATGGTGAATTAACTGGTTCAAATTTTTCTAACCGTCGTGTTAATGTATTGTATATTAACAGTTTGCTCTCCATTTTGTTTATAATTGTTGTAAATTTATGCTTTTATTATTTATTTGCAAAGTTATAGATTTTTTTGTTATAAAAAAACTTACAACTATTTCATTTAATTTGCTTTAAATTTTTTATATATGGTGCTAAAATTATTAAGAATTGATATTTTTAAGGTGTAATCACTTTAATTGTTAAAAACTTGTTTAAAATACCCTTTTTGGGAAAAAATGTATAAATTTGCAACCATAAAAACCAGAAAACTATGATAAAAGGAAAATACATTCGCGGAACAATTTTTACGGCTAAGGATTTTGAGTTTGATGAACATGAAAATAAGTCTGTTTGTTTGTCTCAACCAATTGACAATAGGACTTTTTGGCAAAAATACTTGCCTTTGTTTGCTATTATAGTTATTACGGCTGTGGTTTATTCGTTTAGTTTTGGCAATTCGCCAACAAATTGGGACGATGACAAATACATAGATGACAATCCGTTGTTGAAAGATTTTAATATGGCAACATGGAAAAAATGTTTTTTATCTGAAGATGACAACGAGCGTTATTTTATGGGAAACTACCACCCTCTTACCATGTTAACACTTAATATTGACTATCATTATTCACAACTTTTTCCTAACGGAAAAGCAAAACCAGAAAGATTTATTGCTGTAAATATTTTACTGCATATTATGTCGGTTTGTTTGGTTTATATTATTATGAATCAATTGTTTAGAAAAAATATTTACTCAATAGTTGTTGCTTTGCTTTTCGCAGTTCATACTCTTCATGTTGAAAGTGTAACATGGATTGCAGAACGTAAAGATGTTTTATATACTATGTTTTATTTTTTGTCGTTGCTTATGTATGTTTTTTATAAGCAGAAACAAAAAATATCATTTTATTTTGCGGCTTTGATAGTGTTTTTGCTTAGTTGTTTTAGCAAGGGACAAGCCGTTTCGCTTACTTTGACACTTTTTATTGTTGATTATTTAATTTATTGTCAAAATTTAAATGGAAATGATGGTTTTAGTTTTCAAATAATAGATTTTCTTAAACCAAAGAATCATCTTGACAAAATACCATTTCTTGTTCTTTCGCTTATTTTTGGTTTAATCTCTATCGAAGCCCAAAAAGCTTCCACAGCTTTGCAAGAAACCGATCAATACGAACTCTACAAACGTATTGCATTTGGTAGTTATGGTTTTGTACAATATATTTTGCGTTCAATTTTACCATTAAAATTGTCTTGTCTTTATCCTTATCCCGATTTAATTAACAAAAGTGTACCATGGTTTTGTTGGTTTTGTATTCCAATTTTTATAGGTCTTGTACTTGTTAACATTGTTACCTACAAGCGAAATAGCATTATAACCTTTGGTCTTATGTTTTATATTGCTAATATAGCATTGTTACTACAATTTATTCCCGTTGGTAGCGCAATGTTTGCCGATAGATATTCTTACATTGCTACTTTAGGTTTGTATGTATTATTGGCTTATCTTTTAGATTATCTAATTTCAAAAAGAAATACACCAAAACCCTTAGTTTATACTGCTTTTGGTATTTACTCGTTTGTACTTTGTGTAATGACAGTAAACCGAGAAAAGGTATGGAACAATAGCGAATCTCTATGGACTGATTGCACTTCAAAATATCCCGAAGCTGTTATTGGTTGGAACAATCTCGGTAGTTACCGCAACGCATTAGCTGATAGCCTTTATAAAAACGACATAAAAACATACATCGATTTAAAGAAAAATGCAATTGATTGTTTTACAAATGGCATAAAATATAAGCCAGATTATGTACACGCTTTTTATAATAGAGGACTTGCAAAAAAAGACATTTTTGAAAAAAACAAAGACACTGCATATCTTAATGGTGCTTTTGGCGACTATTGTATGGCAATAATGTATGACTTAAAATTTGCACCAGCATTTCAGAATCGTGCATTGATATACGACACTCGTGGTGAAAGTTTTCTTGATACAAATCGCGATTCTGCAAATTATTATTTTGCTAAGGCAATAAGCGACTTTGACCGTGCTATTGAGTTAAAACCAAATCAAAAAGATGTATATATCAATCGTAGTGCAAGTTACGGAAAAAGTGGTAATTACGAAAAAGCATTAGAAAATCTCGACATTTATATAAATCTCGATACCTCCAATGCAATGGCATATTCCAACAGAGGGCTTGCCTACAACGGTTTAAAACGTTACGACGAGGCAATAAAAGATTTTAATCGAGCCATTGCGCTTGATTCGTCAATGGAAAGTGCGTATTACAATAGAAGTATAACGCACAGAATACTTGAAAATTATCAAGCAGCTGTAGAAGACCTTACTAAAGTTGTTGAGCTAAATCCCAACAATAGTCAAGCGTATTATTATCGTGGTTTATATTTGATGGTTGAAGGCAGGAAAAACGATGCGTGCGAAGATTTTTATAAATCTAAAAACCTAAATTTTAAACCAGCAGAAACACAAATAGCTAAATATTGTAGTTCAAATAAATAATTTTATTAAAACGATAATTCTAATCAAAAAAAGTATATATTTGCATAATAAAAACGTAAAAAATTGACAAAAAAAATTACCATAACAGCAATTATAATACTTGTGGCAACCGTTTTAAAAGCGCAGCAGCCAGAGGTTTACGATGGTCAACTTGTTAACGTTACCGACGAAAACAAGTTAAGACAAGGATTATGGGTATATTTTTTTGATACACAGCATACTAAAGTTTCTATGAGTGGTCAATTTGTAGATAATAAAAAACAAGGAGTATGGACTGAGTTTTATCAAAATGGAAACACCAAAAGTACAATAACATATAAAGATAATGCTCAAAATGGACCTGTTAAAATTTTTTATGAAGATGGTAAACTAAGCGAAGAGGGTTATTGGAAAATAAACCACTGGGTAGGATCATACAAATATTATCACCATTCCAATGGACAACTCGCCTATGATTGGCTGTTTGATGAGGAAGGACGTAGAACTGGTGAACAGAAATATTATTACGAAAATGGTTCTATAAGAATTGCTGGCTATTGGCAAAACGGTCTGCAAAACGGTCAGTATCAAGAATATTACGACAGCGGTAAACTCAGAGCCGAAAGTCAATGGAAATTTGGAAAAACTGATGGTGTGGTTAAAGAGTATTACGAAAATGGTACTTTAAAAGCCGAAAGAGTATTCAATAATGGAATTTATGATCCTGACGCATCTAAAATATACGATAAAACAAAACCTGTAAAAGAACAAAAACCTATTCAACAGCCAGAAAATCAATTGGCAGAAAATGATGATAAAACGTCCCCATCACAAGAACAAGACAAACAAAACACAACAATAGTTGTTGCATCGTTCACTGGTACTGGTTTTCACAAGTTATACAACAGCAATAAACAACTCGAACGAGAAGGAGAATTTATTAATGGTATTTTTATAAGTGGAAAACGCTATTACTACAACACACAAGGAGATTTGATAAAAACTGCAATATATAAAAATGGTCGTATAGTTGAAGTTATAGAAAAACAACGCCAATAACCTCTCCCCTACTCTATTGTTTAATTCTTTTAATATCAAATAGTTAATTACTTAGTATATTTATAAATTTATTCTCTTGTTGTATTTATACAGAAAATATATCTTTAATAATTTACTCAAAGTTTCTATAATTTCTTACAATAAAATCGCCTCTTCCCTACCCGACCTTGATTAATTTTATATTTATATATCTCTTTAATTTATAGTAATTTATTGCAATTTAATAGCATAATCTTTATTTTTCTTATATATTTTATTTAAAATATAAAGCAGGAAAATCAGAGAAGTTGCAAGAATTGGTAGATTATTTTATGAAGTTAGAAAATGATTTAAAATATACAAAAGAAATGCTTTATTATATAATGTTTTCTCTGAATAGTGTCATTAATTTCTATAGAGCCTCTGAATTCGATCAAATTACAGATGATCAAAATAGTAAGGAGTTTTCTAGTAATGTTGTCATTGATTTGGGAGGCAAACCAAAAACAAAAACAAAAACAAAAGCTGTT
>CALFIU010000133.1 GCA_937877455.1 uncultured Bacteroidales bacterium
GAAATGTATCCCGATTGTGGAAACAATGTTGCATTTTCAACTTGAATTCTGCACAAATAAAGATTGATAAGAACTCCAAGTCAAAAATTTTAAGTCAACTATCACAATATGGTGTTGATAACATGACGATGTTTCCTGACATGCAAAATGTGTGCGAAGCATTGAAGGCGGAAAATTACGATTGTAGCAAAGATAATAAGATTCACTGCAATTGTGTGTCAATGAGCGGCAACAGATTTTCTTCCTTGTTGTCTAAATAGCCTTTTTTATCGTTTTACCAAAATGTTTTCACCCAAATTATCCGAAAATACGGAAATGTTGCCCCATTACACCAAGCCAGCCATGTAGACCGGCAGGCAAACCGTTATTCCGTCACGTGCGTAATCTTTGGTGTAGAACAAATATCGCTCTCCAACGCGCGAAGAAAATTTTTCGCAAAAAATATCGATGGACTTGTGACTCTTATAGCCGGAAGATTTCACCTCTATTGGCACAAGTTTGCTGCCGCGCGAAAGTAAGAAATCAACTTCGTAGTTGTGCTTATTACTATCGGTAGGAAAAGTATAATAGTACAACTCATTACCAGCAGCGCATAACATTTGGGCAACAAGATTTTCATATATGTAGCCGAGGTTGGCCTCCAGTTTGTCGGAAAGCAGCTTGCTGTAAATGATATTCTCCGTATAAGCCTTGTCCCAAAACGACAATGTTACAAAAAGTCCTGTATCAAGAAGATACATCTTGTAGTTGCTTGGGTTTCGGGTTAAGCCCATGCCAACATTTGGGTCGGAGGAGTGGTATGAAATGTTAACAACCATACTATCCTCCATATCGGCAATGATGGTATCCACATTGTCAGGCGCACGACCCTCCAACGCCGTTTTCAACTGATAGCGGCGGGCATTGGATGTCAGTTGCCACGGAATAGACTGGAACAGCCTTGATGCTCTGCCCTGAGAGTCTATTTTGCGGAAATCATCATCGTACAATGCTAATATTTCACGTTTGATATTGTCAACCTGTTGAAGGTTGTTGGTCTGCAAATATGCGTTGACAGCCTGCGGCATACCGCCTATTAGCATGTAGAGGCGGTATGCCGCGAAGTGTGTTCCTATGCGATGCACCAAGTGGCAACTTTTTGTCGTAAAACATTTTAATAAACTTCGTTCCAGCCTCTTTCCCCGTCGCCCATAGAAACTCATCAAAATCCATAGGATACATTGTTAGGCGGGTTTCTTCGCTCGGAATAAGAATGTCCTTGACAATTCGTTTTAATGTGAGAAGTGAGCCTGTCTCAATATAATCGTAACGTCCGTCTTTCACCAAATGTTTAATCGCTTGACGTGCAAGAGGTTGTAGTTGCACTTCGTCGAAGATTATAACACTTTGCCGTTCATATAGTTGGATACTGGTTTCTTGTTGGAGATGAAGAAAAAAATAATCCAAATTGCTAATGTCGTCGAATAGCGCGTCGATTTTTTTGTTTTTTTCCGAAAAATCAATGAGGATATATGATTTGTATTCCTTTTTTGCAAATTCTTCCACCAAAGTTGACTTCCCTACACGTCTTGCACCCTTTATCAACAACGCAGTAGAACCATTGCGTTGCTGTTTCCATTCAAGCATTTTGTCGTATAATTTCCTTTTGAATATTATGATTCGTTATTTTTTTGATTTACAGCGCAAATGTACATTTTTTTTTCATTTCCTCAAAATGTTTTCACCCAAAATCCGTAATATTCTCAAAATGTTTTCGCCTAAAATCCGTAATATTCTCAAAATGTTGTCGCCCAAAATCCGTAATATTCTCAAAATGTTGTCCCTTCACACCAACCTATTCATATACATCATCCTGAAAATGAGACTTTTGTCAATTTCCCGCAAATTTGGTCAAAACTCAAACATCGTTTTTTACCATAAAAACACACAGAAATCACAGAATTACCTTTTTAGAGTTTCTGTGATTTCTGTGTGTGAAATAAATCCCTATTTTTTCATCAACTCAAAATCCATTCCCCTCTGCCTTAACGTCAACTTGTTGTTTTCCACGTCGAAACGAATCACGATGCCGGCGGGTTTGAACTCAAATTCGTTTTCTGCCGTGGCGTTGAGCGGAAATGAGGGTTGACCAGTGCCTTGACCTGTCAATTGTCCGTCCTTGACAGCTACCGTCAAATCCATTCCCAAAGCATTTGAATGGTAAACGCCTTCATATTTTTTCAGTCGCTCGGTGTCAACGGCTTGATATTGTGGATTTTCCACATCGCCACTCTTTTTGAATATGAACTCGCCGCCGTGTTGATGCAATGTTAAAGTGTGCTTTGCCAAATCGAAAACCATCTTTACCCCTGCCGCCTTGAACTCAAACTCGGTTTCGGAATTTGCATCGAGCGGAAAACTCGGCTGCCCAGTTGCCTGTGCCACAAGTTGAGTGCCTGTGGAAGTGATTTCGACATCCATTTTCAACTGTTCACAGGTGTATTTGCCCTCGTATTTTTTCAAGGTTTCGGCGGGGAGGGTGATGTATTGTTTGTTGGGTTCGGGGGCGATGCCAAGAATCGCGTTCATCAAGTTGGTAGCGTCAGAAAACGAACTGTTGGAGCAAAAAACGATGGTTTTGTCGTCAATCTTTATCATCACCGCAGCAAAACCGTGAATGCCGCCCGTGTGTCCAAAACCCTTGTGATCCTCATAACCCATTGGAATTAGTCCGCGTCCCCAATTGTCCTTAAAATCCTTCATCTGTTCAAAAATTCCGTTGCCGAAGTAGCTGGAAGTGAGCGCGTTGAAGAATTTCAGGAGGTCGCCCGGAGTGGAGTACATTGCGCCCGCACCCAAAACCGCCGAGGGGTCAAATTCTTCCAACCTTTCGCCCGAAAGGCTGAACGACTGTGCAAATCCATCGTTAGAATTGATTGGAGTGGTGCAAATGCCAGTGTTGCCGAGTTGTAACGGTTTGATAATCTGTTCGTTCATCAATCCTCCGTAACTCTTGCCGCACACGTCTTCAATGATGTAGGTCAGGAGAATGAATCCCGAATTGCAGTAGCGGAATGTGCTGTCGGGCGCAAAGTTGGTGCCCGCCTTGGCAATGCGCTCAATCATCTGTGCGCGGGTCTGTGGCTTGGTGTAATAGGTCACAAACTCATCGAATTTGTCGTTGACCACATCGCAAAGTCCGCTGCGGTGGTAGAGTAGCATATCTACCGTAATTTGCTCTGCATTAGGGATTTGAGCCTCTGGGAAATACTTGCTCAACGGGTCTGTGAGCGAGAGTTTGCCCTCTTGTGCCGCCTTCAACACCAGCACCGACATAAAAGTCTTGGTGATAGAGCCGATGCGGAATTTGGTGTCAGCGTTTACGGCGATTTTGTTCTCGATGTCGGCGTATCCGAGCGATTTCTGATAGACCGTCTTGCCGTTTTCCTGAATCTCAATCGAACCCATAAACTTGTCGGGGTTTTCGGCAAAATACTTGTCAACCCTCTCGCTGACAGACTGCGGCTGTTGCTGAGCCTGCGAGCAAGCCTCAACGCCAAAGCACATACAAGTGCCATTGCAAATGTTTTGAATGTTTTCATTGTATTACAATTTATGTGGTTTGAAATCTTTTCCGCAAAGATAACTACGAGAACATTTTGCCTCCAAATATTTTTTTTTCCGATGTTGCAGTGTAAAAAGTTGATAATTAGCAATATAAATTGTTTTTAACGAGAAAAGTTTAACAGCGTTGCCGTTTTGTTACATGTTGATAATCAGATGGTTGAATAAATAATAGTATTTGCGAAAAAATTGATAGATTACAATTTATTATGGCGCAATCTCGATTTTTGTGACTAAAAAATCCATTAAGGTTTTCACCCCTCGAAAACCGCCGAACCATCTCCGTAAGTGGAAAAAAAATATAGTTACGGAGCAGGTTTTAAAAATTAACACTCTCATTATTAATTGTTTATGTGTAAATTACTGTAAAGTTTTAAAAGATAACAAATACATAATTAATTGATTATATGAATGTTACAACAATACAAACATAAAACATCCTCCGTAAGGGGTAAATAAAACACAGTTACGGAGCAAGTTTTTTTTAATAATGCAATAAATCAGAAAAATAATAGTATCTTTGCAACAATAAAAACATAAAAAAAATTACATGTATGTTGATAGGACGCAAACACGAACAATCACTATTAAAACTCTGTGTAGAATCGAAGAGAGCAGAGTTTATAGCCGTCTATGGACGAAGACGCATAGGTAAGACGTTCCTAATAAAGCCTCAATTCCGAAATTAAAAAATGTTAAAAACGGCAAAATATTGAAAACAAAATAGTTAGAATATTTTGCCGTTACAAATATTTCACCTAAATTAGTGCTGTAAAAAAA
>CALFIU010000134.1 GCA_937877455.1 uncultured Bacteroidales bacterium
TTTTAATTTTTAATTTTTAATTTTTAATTTATTTCTTCCTTGCCTCCACCTTCGATTTCAACGCCCTATATGCGCCGTCGGTGAAGATGCCGAGGACTGCCATAATCCTATCTTTATCAAAACCTTTCGCCTGCAAGATTTTGAAGAACATTTGGCGCGGATTTAGTCCAGAATAGTCTTCCTCTATCTGCGCTATAAGGCTGAGGTCGAGAGTTTTGTAGTATTCGATGAACTTTTCGTAATCCCTTTTGTCCCACTGTGAGGCGTTGCCATCGCCCGAAAAAATGCTGTCGTACAGCGCGCGACCTTCGCGGTAGATGTCGGCGTAACGGGTTTCTATCTCGGTGATTTTTTTCTGCAATCGATTGATTTCCTTCGTGTTTTCCTCGGTCTTGTCGGCGGTGCGGAGTTCCTCTATTTTGTCTTGAGATTCTTTGAGGATTTGGCGGTTTTGGCTTTGGAGCTTTTCGTGCCTGCGTTTTTGGAATAGCAACAGAGCCGACAACGAGAGGATTACAATTACAGAAAGCATAATGACGACAAAAACCGTCCTCGTGTTTCGGCTGCGTTGTTCGAGTTTTTGGATTTCAAAATCATACTTTTGGCTGTTCAATTCCACTTGATTGTCGGATATTGTTGAAATGGCGTTTTTGTGAAGACTTTCGTTTGCCTTGTAATACTCTGTGGCTTTTTTGTAGTCGCCTTTTATTATGTGGTATTCGGCAAAATCATTGTTGCATTTTATAAGAAAAAAATCGTTGCCTCCCTTATGTGTTTCCCAAAAATCCATTGCCTTATCTATCTGACCGCCTTTGATATAAAGAAGTGTCTGAACATACGCAGCCTCTTCTGATTGTTCATTCATTGCAAAAACATTGTTGACGCGTCGCTGTGTTTCTGCTGCTGGACCATCGGCATTAGCAAGAATATAACATACATTGTACCAATAACTTGACGTGTCCAGTTCTGATGCTTTGAGCTGATACGACTTTGCGCTGTCTGTCTGGTCTATCATCGAAAAAAGCATCGATTTCATTTCGTAAAAAAACGCTTTTTGAGATTTGCGTTGCGAATATTTGCCGAGTGTGTCAAATAACGCCATTTTGTGCGGAATATTTGCGGAATGTCCATCGTAATTGACTTTTAGAAATGCTATCTGGTATCTCAACTCGTTGCAGCTAAGTTTTTTGGCAATTTGCTCCGATTGTTTGAGGTAAAAAATTCCATCGTTCCAAAGATCTTGATTTTCGTACATTTTGCCGCTTTTGAGGAGCAATGCCCATGCAAGTTTTTCGTCGTCGTTGCTGTCAGAATATAATGATATACACCTATTGAGTCTCAATGTATCATCTATCGAGCTGTAATTCAATTTGTTGAGCCAATACATCGAATTTACAAGGATAGAATACACGCTGTCAGCCTTTGACGGCGGTTTTTTTAAATCGTCGGAGTGGTTGTTGGCGTAATCCATCGCAATATCGTAGTCGCCCGCAAGCATAAACGAATACATGCGGTCAAAAAGAACCTGATTCGGGGACTTTTTCTCGCAGCCAAAAATTACAAGTGCAAATAATATGAATATAAATCTAAGTTTCATCGCTGTTTTTTTGCGTTACAAAGGTAGTGCATTAGGCTGAAAATGCCAAAAAAACTTTGCATCAGCGAAAAAAAATTAACAACACACACGTTTGTTAACTATCTGATTATCAATATGCACCACTTTGGTAACATTTTGGTGGATGTTACGGTTTACCAATCATTACATAATCATAACTTGTTGATAGATAATGTTTTGACTTTGCAATAATAGTAACAAGGCATTTGCAAATTGCTGATTATCAAAATAATTTTGTTGGTGAAAAAGTTAAACGAAAAATCTAAGACAATGAACAGAGTTTCGTCATACATAATGCCAGTTAAAATTTCTGACGACAAGACAATGCTTATCCACGGCTACAGCGGTGCGATGGACGTTGAGGAAGATGCCTTGGCACAATCGCTACACAAAGGCGATGTGGCAAATCTCGACAACGAATCTGCCGAATACCTTATAAAGCGTGGTTATGTTACAAACAAAACAGCCGAGGAAGAAAAAGCATACGTTCTACGTTTTGCGGCGGCACTGATGAAAAAAGACCGTCTTTTGTACGACTCTTATACGTTTGCCGTTACTTACAACTGCAATTTCCGTTGCCCGTATTGCTTTGAGAAAAACTGCATCACTCCCGGCTCAAAGACCAAGGCGATGACACCCGATTTGACCAACAAGGCATACGCCGCAATCGAAAAGTTGCAGAAAGACAAGCAGCAGCCCACAAAAGCCATCACCCTCTATGGCGGCGAACCTCTTTTGGGGGAAAACTACGAAAACGTCCGCTACATCGTGGAAAAAGGAATTGAAAAAGGGTTCAAGTTTTCAGCAGTAACAAATGGGTACGACTTGGAGCATTATTCAACATTGCTTTCTCCTGAAAAAATAGGTTCGATTCAGGTAACAATCGACGGCACGGCCGACACACACAATCAAAAGCGCAGGCACTATCTCGGCGAACCAACTTTCGGCAAAATCGTCAACAATATCGGTCTTGCGTTGAAAAATGGCGTAAGGGTAAACGTCAGGTTCAACACCGACAAGACCAACTTCGACCAGCTCACCGAACTTGAACAATATTTTGACTCTCTCGGCTACACAGCCGACAAAAATTTCCGCATAGATTCGGCAAAGTTAGACAACTACGACGACTCACTTTCGCCCGAAGTAAAGAAATGCTTCTTCACGCAAAAAGAGTTCATCAAAAAGCATGAAGAACTCAATTTTAAGTACGGTTGGCACGATTTGCAGACTTATTCAACCCTCTATTCGGCTATCAAAAGCCGCAAGCCGCTGCCATACAAGGGCAACTTTTGCAGTTCGCAAACAGGAGGATATGTTTTTGACGCATTTGGCAAAATCTATCCGTGCTGGGAGATTGTCGGCGACAAAAATTTCATCGTCGGCGATTACAGCGGCGACCAAATCGTTTGGGACAACGACAAAATCGACCATTGGCTGTCGCAGACGATTTTCAACTACAAAGAATGTCAGAGTTGTAAGTGTGCATTGCTCTGCGGAGGCGGCTGCCCAGCACACAACCTCGACCGCCATCGCTGTATCAGTATGCAAGAAATAATCAAAAACGCTGCACAGAGAGCCTATAACAAATTAAAAATTGAAAGTTGAAAGTTGAAAGTTGAAAGTTGAAAATTCGTAATTCGTAATTCAAAATTAAAAATTAAGAATATGGAAAAGATTGAAAAACTAAACAACGAACTCCCAGAGTTCTACTTGGACGACCTCGAATGCCGTCTTGAAACCGACCCTCTCTCGCTTGGAGCAATGACTAACGCAATGTCGGATTTCTGCTTCGTTAACCGCAATTCGGAGGAATATGGCTTCTGCGGTTTCAATTTCGCTGGCGATAGTCTTGGTGCGTGTATCTTCAACTTTTGTGGTGTTGATACACGAGAAGAGCAAGAACCGCTGCTGGAATCGGAATCCGATTGCAACCTTGAAAATTTTGATGGTTTAGAATCTGAATCAGAATCTGAACCTAAAATCTGAATCAGAATCTGAACCTAAAATAGAAACAGAGCCAGCAACGGAAGAGTAATGGATATTATTCAATATCAAATAATTCACATATTTTTTATTAACCATTTAATCCATAAAACAATGGAAAAGAAAAATTCAATCGAAAGCCTCAACGAGCAACTCCCAGAGTTCTTCTTGAGCGACCTCGAAGAGAGGTTGGAGACCGACCCAATGAATGTCGGCGCGTTGGTAACCTTGCAGACAAACATGACTGCCGCAAATGCATATTGCACAATCCATGGTACTTGCGAAAAAGGCTATTGCCAGCCAAGGTCTTGGTGTGTATTTGATTCATAGTCTAATACCGCTAACTATCAAAACATGGGACTGTCCATGGTTTTATTCATTGTTCTCAAATGTAACAATTTCATCTGAACATAAAATCATCTCTCGACAGTCCCTTTCATAAAAAACTCAATAATAAATAATCACATAAATTATGAAAGCAATCTTCTCAATAATCTTGACATTTGTGTGCATTAACGCCTTTGCGCAGCACACACTCACAGGCAAGGTAATCGCAACTGACAATGCACCGTTGCCGTATGCAGCAGTTAGCCTTACAAACATGGATACATACGAGTTGAAAGGCATTGCCGCTGACAGCCTCGGCCACTTCAAGTTCAATGATGTTTCGGCAGGGAAATACATCCTTGCAGCCGATTACGTGGGACACACTGTATCGAAGCAACCAATTGAGATGCCTGACAACGATTTCCGTGTGCCAGACATCATTTTGCAGCAATCCGACAACGAACTCGACGCAATAGAGGTAAAAGGTCGCAGAATTGTTGACAAAGACGACAGAAAACAGATTTATCCATCACAGATGATAAAGACCAACTCCAATAACGGCTACACGGCATTGGCAATGATGCTGATTCCTGGACTGAAGGTGGATGTTTTTGAAAACAAAATCTCGTCGCACGGCAGCACAACGCTAATTTGCATCAACGGAAGACCAGTGACAGAAGATGAAGTCAAAACATTGAATCCCATCGACATACGTCGTGTGGACTATTATCAGGGTATCAATCCAAAATTTCCATCGGCATCATCGGTGGTAGATTTCATCATGGATAAGCCAAACCAAGGTGCGTCGTTGTATCTATCAGCAAACCAATACCTTAACAGATTGTCTGGCGACGATGTAGCAGATTTGAAAATCTACAAAAACAAGTCGGAGTTCAACGTGCAAGTTTCAGGAGATTACAACCATTTTGAAACAGACAAAGGTATCAATTCCCAAACCAATATGCTGGAATCGCAAAACATTATTACAAAAGATGTTGAAACTTCGGAAAATTCAACGCACGAGAACTCTTTGAGTGGCAAATTTTCGTACCTCTATTACGGCGAAAAAAATACGTTCAACGTCAGCACTTACGTAAAAGGCGGACATTCGTCCACTGACGATGGTTTGCAGCAAGTTTTCAACGTCAACAGTCAGAATTTCAAGACCACAGAGTACAGCCACGACGACAACATCTCGCCTGCCGCAAAGGTTTTCTATGAGCACCATTTTGATAATAAGCAATTTGTAAGACTTTCTCTTTATGGTAGTTACAACCAGAACGACAACGAACATGAATACATGTCCGAAAAAAATTACAAATCCCAAACCACTGAAGACTATTACTTCCTCAATCCCGAAGTATTGTATGGCATGCCATTGGGCAACCGTCAAGTGCTATTTACAAATATCATGTATTTCATTAATGACATCAGGCAAAATTTTTCAGAAAACGGACTTTCGCAAAGCAGCACGCTTAATTACTCGCAAGGCGTATACATGCTTGGCGACGCTATCTGGCTTATCCCTCAAAAATTCAACATCACTGTTCAGCTCTCAGACCGAGTGATGACCATCGATAATGGCGAAACAAAAACCACCAACCACTATTTTGCACCAGACCTTTTCTATAAATATAGGTTTGGCGACATGAACATTCTTAACGGCAACATCTCTTTTGGCATTTATAACCCTTACATGGGCTATTACAGCCGTTCGCAACAGCACATCGACGAGTATCAGATTACGCAAGGCGACCCAAATCTGAAAACGAGCAAGTGCTTTACTGCAAAAATTAACTATCAACTCGGTCCTTTTGAAACTTACGTCCTTTATGAAAGAAATACCAATTCACTCTACGAAGATGTAAAATATGACAATAGTCAAAATTCGTTTGTCCATGCGATTAAGAACGGTGGCAATCAGGAACATACATGTGCTAACTTTTCGTTTTACAATGTATACTCCGACGAGTTGAGCTATGCGCTTGGAGTGCAATACGACTTTTTCAAAGAGCGCACTTACACATTGCAAAAAATGGGATGCACGTCTATGTTTGCAAACATAGTCTATACTGGTAGGAAAGTGATGTGGAAAATAGAATATTCTACAAGGAAGAAAAAACAAGATTGTGGATATTTACAAGAAGAACCAATGGCACTTACATTCGGATTGGGCTACAACCTCAGAGGATGGAATTTTATGCTCAATGTCAAGAATCCGTGGATAAAAGTATATGACGAAACCGAATACAACAATGGAATATATAGTGATTATTCCAAATATTACCAACCAAAGGTCAATTACGATGCCTTCCGTCTTAGTGTTAGCTACCGCTTCAATATCGGCCGTCACCACAACTACCAAAACATCGAGATGGACAACTCGCAGAAGTCTGGAATCTTAAAAAGAAGGTAAATCCTTTTCCTCCTAAGCAAACTCGAAGATAAATTGAACGCAAAAATTTTCATAACAAACAACAAAATGAAAACAATCTCCACAATAATCTTGACTTTTGTGTGTTTTAACGCCTTGGCTCAAAACACCCTCACCGGACGAATCATCGACAGCAAGCAACAGACATGCCCGTATGCCGCCGTCCAAATCCATAGCGCGGACTCCTCCGACAATCGTCAGGTAGCCGTCGCCGACAGCCTTGGCAATTTCAGGTTTCTTGATGTTGCTGCTGGCAATTACAAACTATATGCCGACTATGTGGGGCATACGCCAACAGAATGGAGTTTCACAATGCCGCAATCGACACTCAACATCGGCGACATCACTCTCCAAGAATCCGACAACGAACTCGACGCAATCGAAATCAAAAGCCGAAGGATTGTCGATGAGGGTAGCAAGAAAATAATCTACCCCTCCGACCTATTGAAACAGAACGCAAACAACGGCTACGCTGCATTGGCATTGATGCTGATTCCCGGAGTGAATGTCGATGTGTTTGAAAATACAGTGTCAACGCGCTCTGGCAGCCCGCAACTCTGCATCAACGGCCGTCCCGTGCAGCCCGACGACATCAAGACGCTCAACCCTGCCGACATCAAGCGAATTGATTATTACACCACATTCAATGCAAAATATATGTCGATGGCAACTATTGACTTCATAATGGAAAACCGAGACAAAGGCGCAACGGTGTATCTCTCGGCGGAAGAAAACCTCAACAAATTTGCTGGCAACGACCTTGCCGACGTCAAGATTTACCACAACAAATCGGAGTTTAACATCCAAGTAAGTGACAAATACAACCATTTTACGCCGGAAAGAGGAACAGAATCGTTTATTGAGATGATAAACGGAAACGACATTATCACAAAAAGATCGGAACTCAAAACCGCACCCACACATGAAAACTCGCTCATGAGCAAACTGTCGTATCTGTATTATTCCGACAACGACATCTTCGACATCACCGCATACGTAAGCGGTGGACATTCGTCAACAGGAATGAACTTGGAGGAACATTATTCTACAATGCCAACTCCCAGTGAAAGCCTCGACAAAACTCACAACGACAACATATCGCCGATGGGACAGATTCATTACGAACATTATTTTCAAAACAAATCATTTATTAAGGCAATGTGTTATGGCTCATACAACAAGACTGACGGAGAACGCAAATATTTGTCGAACGCAAATTATTTGTCGGACATTAAAGAGGATTATTATTACATAAATCCGATGATGATGTATGCTAATCCGATAAACGAAAAAAACTACCTGTTTGCCGCTGCCGTGTATTATATGTCGACAAGCAAACAGACATACGAAGAAAACACCGTGAAAACGACAAGCGAACTTGGACTCAACGCCGGAAATTTTATGATTGGCAATGCGTTCTTCTTCAACCAAAACACTTCCATGACCTTGCAACTGTCTGACGAATACGTGGAAATCGACAATTCTGAAAACAAAACCAGCAAGCACAATATAACACCTGAATTGTTTTTCAACTATTGGAAAGAAAATTTTGGCATCAACTACGAATTTGAATATGGCACGACAATGCCTGATGCGCAATATTTCAGCCGCTCTTATCAAAGCATAGACCAATACCAAATTATGCGTGGCAATCCCGACCTTGCTCGTGGCAGAAAATTACGAACCGTGTTGATTTTAAATTACGGGCCATTGAATTGGTACAACGAGTACGAACACCGCACAAAAAATATTTTTGAATCCGTTGCTTACTCGTTGCCATGCAACTCTTTTCTACACACTTACTTGAACGGCGATGCAAGCGATGTATTCAAGACCAACCTCTCGTTCACTTTGCCGTTGATAGAAAACCAATTGCAATTCCAGACCGACTTCAACTACAATTATTTTGGCGAAAAGGACTGGGAAAAAATTACAGTAAACGCTTTCGTGTTCCAAGCCAAGATGTTGTATATGTCGAACAGTTTCAATGCGAAATTAGAATTTCAGACCCCGTACAAATACCTCAACATGGGTACAAAAATAAAAGACCCAGCATGGTTGAAATTGAGTTTGGGCTACAATGTAAAACGTTGGAACTTCATGCTCGTAGTTAAGAATCCGATGATGGAATACGCCAAGACCACCGAATACCGCTCGCTAGCGTTCCTTTCCACGAGCGACGTATATTCGCCATACGAGGCTTACAATTACATAAAAATCGGCGTAAGTTACCGTTTCAGCATTGGACAGCAACACGAATACAGAAAAATTGAAATGGACGAAGAAACCAAGTCAGGAATCTTAAAAAGAAACTAACATTATGAACTACAATCAGATACAAATATCGCCATTTCATTCGGCATCGGGCGAAGAACGCTATTTGCTTTCAAATGGCAACAACTTCTACGAAACAGGTGCGCCACTTGTGGATTTGCTCATGGCGTTGCAACGAAATCCAATCGAGAACTTGGCAATAGAGGAATACATCGCACTTTCGGGCGGCAAATATACTCATTCGCAGATAAAAAATGTGATTGAAAAACATATCGCGCCGTTGTTCGTTGACAAGCCCAAGAAACGCACCTTCCTTTACGAACGGGAACTTTTGGACGCGGGAAAGATAGACAGTTTTTCCGACAAACTCAGCTTCTTGTTTTCGCCGGTGGCAATGACAGCGGTATTTGCAATTGGATTGTTGCTCGACATTTACTACTTTGCTACTGCGAGCAATCTGCTGGTATTCAACAATTCGGCAGGTCTTTATACAATCGGATTCTTGTTGGCGTTTGCGGTGTTTTCATCTTTTTTCCACGAACTGGGACACGCCGCCGCATGCAAACATTTCGGCATCAAGCACGGTGCAATTGGATTTGGGCTGTACCTGAATTTTCCCGTGCTTTATACCGACGTGACGCGTGTCTGGACTTTGGAACGCCGTCAACGCTGCGTAGTCAACATAGCCGGCGTGTATTTCCAGTTTTTGCTGCTGATACCAATATTGGGCGTGTTGCTGCTTACCGGCAACGACATTTGCAGATACATCGTGTTGATAATGAACCTTGGATTAGTGATGACACTCAATCCGTTTTTCAAGTTTGATGGCTATTGGCTGATGACCGACATCCTCGGCGTTGCCAACCTTAGGCAAAGGAGCAACGAACTTTTGGGTTATCTCTTTGCCAAGATACGCCGTGCAGAAATCACCAAAACGCCGTATTTGCTTACCTTGAAGCCAGTTGCAAAAATTGGATTCTTGGTTTATTCATTGATTGTCAACGTGTTCATGGGGTATTATTTTCTGTATATAATTCCGAAATTTCTTTACGGATTCATAACCGAATTTCCACACCAGATTCAGCAGTTGGTGATATTTACGGCGAGCAGGGTGTCTGTACCCTTCTCGCTGATACGGAATATTGGGTCGCAGCTGCTGTTTTTCGCTCTCATTGCGTATATGATATGGAATATTGTCAAAAGCTTAAAAAAGAAGGAAAATGCACAGACTATTAAGTAAATATAGCGGAATTTTACTTCCAAGTTTCGTAGTGCTTTTTGCCGCAAAATATTTGTTAGGTTTTTCTGACGCATACGGCATTTTAGCACTTGTTTTCGGCGTGTTTGTATTTGCAATCCAGCCTATGGCAATGAAAAGGTTTTGTATGCTCGATTGGGCGGTGACGGCTTTTTCTATTGTAAGCATTGCGCTAAGTTTCAGCGGCGGCATTACAACGGCAAGTTTGTCGGAAAGTGCATTTTTTGCAATGTGCTTGGCAATGTATTTTGCTATCAAACAAAAAGATGTGCAGCATACCGAAATATTCTTGACTACGTTTTTCATTCTTGCCTCAGTGGCAATGTCGCTGGCTGTAGTATCGTTTTTCATTTTTAGAACCAATGTTTTGAACGCTGGATTTGCAGATGTTTACGACTTTCGTTTTCTGTATCGCCCGTTGGGTTTTACATGCAACTTTTGGGCGGAAAGCGTGGTGATACTTGCGGCGTTGTCGCTGTACACGAAAAAATACCGCTATGTTTTTTTGTCGTTGTCGGTATTGTCGGCATTGCTTACATTCTCTCGCGGGGCATACATCGCATTGGCGCTTTTGACAGTGGGATTTTTCGTGATTGAAAAAGCAAAAAACGAACGCAAAAATTTTGTAGTCGCAATTTCTGTGGCAATGCTCATTACAACTATATTTTGCCACAACGAATTGTTTAAAACGTTAAGTTTCAACACACAAACCACGCAACAGCAAAGCACCGCTTGGCGTATGGAATCCATTGGCGGCGATTGGGAAGTTTTTATTAATCAACCACTTATTGGATATGGTGCGGATAGTTACGGCGATATGACCGGCAAAAATCACGACTACGATTCGCGCAAAAATTTTTCGGGCGTTGCACCTAATGTGTTTTCAAAAATCGGGATTGAAAAAGGCATTTTGGGGATAATTGCAATGTTGTTTTTGATTGTAGTTGTGATTCGCGAAATCAATCTCAACTTCAAAAACAAAGAAATCAAAATTGCGGCTTTGATATTTGCAGTAATCTTTGTAAAAGAACTTTCGCAGTCGTCTTTTGCCGAAAATAGGTTTACTATTTTTGTGTGCTACGTGCTGTTTGGCATGATGACGAAATGCTACCGCTTAGGTAATACGAGCCACGAATACCCAATAATGCGTTGGTGTGTTTATCTTATGATTGTGCCTGTTTTGGCAGGGATTGGTGGCAAATATTTTAACGATTTCCAATTCAGCAAACCATACCCCGAAGCAATACAAAACTACATTTGCGCAATTAGTTGGCTTGAAAACAACAAACTCCAAAAGGCAGAAAACAAGCTAAAAAATCTTTGCGAAAAATATCCATCTTGCGGCGAGTTTAATTTTGCTCTTGGTAATGTATATCTGCGCAAAAACGATACTTCAACAGCTATAGAATTGATTGCTAAAGCTATTAATTTGCAACCCAAAATTATCGACAGCGAAGATTTTGAGGAGTTTATCAAAACCGATTATGTTGTTTATAACAGGCTAAAAAACAACATCATAAATTCAGACCATAATCTAAATACTCCACAAGATCATGCCCGAATGGGTTTTGTATATCAAAGTTTTGGATTAATCGACCAAGCCAAATTGTTTTTAAAGTCGGCTGTCGAAGAAATGCCGTCGCTTTCCACGCCGTGGCTCTTGCTTGGCGACACTGTCAAGTACAACCTTCTGACCCGAGGCGCGTTCCAAGGCGAAGACCACAAAATCGCAATACCGACAGAAAAATTTTCTGTTTATGAAATGTTTTGTAAAACTTATATCGACAGACAATGAAAAAAAATTTGTTTCTCATAATTACAATTCTTCTTTCCTCTTGCGGCGACTACACCAAATTGCCGCAAGAGACTGAAGATGCGTTGCAAAAATCGGGTAAAAATTTCAACGAACTATTCGATGTTATCGTGCGTTACAAAGATACCGACACGATGAAGCTCCACGCCGCCAATTTCCTTATTGCAAACGCGCAATACAAATATTTTTTGGATACCATCGACGGCGAGAGAATTTGCGATTTGGAAGTGTTGACCGCCCAAACACTCACAAATAACATCGACTTGGCATTTGACGCTTACCAAAAATCGTGGAACAAAAATCTTTGTTTCGATGATTTCAAAGAATTTTTGTTGCCATATCGCATTGCCGACGAAAAACTTTCCAACTGGCGTAGAGATTTCGCTGAAAATTACTCAGATTCACTGCTTTCTGACTCTATCGACACACCCGAAAAGGTTGCCCAGATTGTCAACGATGAAATTATCGAGAACTATCCCGATTTTACCAATTGCAACGATTTTGCCATGCGCGCCACTTTCATTATGCGCTCGTGCGGCATTCCCGTTGCTTTGGCAATCATACCTCACTGGGGAACAAGGGCTGAATCACACATTTTCAACGTGTTAAAAACACAAAACGAACTAATCGATTTCCTTGGCGGAGAGAATACGTTTGGCTCGCATTTGGCTGGCTTTCACGACAACATCCCGAAAGTTTACATGCTCTGTTTTTCAAAACAAACAGATTCGCCACATTGGAAATACCCAAAAGAAGAAAAACCCGCTTTTTTCAAAAATATTTTTCTCAAGGATATTACTGCACAATTGTCATCCATAGAAACTTCTGATTATCAATTAAATATTGATTCGCGCAATAAACTTGCTTATCTCTGTGTATTCGACCGCATCGGCTGGATTCCCGTTGCATACGGTGAAATTAAGGATAAAAAGGTGAATTTCAATAATGTAGGCATCAACGTTGTATATCAACTTACCACTTTTGATGACGGCGAAATCAATTGCATAGGCAATCCGTTTTTGGCACTTAAAAATGGGGAAATAAGGAATTACAATCCGTCTGAAAATACATTTAATCAAACTCTTACACGCAAATCGCCCGAATCCAACCGCTGGGAGGAAGTAGAAAAACAGATTCCTGGCGGCAAGTTTCAAGGCGCAAACCGTGAAGATTTTTCGGATTCAGTCACTTTGTTTACAATAACGGAAATTCCCGACTTGAAATTTCAGCAGGCGGAAGTTGCCAACTATCAAAAGTTTAGATATTTGCGTTATCTCTCGTCCAACAAAACATACGGCAATATGGCTGAAGTGGAATTTTACGATTCTAATGAAAAAAAATTGCAGCACAAACGTGTATTTGGGCAGTACAAACCGAGCCTTTGGTTCCCAGATTTCACTGCAGAAAAACTTTTTGACGGCGACGTACTGACATTTTTCCACACATCAGATTCGTTGGCATGGGGAGCAATAGAACTTGATGCACCTCAGGCTGTTTCTAAAATCCGTTACAAAATCCGCAACGACGACAATGGAATACGCAGTGGCGAGATTTACGAACTTTTTTATGCAAAAGATGGCTCGTGGATTTCGCTTGGCAAGCAAACAGCCGCACACGACGACGAAATCACATTCAAAAATCTTCCCAAAAACGCCCTCTTCTGGCTAAGAAATTTGAGCAAAGGAACAGAAGAGAGGATTTTTGAAGTTGACGACAGCGAGATTGTTTGGAGATAAAGAAACGGATATTCATAAATATCACATAATCAACAAATTTATTAACATTCTAATTCATGTAAAAATGGAAAAGGAAAAATCAATCGAAAGCCTCAACGAGGAACTCCCAGAGTTCTTCCTGAGCGACCTCGAAGAGAGGTTGGAGACCGACCCAATGAACGTCGGTGCGTTGGTAACCTTGCAGTCCACTGTTCAGTCAGATTTCTGCTGGGACTACATCAACTGTGCCAACTATTGCGGCTGTGAAAATTACTTCAAATGCAACGGTTATTTTTAGCCAAGATTAAATGTTGAACACCACACAGCTCTAACAAAGGACGACGACATAATAAAATGTCGTCGTCCATTTCTAACAATTAAAAATTTCATTAAATACCATGAACAAAATTCTCACAATCCTATTAATCCTCGCCTCTTGCTGCAACACAATGGCGCAACACACATTGACAGGACGAATCGTAGGCTCCGACAACGCGCCCTTGCCCTACGCCGTAGTGAAAACCGGCAACATCGCAACCAACGAAATCAAGTCGACAATCACCGATTCAACTGGCAACTTCAAGTTTGAAAACATGAATGTTGGCAAATACGCCTTGATGGCCGATTTTGTTGGTTACAAACGTGGCGGCACTATGTTTGAGATGCCTGACAACGATTTTGTGTTGCCTGACTTCCAATTGCAAGAATCCGACAACCAACTCGACGCTATCGAGGTGAAAGGCCGCAGGATAGAGGACGTGGGCGACCACAAGCAGATTTTCCCGTCAGAGATGCTCAAAAACAACGCCAACAACGGCTACACCGCACTTGCGATGCTGCTGATTCCGGGACTGAAAGTGGATATTTTCGACAACAAAATCTCCACGCACGGACACGAGACGATGCTGTGCATCAATGGACGACCCGCCAACGAGGACGAAATAAAGACTCTCAACCCTCAGGACATCAAGCGAATCGACTATTATGACAGTTTCAATCCAAAACACCCGACTGCAAATTCTGTAATCGATTTTATAATGGCAAGGCACGACCGTGGCGCGTCGGTGTATCTGAATGCAGGTCAGCATGTCAACCGCTTTTCGGGCGACGACCTTGCTGACGTGAAAATCTTTCACAAAAAATCGGAGTTCAACATACAACTTTCGGGTTATTACAATCATTACAATCCCGAAAATGGCGAAGAATCAACTACTTGCATGGACTTTAACGGAACAGATGTTTCAAAAATCGTTGAGCCAAAATCACTGCCAATCCACGAGAACGGCTTGAATGGCAAATTCTCGTATTTGCGCTACGGCAACAACGACATCCTTCACGCAGCCGCATACTTGGGCGGCGGACACTCAGCTCGCACAGAGGATTACAGCTTGAAATTTTCGACGGATGTCAATGATTATCAAACAAAAGACCGTAACCACTCCGACAACCTCCAGCCGGCAGCGCAGATTTATTATGAAAAGCATCTCGCCAACAAGCATTTCTTCAAAATGAACGTCTATGGCAGTTACAACGAAACCGACAATCAGAGATTTT
The DNA here is from genome assembly GCA_937877455.1 of uncultured Bacteroidales bacterium. Classification (GTDB taxonomy): domain Bacteria; phylum Bacteroidota; class Bacteroidia; order Bacteroidales; family UBA3824; genus UBA3824. Next base: position 14,974 of record CALFIU010000134.1, read on the forward strand.
ACACCTCAAACGTCGATTACAACGCCAAAACCGCCGAAAGTTACTACTATCTGAATCCTAATTTTGGATATTATATGCCAATAAAAGATAGGAACATTGCGTTTTTGAATGTTGATTATTTCCTTCACAAAATCAATCAGACCTACACCGAAAACCTTTTGCAAAACAAGAGCGAACTCAATTACACACACGGAATTTTGCAGTTGGGCGACAATTATCAAATTGTGCCGCAGAAGGTTTCGTTTACGTTGCAGTTGTCGGACAGGATTATGACAATCAACAAACAGACAAAGCATTATTTTTCGCCGCAGTTGTTTTACAAGGCAAAAATTTCCGACAATCAAGAACTTCACGGTATGATTGTCTATGGCATCTTCGACCCGCAGATGAAATATTACAATAGTGCTATCCAAAGCCTTGACTATTACCAAGTTTTGGTTGGCAATCCCTATTTGTTGACGAGCCGTTGTTTCAGAGGCGAACTTTCCTACACGATTAAAATGCTCAACTTTTTGACAATGTACGAAAACACGTCGAAATCGCTTTACGAAAATGTTTATTTTGACGGAGAAAAATACGTCCACACGTTTCTAAACGGCGGCAACTGCGAACATTTCCTCCAAAGTGCCGAATATGGTTTTGAACTTGCAAAACATTTGAATTTGACTTTGGCGGCAGAATACGATTTTTATAAAGAACGCGATTGGGATTTGCTTTCCCGTCATCAACTTGTTGGATATACGGCACTTATGTATATGACAGAGCATTTCATGGCAAAAGCCGAGTTCACCACCGGCGGCAAGAAAGTTGAGCAGGGTTACATCGTTTCGCGCCCCGCAGAACTCAAAATCAATTTTGGCTACAACGTCAAAAGCTGGAATTTTATGTTGCAGATTAAAAATCCCTTGATAAAAGTATGCCAAGAACGTGAATATCAAAACGTAGGCTACTCGTTCTCCAGCAAGAATTACATGCCTCTCGACGCTTACAACTACGTGAAAATCTCCGCAAGTTACCGTTTCAACCTCGGTGGACATCACGATTACAAATACATCGATATGGACAACTCGCAGAAGTCGGGAATACTGAGAGGAAATTAGGATTTTTGGGTAGAAACTGCTAAAATATTTTTTGCAATTTCTGCCCATAATTATTACCTTTGCGCAAACAAACCAAAACGCAACACGCCATGGCACAGTTGATAGCAAATCCGATATACGATTCGGCATTCAAATACATGATGCAGAACGAAAGAGCCGCCACCGTCCTGCTTGAAAATCTTCTCGACAAGGAGATTCTCAAGCTCGACGTCCTCACCAACGACACCCCTGTCATCGAGGAAAAAAGCGGCGTAAGGATTTTGCGTCTCGACTTTTCGGCAAAAATCAAAGACCGCAAGACTGGTGAAACCGAACTCGTAACAATCGAACTCCAAAAGTCGTATCTCGACACCGAGATAATGCTATTCCGCACGTACCTCGGTCAACAGTATTCGGACGTCAAAAAGGCTGATACAGAGATTGTTGATACATGGCGCAAAGACAAGAAAACTGGCAAAATCGAGCGCGTCAAAGTAGAAAAACACGTGCCATTGCATATCGTTGCCATTTACATTTTGGGCCACACCTTTCAGGAAATCGACATTCCTAAACCTGTGATTTACAACTATCCCGACCCGCGCGGCATCGAGAAAGAGCCGATTCCTGAGATACTGAAAACACGATTTTTCCGTGGCGTAACGCACGATACAATCATCGTTCAGATTCCGTATCTTAAGCGCAACGCCAAAACCAAACTCGAACAGATGTTGGAAATATTCTGTCAAGATTACGTTTCCGACGACACCGAGCAACTGCTTGAATTTGACGATTTTGAAAATCGTTCGCAAGATTTCAGAGATTTGGCGCGTCCGCTGGTCTATGCCGTTTCCGACCCGCAAGTAAGAAAAATCATGACCGTGGAAGACGAAATGGCGATACATTTTCAAAACGTCAAATACGTTACCGACGAGAACGAGGCACTCCACTCAATGATAGAAGAAAGCCGTCAGAAATTGCAAGAAAAAGAGAGCCAGTTGGCAGTTTCTATCAAAATGCTTTCAGAGTTAGGTGTGTCGCCCGAGCAAATTGCAGAAAAATTGAAAATCTCCATTGAGATGGTCAATCAAACTTTGCAACAGTAACCGTGTCATTCAGTACAAACTCTTTGCCGTTTGTACAAGAATACATTAGCGTATAATAGTAGTCGCCAAGCACTTTTGGAGCAGGAAACTTGATGACAACATAATCCATTTCAATCAGATAGTTGTCGGTTTGGCGATTGAAATCCACAAGCGGTTTCGATACATGCCAATTGAAATCATTTGAACTAACACGCTTACCCGAAAAATCATCAATTCCAACAATTTTTTTTATGTCATTATATTCTATTACGGCTGATTCATTAACATATTCAGCATTGTTGGATTCGCACACAACCGAAATACTTGCAATAGTATCGAGTGTAGGAAATGCACCGAACCCTGCTGCGTTGAAACACGTATCATTGAACAATTTACAATATTGTTCTACCTCGGCATCACTCTCCAAAAAGTCGAAATCACCAATAGCTGCACTTGGATTTTTTTCTATTAATTCATGAATTTCATCAGTAGTACGACCTTCAACAGAAATAATCAACCTAACTGAATCCTCTACTACATCAGATACCATTGAGAGATGATAACTTCTGTAGAAGTTACAAATTGCATGAGCAGAGGGCTTGACAAACTCTGCAACACGTGCATCATCAGGAGCAACAACATTGTTGTTGTCATCGCCACATGCAACAACAAACAGCACTGCAACAGCAGAGATAAATTTAATTAGCGTTTTCATAGTTATAATGGTTTAATATTCGTTATGTCTTGTTTTGTAATACTACTTTCGTCTTTTGAACAACCTAACGAAAACATCTCAAACAAAAGCACTATAATGTACAGACAATATCTTTCCGTATTATTATATTTTATTTTTTACAAAAATAATAATATTTTACATAATTTTAATATTAAATAAAGTTAAAATTAATAGACGTAGATTCAATATACAACCACATTTTTCACTTCCTCGCCTTCGTCACCACCCTTTCCTCCTTCATCAATCCCTTGCCAAGTGCGTGATAATCAATATCAACCTTTTTAGTCGTAAAATCGGGAACATTGAATGAATAGGTTGTGTTTGAATAGTATTCCAGAGGGTTTTCCTGCGGCAGAAGAAACGGTTTGGTGGCTTTGCCGTGGTCGTCAATGCAAGCGAAAAACAGTTGGGAATACAGGCCATTTTCGCGCCTCGAAACAAAGACAAACCAATGCGCCCCCGTGCTCCAATTGTGAGAGGATTCGGTGTTGGGGCTGTTGATTTCGTCCATTGGGCGAGCCGTATTGGTCTGCAAATCAAGCAACCACAAATCCGCCTCGTGATGCCAAATCGGGAAACATCCATAATCCGACAATGTAAACATGATGTACTTGCCGTCGTAAGAAGGCTTGGCAAAAGTACAATTTTTGTTAATCTTGGCGGCATCAAAAACAGTGTGTATTTTGCCAACAAGTTTGCCATCGTCAAAAACAACTTTGCAAAGATTGTACTGAACTTTTTTGTAATTTTCGGGAATGTCGTAAGCCTTTGAACTACAAAAATATAGCGTCTTAACGTCGGGCGAAAATGCTGGATAGGTTTCAAAATTGTCTTTGGTCATCAGCATCGAATCCAAAATCAATTCCTTGCTGTCGGGACAATAGACAAACACGTCGGATTTCAGGTCGAAAACCTCTATAAGTTCCTCTTTGACAACGTGAAACGATTGCCGAGTTTCGTTGGTAGAATACGCGCAATATTTGCCCGACGGATGCCAATACGGATATACCATCGAGCCGCCCGTGGTGTTGCTTTTCGATTGGAGAATATCGGTTTTGTGGTTGTGATGCACCACAGTTGCGCCATTGGCACCGCGCACATGAAATGTATAATTATCTGGATTGCAAGCGTTTGATGTATGACAATTGACACAATTGCCCGGAATCAATGTGTTTTCTATAATTGGAAATTCCTTGAAACTCGAAAGCTCTCTTTGGTACAATCCCATTTTGCCAAACACCTCGTACCCGGGCGAAATGCGACGATAAGTAAGTCCACAATCGTCTAAGGAATAATCGCTTATGTACATTTCAAAAGTCTTGTAGCCGTGCCACTTGCCGTCGATTTTGGCCTTGACGTCAAAAGTCAACACTCCACCCTTGTTGTCGGCTACAAGCTGCTGCCAATCGTCAATATGGAAATTTGCATAGCTGTCGTTAATGTGCAAACAGAAGCCCAAACAGTTGGTCGGGTTCGGCATAGCTAAAAAGAAAATCTTTTGTCAGACGGTTTGCTGCCACTGATGCCCAAAATTTGTTTTCCTTAAATTTTTCGATGTTTGCGAGCTTGTTTTGTGCAAACTCTTTGTAAAACAACGTTTTAGAAAGTATTTTGAGATACTTTTTTGCTACGTCGTAATCCTCGTTGATGATATTGAGTTCGGCAAGACGCTTGGTCATTCGCGCACTTTTGCGATAATTGGGAATCGCCTCCTGAGCCTCAAAAAAGTTTTGCATCGAAACATTCACCATGCCAAGACGCAAATAAATTTCGGCGGAAGAAAGCGGCAAAAAGAAATCCCGCACAAATTTTGGTATCAGCCCTCCTTGCCATTTTGAAAAAAATCGCACATCCGATTGCCCAATTCGCCTTTTTCGGCGAGCGCAAGATTCAGACACGAAACACTTTGCGGCGTGCGAGGGTTTTGCTTTTCGGCAATGGCGATTATCTTGTCCCAATTGCCAATGCGCACCAAATAATCGTATTCAATAACCTCGTAATTGAGTGCTTTGAAACCAGTTGGTACATAAAACGCTCCAAAAATTGCAATCGCCGCCAAAGATACAATTGATATTTTTTTATTAATTTTTGGCTCTATCAATCCCAACAACGGACAGACTGCAATCAAAATCATTATCAAAATTTGCATCATCGGAATCTCGGTCGGGAATCTAAAATAATTGATGCCAAGGAAAAATCTAAACAATGGATAACTCGTTAAATTATAACAAATTACAGCAGTAAAAACCGCAACCAAAACCGCCAAAATAGAATTGAAAACATTAATTTTTTCCTTAAAATTCCATATCACCATACAGAACACCGACGAAAACGCAATCGCTCCAAAAAGATAATAAAACACGACAACGCCCGCAGTGCTATACACAATTTTGAACACATTATTTTTGATGCTGACGTACCCAAAATTGAATCCCAACGATGCCGTCACAGCCACCAAAAACGACAGCAAAACGCTCTCGTTGCCCATGTATTGCCAAACGAAAATCGACGGCAAAAAACTGAAAACATACGCAAAATCCTTTGCCGAAAAACAAACCATCAACCGCCAAGTAAGCATTTGAATAACAAGCAACAACGCCGCCACAATCAACGCTCCAAACAGCGGAAAATAATAAAACTGCACCAAAAATTCGCTCACATAATCAGCCAATCCGCCGGGCAGGCTCATCCGTTCCAAAAAATAATTTTTGGTAGTCAAAAACATCTGAAACTGCTCGTGATACGAAAAAGCGCAGGCGTACCCAATCTTCCAAAAGAGGAACGCCACCACCGCAAACAGCGCAGAAAGTATGTATTTGTTATAATTTTTTATCAGCATGATTGATGGTTTGTTTTCCGCAAAGTTAGCAATTTTTTTTTTGAAAGGAAATATTTATGGTCAATCTTTTGTTTTTCAAGCATTGGCTCTACCCGTTATTCAAACTCTACGCTCTCTCTTTTGAGCAAAACTTCCACGTCTTTGGTAGAAAACGGCACTGCGCCTTTGCTCAGTTCGGGGATGTTGAACGATTTGAGACAGTTGTCGTAAAAATCGGGATATTTTTGGGGCAATGCAAAAGGCTTTGTTGTTTTGCCGTTATTGTCTATGTGAAAAAAATACGGTTTGCCATACAATCCGTCGTCGCGTTTGCTTGCAAAAACCACCCACTTCGAGTTGGACGAAAATGTATGGTAAGTATCGCTGTTTTGGGAGTTGACGCCGTTGAGCGAATCCGTCGCCATCGTCTGTAGATTTATCATTCTTAGTTCGGTTTCCTTGTGCCAAATCGGGAATGTTCCGTAGTCTGCCTCGGTGTATATCAGATACTTACCGTCGGGCGACACGGTTGGCAGGCAGACGGAGATATTGTTAGACTTTATAATAGTGTCTGTTTTTATTCCTATTTTACCATCTTGAAAATCAATGCTTACCAGTGCGTAATGAATATTTTTAATATCATTGACATCGTTTTGTAAGGCAGGAGCCGAGCAATAGAAAATTTTTTTGCCATTTGCTGAAAAACATGGAAATGTTTCAGACTTTAAACTATCACATAGCAATGGACTTGTGATTATTTTGTTGGTTTCTAAATCGGCAACATAGATGTCTGATTTGGTATCAAAAACTTCCATTCGTTTGTTTGGGTCGGCATGTAGTCCGGGGATTATTACGTTGGTGGAAAATACAAAATATCTGCCGTCTAATGAAAAATGTCCATACACCGCACCCGAACTCATATTTTGATTTTTAATGTTGAGTTTTCGCAACTTACCATTACGATTTAAAATTGCACCGCCATTTTCTCCACGAACATAAAACAACGACTTTTTTGGATTGTTAGCCGCAAATGTGTGGCAATTCATACACGAATTATTGGTAATATTGTAGTTACAAATATCTTTTTTGTCGAAATTTTCTATGCAACGCTGCTCAATTTTTAGCCGCGAAAAAACTTCGTAATCTGGTTCTATAAGTCGGTAAGTAAGGTATGGATCGATGGAATCTCTCAAAACGTGAATTTTAAAAGATTTGTGTTTTATAAATTCTCTATTGTTGATTTTGGTATATACGTTTATTTCAATATCGTTGTTTATTGCATTGTTAATCAGTTTTTTCCAGTTGTTAATATCGAAACAAACATGATTGTTGTGGCTTGCAATAGAAATTTCGGTATCGTTGTAAGATGCAGTTACAAAAACCGACTTGCAACTATCGCGTACCAAAAAGTTAAGCGGTGCTATATTGGGCGGTATGCTAACGTCGATGTAATCGGGATAAATATTGGGTAATGAGTCTATTAATCTTGCATTTTCGGGTTTTGAATAGCACGATACAAGTGTAAGAAATATAATTATTATTGCTAAATTTTTCATTTTGATAGTGCTTCGGTGTATAATTTTTTTAATCTTTGGCGATTGTTTTTAATGCAAAACTTGTAATAATCAGCCTTGAAAGTCTGTAATTGCCCTAAAATCAAGTCGGTACAAAGCAGATAATCTAATGCAATAATGTTGTCGGGATTGCTTTGTAAAAGTTCGAGGAGAATTTCTCTGCAATTGTCATTGATTCTTATTGCGTTGGTAGAGTTGCAAAAATTGCGTTTTTCGAGGATTTCTTTTTCCACTTTTTTGTCAAACGTATATGGGTTGTGTTTCTTTGCCCAATCGTTGTACAAAAGTGTTTTTTCTAAAATTCTTAGGTATTTCAATGCAATTGCAGTGTCGCCAGTAACGAGATTGATTTCGCACAATCGTTTTATCATCTTAACGTTACGATTTTTGGGAGAAAATACTTGTGCTAAAATCGCTGCACGCTCTGCCATTGCCATATCGCCAATTAAATAATAAAAATCGTTCATAAGGTTGATGGCTTCAATTGGCGAGTTTTCGTCGATATGAATTAAAGTGCCAAGTTCGGGGATTTTTTGACTTTTGATTTTGTCGGGCAAAATGCCTTTTTGCGCCTGAACCATGTTGTAATAAATTCCCGATTGTGCTGTCATAGTGTCCTGAGTAAGTGCTATTTGTTCCACTTTGTCAAAATGCTTGAAATAGTATTCTGTAGCTATTGAATATGAAAATTCGGAGTGCATATCGGGTAGTGTTGGGATACAAAAATCTGGATAAGAGAGATTGCGTGTGTATGTAGTTTGATAAAAGCGTTGCCCCACGAGCGGTATTATAAAAGTAATTGCTGGAATAATTGCAAATTCTTTTAATCGCTTTTGTTTTAATATTTTGCAAGCATAAAGTATGGCAAAAATTATTTGAGCAAATCCACCAAGATAATACCCAAAAAGAAGTGTTATGATGGCGAATATTAAATTATCTTTTTTGAATATTTTTGAGTAAAATATATATGATAAAAAACCAAATAAAACAGAAAGTAAGTAATTGATATTGAATTTATAGTCGAATATTGTAAAAAAAACTAAAATCTCTATTGTAATTGATATAATAAAACTTGTTTTATTATTAAATATTGTATTAAAACTTTTATAACTTGCTATAGCAATTAGAAAAATTATAATAGCCGTAACGATTGGACCAACATACAGATAATAAAAAAATTGTGTTAAAAAATCGCCAGTAAAACATGTTAACCATGAATTTTGTTCAAAATATTCAGCGATATATTGCCACGACCAAACAAAAATTTGATTTTGTTCTTGTATAAAAAAATGGTATTTATAACAAAATTGAAATACCAAAAAAGATACAAGCGATAGTATTATATGAGGTAGAATAAGAAATATGTTGTTTTTACTCAATTTCATAATGTTTGTATATAAACGTAGCAACAAATATAAAAAAAACGACAAACAAAATTTTCGTTTATCGTTTTTTTATGTAATAAAATTGCTGCGTTATTGTAGGTATTAAAATTTGTTTTTCAAAACCACAGTTTTTATAAACGTTGTAAGATATTTGCCCATTTGTTGATGGCGTTGTGCCGATGGATGATAATCTGCACCATAACCGAGGGAGTCGTCTTGCTCTTGAAAATCAAAGCGATAGATTCTTGTATCTCCAATAACTCTCATGCCGTCAACAACGTTTGTTATGGCAGTGTAGATGTCGTTAGCTTGTTTGTCGTGTAACATTGGGGAGTTGAGAAGAATGATTTTAGCGGCAGGGTAGTGGCTACGTATGTTTTTTACAAAGGCTATATACGATAGTAAAAATTTTTCATAATTGTATTCTCCAACCGACATATCGTTGGTTCCAAGTCCTATACACACAATATCTGGTTTTTTCTGAGCCGAAAAGTTCCAATTTTTGTCGGTTACTTCCGAGGGTTGTTTAAGTGAATTGTCGTCATTCATGGTTGATGTAATTAAATCCAATTCATAAACCTTGGGCATTGGCCAAAGCGAACCCTCTTTTGCATCGTTAAAATTGCGATAAATTCCAATTCCTGAGCGTGCCACAACTGTGCGACGTGCTCCAAGATTTTTTGAAACGTATGCTGCGTATGTTTTAAGAAAATCTGATGTACTATCTGCGAATGGTGTTTGTCCGTTGGGAGCAAGAGTGCCGTAGCCACATGTAATGGAGTTTCCGATAAACTCTATTGATAATTTTTTCTTTTGTGGTTTTAATGTTTTGTCGTTGCTACCAATTTCAAAGCCAAAAAATTTTGGTTTTACGTACAATCCTTCTGATATTAAAGTTAAAGTAGCAGTGTGGTTTCCCTCAGAGAGGTTGTCGGCGATTAGAAAACTTTGTTTGTCGGAATAAGAGCCGTTGTGAGTGTTTATTTTAACGGTTTTGTTTCCATCTATCTCTGCTACGTAGTATCCTGCTGATGGTTTTAAAATTGCAGCCAGGTATTTACCTGTAAAAGAGATTGAAAATTCTGTGCCGGGATAAACGAACCTTACGCCGTCTGTTTCCGATACTGTGCGGCCTTCTGTTACAACGTTTTTGTCGTTGAAGGCTATGAGTTTTTGTGAAAATGCGTTGATTGTCAATGTGGTTAGCACAAGCATTAAAAGAGTTTTTTTCATATTTAATATATTTATTGTTGGTTCAAAAAATCAAATGCGTTTGGAAGATAGTTTATTATGTCGGTGGCAGTGGTAGAAATTTCGCCAAATTGTTGAGCAGCAATGTCGCCAGCCTTTCCGTGTGTAAAAACTGCAAGTTTAGCAGCATCTATTGGGTTTAGTCCCTGTGCCAATAGTGCGGCTGTTATTCCTGTTAAAGTGTCTCCGCTGCCAGCAGTAGCCATTCCGGGGTTGCCAGTGGAATTGAAAAAGATATTTCCTATTGTGTCGCAAATGGCTGTAAATGAGCCTTTTAACACAACTACAATTTTGTTTTTTGTACAAAATTTTTGTAATACCGACAATTCTCCTTTACTGCCAGTTAATCTAAAAAATTCTCCTGGATGAGGTGTCATTATTGTTTTCGATGGTAGAATTTCAAGTAATTTTGGATTCATTGCAATTATATTGAGCGCATCAGCATCTATTACAATTGGAATGTTGTATTTTTTTGTTTCTAAAAGTATATATTCTAACATTTTAGCAGTATTGGCATCTGTTCCTATTCCAGGACCAACGGCTATTGCAGAATATTTTTCTATGTTTATTTCATTTTTTGTTATGATGTAGTCGTTGTTTCCCGTAATACACATTGCTTCTGGTACAGCTGTTTGCATTATGTCTAACGATTTTTGGGGTAGGTGAACGGTAAGTAGCCCTGTTCCAGATTTTAAACAAGCTTTGGCGGCTAATATTGCTGCTCCTGTTTTTCCGTAACTACCTGCTAATAGTAGTGTATGACCAAATGTGCCTTTGTGAGAAAATGTTGAACGTTGTTTTATTAACTTGTTAACATCTTGTTTTTCGGTAAAATAATATGGCGTTTCAAAACTATTGTGGGTTTCTTTGTCGAGATTTATTTTTATTGTTTTTATCCTTCCTATGTATTGGGCATTTTGGGGTAATAACTGAGATAAAAATGGCGTTTCTATTGCCAAAGTGTAATGCGGAGATACGGCTACGTTGGGTGTTGTAGTATTGTTGATGCCGTCGCCGAGTCCCGATGCTATATCAATTGATATGATTAATGCATTGCTGGTGTTAATTCTTTTTATAGTTTCGGCATAGATACCTTCGGGTTGTCGGTTGAGTCCACTTCCAAATATTGCGTCAATTACAACATTGTAATTTTGTATTTCTGGTATTTTTTCTATATTATCAACAATATGAAGATTTTGGTTGTTGAAAATGGGATTGCTTTGCATATTAGCAAAATCAGGACTTTGTTTGTTGCTGTGTTTTAGTATGTAAACATCGGTATCATAACCTTTTACTATAAGTTGTTGAGCAACAACAAGACCATCGCCACCGTTGTTGCCTGTTGCGCAGACAACAATTATTTTTTGTGTGATAGAGGGTACTATTTTTATAATTTCTTCGTAAAGTTTTTGCCCCGCGCGTTGCATTAGTTCGAGCGATGTTATTTTTTGCTTTTCTATTGTTGCGCTGTCGAGTATATGTGTTTGTTGTGCCGATAAAATTTTCATTTCATTAATTTTTAGGTTTGTAGAGCATTATTGTACCAGATCTTTTTAAAGAATTGCCGTCTTTGCCTGTAACTATAATGTCGTAAAAATAAGTTCCTGGAGGGCAATGTCGGTTTCCGTTGTTGTTTAGAGTGCCGTCCCATCCTGCCACAGCTTCTTCTATATTTTCCCATTTGCAAACGGTTTGCCCAAAAATGTTATAAATTTTGCCCCTGAATGTCCTAATGTTTGCTGGCATTAATGTTAGACCACCGTTAGAAAGGTATGATTCGTCTTTTTTGAAAAACGAAAAAATATCGTTTAACCCATCATCGTTAGGCGAAAATATGTTAACTTCTTCTACTTCAAGTGGGCGTGGAATTATGTTAATGTTTTGAGTGTCGCGGTCGGCACACCCAGATTTACTTGTGGCTTGCACAATTATTTGATAGTTACCTTTTTCGTAATAGGCGTGTGGGGCAGGATTGGTGTTGGCGAATTGGGTTTTGTCTCCAAAATTCCAAATGTATTCGCTTGCCCATGATGCTTGACAAGAAAACTCAATTTCATCACCGATGTAGTTTTCGCTACTTTCTTGCCATGTTATTTGCGGTTTTTCTACGTTAATGATTACAAATGTGTCGTGAGGACATGAAAAATTGTCGCTTACTACAAAGTCGTAACGATTGATGTCGTATTCGGGGGGTGTAACTTTAGTTATGCCATTTGATGTTGCACCAACACCTTTGCCAGACCATACAGCATGTGATATGTTGTATATTTGTTTGAAATTCCATTGGTTAGTTTCTATTATTTCGTCTTTTAGTTTAAGTTTACAATTGCTAACATATCCATCGCTGTTGTTGCTGTTGGAGGTTATAGTTATTTGCCATTCTCCATCAATGGGACAACCTTCTAATGCTGAAAAACTTTCTTGGCTTTTGTATTCTCCCTCGGGTATGATTGTGTTGTCGTCTTCTAAAATTGTTTCGTTTATGGTTGTGCCTATTTCTTTGAATATGTAGTTGTATGTTGTACCAACTGCTATGTCGGCTGTTATTCCAAGTTGGTAGTTGTTGCCACCGTAATCCTTTAGTATGATGAATTTTCCATTAGGACACTTAACGCTTATGTTTAAGTCTTTTATATTGTCGTATTCGAGATTTGTGCTTATGTATTCTATGTCATCGGCATTATTTATGGTAAGGTTTTCATAATTTTTTAAATCTATTGTTCCCGTCCAACTACTATTATAAATTGGTTGTGGAGTTTGTTCTTCAACGTAGTCTTGGGCTATGTATGTTATTGTGCGATTTTCTATTTGCATGGTTAATGTTGCGCTTTCGCCCATGCAGATTCCCGTTTGTGATTTGTCTATCGATGTTGTATAGTTGTTAAATAGTGGGGGTGTGCCTATTTCTACTATTATGTTATCCGACTCGGTGTTACCATTGTTATCAATTGCTATGGCTTTTACAATGTATGCTCCCGAATTTGTAAAAGTATGTGATAGCGAAGTTTTTAACTGAAAGTCTGTTAAACTACCGTCTTCAAAGTTAAACTTCAACTGTCTATCATTTACGTTGCTACATTCAAATGTTAGATTGGCACCTTTGCATGCTTTTACTGTATCTGTTATTCCGTTGCACATTATTGTTAGGTTTTGCGAAACGGATGTTTTTGGTAGTAGAATCCAAATAAGTGTTGATAAAAAAAATATTTTTTTTAATCTCATTTTGTTTATTTTTTTCGGTTGCAAATATAATTAAATTTTGTTCATAATTTTTTTTATTTTGCTATAGTATCTGGTTGTTTGATTTGATGTTTAAAAAAAATGATTACTTTTGCTTCAAATTTTTTAGTGGTATGGATCAGCAGAAAATTTTAAAAGATAGTCTTGGCTGTTATTATGCTATATTATTAAACACAATAGCTATTTATGTTATTTATTTTTTGTGTCGTGCAGTTTTTTTTGTTTGCAACTCCGATTTTTACGAAGGACACATCGGTGCCGGAATTGTCTTTAATATAATTAAAGGTGGTTTGGTATTTGATACCTCAGCTATTATTTATACCAACATATTGTATTTTGTGCTTGCTGCATTGCCATTACATTTAAAAGAACCTTCTAAAATTTATTCCAATATTGTTAAGTATGTATTTATAGTTTTCAACTCTGTTGCTATAATTTCTAATTTTATTGATTGTGTCTATTTTAGATTTACAGGTAGGCGTACAACAGCAACGGTTTTTGGAGAATTTAAAAACGAAGACAATATATTGGCCATTATATTTAAGGAGATAGCCAATTCGTGGTATTTGGTGATTGTAGCTATTATTTTTATTGCAGCATTGATTGTTGTTTATCGTCGGTCAACAGTTTTTAAAGTTGAAAACAATGTCAAAAACTTTGCAATTTATTATGGTGTTCGTCTTGTAGGTATGGCAATATTAGTTTTGTTGTGTTTGGCAGGAATGCGTGGTGGAATCGACCGTAGTACACGTCCTATAACGCTTAGCAATGCTAATCAGTATGTTAATCGTCCTGTAGAAACTGCTCTTGTACTAAATACTCCTTTTACTATTATTCGTACTATTGGAAAAAAGACTTTTGAAACACCTAATTATTTCGATCAACAAACATTGCAAAACATATATTCGCCCATTCATAATCCAAATACGCCCGACTCATTAGCACGTGGTAGGGGAAAAAATGTTGTTGTTTTTATAATAGAAAGTTTTGCAAAAGAATATATTGGAGCACTTAATAAAAATCTTGAAAACGGTAACTACAAAGGTTATACGCCATTTGTAGATTCGCTTATAGAACATTCGCTTACTTTTGAATATAGTTTTTGCAATGGTCGCAAATCCATTGATGCGATGCCGAGCATACTAAGTAGCATACCTTATTTTGTTGAGCCATTTTTTGTAACACCCGCGGCTTTAAACGATTTGAGTGGTGTGGCTCGCGAACTTAAAAACGAAGGATATTACTCAGCATTTTTTCATGGAGCAAAAAATGGTAGTATGGGTTTTGAAGCTTTTGCCAATGCTACTGGTTTTGACGATTATTTTGGTCGTACTGAGTTTGACAAAGAACAAAAATATGGAGGAGAACGCGAATTTGATGGTTTTTGGGCTATTTGGGATGAGCCTTTTTTTCAATTTTATGCAGATAAAATGGCGGAGTTTAAACAGCCGTTTGTAACAGCTTTGTTTTCTGCATCAAGCCATCATCCGTTTAATATTCCCCAGAAATACAAAGAAATTTATCCTGAAGAAGGTTTGCCAATTCATAAGTGCATAAGATACACCGACAACGCATTGCGACAGTTTTTTAACACCGCAAAAAAATATGATTGGTTTAATAATACACTTTTTGTTATATGTAGCGACCATACTAATCAGTCGGATCATCAAGAATATCAAACAGATTTAGGTGTTTTTGCAGGTCCAGTTATATTTTATGCGCCCAGCGATAGTTTAATGATTGGACGAAGCAATAAGATTGCACAACAGATAGATGTAATGCCTACTATATTAAGTTATCTCGGTTATAATAAACAATATGTAGCTTTTGGATGCGATCTTTTAACAACTCCAGTGCAACAAACTTTTGCCGTAAGTTATTGTAATGGCGTTTACCAATATCTCAAAAATGGCTATCTTTTGCAATTTGATGGACAAAAAACAATTGCTATCTATAGCCTTGACGATACTATGATGATAGAAAATTTGTTAGGAAAAGTGGCGTGTCAAAGACAAATGGAAGATGAGATAAAGGCCATAGTGCAGCAGTATATGCAGCGTATGAACGAAAATAACTTGATAGCCAAGTGAATCAAATTAAAAAAAATAATGTTTTACAATATATTGATTTTTAGAATGTTGTTGAATGTTTGAAAAAAATTAAGAAAAAAATTAGACGAGTTTTGTACTTTTATTCATTTTTTTTTGCTTAATTTACCAAAAAATAAATGAGATTTTTTTAACAAAATATAAATAACGATAAAAAACAACATAAAATACACACGAACTTATGGCATCAACCGAAATGACACCCGATTATGTTTTTGAAACAAGTTGGGAGGTATGCAACAAGGTAGGAGGCATACATACCGTTGTTTCAACCAAGGCACAGACACTCAAAGCCCAATTTGGCGACAAGTTGATAATGATAGGTCCCGATATTTGGCGCGACGAGGAAAAAAATCCCGAATTTGAAGAAGACAAGACATTGTATTCTGATTGGAAACGTGTTTTTAATAAAATAGACGTTAGAGTTAGAATTGGACGTTGGAAAATAATTGGCTCTCCGATAGTTTTGCTTGTTGATTTTTCTCCGCTTATTTCTCAAAAAGACAAAATATTTGGTGGATTGTGGGAAACCTACAAACTCGATTCTATTTCTGGCGGTTGGGATTATATTGAACCCGCAATATTTGGATATGCTGCTGGCAAGGTGATTGAAAGTTTTTGCGCTTACAACCTTGACCCAAAAGACAGAGTTATAGCCCATTTTCACGAATGGATGACTGGTGCTGGTATTCTTTTTTTAGAAAAATTTGCACCAGAAATAGCAACCGTGTTTACCACACATGCAACATCAATAGGACGAAGCATTTCTGGCAACGGATTACCATTATATGGTCCTTTAAAAACATACGATGGCGATGATAAAGCACGTCAACTTGGTATGGTTGCAAAACAATCGCTTGAAAAAAATTCTGCTCTCGCAGCCGATGCTTTTACCACAGTTAGCGAAATAACAGCAGAGGAATGCTCACAATTCCTTTATAGAAAAGTTGATGAAGTTACACCAAACGGTTTTGAAGACGATTTTGTTCCCAAAGGTGCAGAATTCGACCAAAAACGTAAGACCGCAAGAGAAAAACTTATTGCAGTGGCTTCTAAACTTTTTAACAAAAAGTTTGACGAAAAAACAACAAAATTGCTCGGTACATCAGGACGTTACGAATATCGTAACAAAGGTATTGATGTATATCTCGAAAGTTTGAAAATTGTTAAAGAGCAAAACAAACTCAACAGCGATTTGTTAGCCTTTATATTTGTGCCAGCCAACAACTATGGCGCACGTCAAGACCTTAAAGAAGCTTTGGAAAAAGATACCATTGTTACTAACGATCGTTATAGCAAGTATTTAACACATGGATTGCATCATGTAGAATATGATGCAGTAGTTAATCGCGCTATAAACCTTGGTCTTGATAATGCTGATGATAATAAGGTAAAACTTATTTTTGTACCATCATACCTCAAAGGCGATGATGGCATATTCAATATGCCATATTACGATTTGCTTGTTGGTTTGGATTTTACCGCATTTCCCTCGTATTATGAGCCATGGGGCTACACACCGTTGGAAAGCATCGCTTTCTCTGTACCAACCATTACTACCGATTTGGCAGGATTTGGAAAATACACAGAGAAATTTTTGACACCAGACTCTAAACCTGTCGTAGTTTTAAAACGTAACGACGACAACTATTTTGAGGTATCGCAAGCATTGGCTAATCAGATTGTAGAATACGCCAATGCCGATAGCGACAAAATGGAAAAAGATCGCAAAGCTGCGTATGCATTGTCGCAACAATTCTTGTGGAAAAACCTCACAAAATATTATCTTTCGGCATATTCTACTGCCATGGCTAAAAGCAAGCCAAGGGTAGATGCCGCCGATTTTTCTAAATATTCAATAGAAGCGTATAACATAAAAGAAGTTAAAGTGAATAGACCTATTTGGAGAAACATTCAAGTGCAGCCCAATTTATCGGGCAAATTCAAAGGTTTGGAAGAAATGTCTTACAACCTTTGGTGGTGCTGGAACTACGAAGCCGAAGAACTTTGGCAGACCATTGGAGATAACGGCCTTTGGGAAAAATCTGGACACAATCCTATAACGCTTTTGCGTCAAGTGGATTTCAACCGTTTATCAGAATTGGAAAACGATCCAGAATTTTTGAAAAAATACGAAAAAGTTTACGGAGATTTCCGTAACTACATGGATGAAAAAAAGAATGCTAAAGGACCAAGTGTTGCATATTTCTGTATGGAATATGGTATCCATGATACTTTAAAAATATTTTCTGGTGGTCTTGGTATTCTTGCAGGCGACTATTTAAAAGAAGCCTCAGATAGTAACGTAGATTTTGTAGCTGTTGGTTTGCTATACCGTTATGGTTACTTCCAACAACGTCTTTCTAACTACGGCGATCAGTTGGCTACCAATGCACCCCAAGATTTCCGTTATTTGCCAATTCTCCCTGTAAAAGCAGATGATGGCAATCAAATGGAAGTGCAAGTTGCTTTCCCTGGTAGAATTATCAAAGCTAAAGTATGGAAGGCTCAGGTTGGTAGAGTAGATTTGTATTTGCTTGATACCGACCACGAAGGCAATCAAGAACAAGACCGTTGGGTTACTCACCATCTTTATGGTGGAGATCGTGAAAACCGTTTGAAACAAGAAATGCTCCTCGGCGTTGGTGGTGTTCGTGCTCTTAACAAACTTGGAATAAAAAAACAAGTTTACCACATGAATGAGGGACATGCTGCTCTTATGGGTATTGAGCGCATAAACAACCTTATTGCAGAACGCAATTTCACCCTTAACGAAGCATTAGAAATTGTTCGTGCATCAACACTTTATACTACTCATACTCCTGTACCCGCTGGACACGATACTTTCCCTGAAGATATGATACTTACATACATGGGACATTATCCACAGCGTCTTGGTGTAAGTTGGAAAGACTTCCTTCAACTTGGAAAGATAAACGTTGATGACCATGGCGAAGAATTTTCGATGAGTGTGCTTGCTGCAACACTTTCGCAAGAAGTAAACGGAGTTTCGTGGTTGCACGGCGAAGTTACCAAACGTATGCATCCATTTGATAAAATGTGGAGTGGATACTATCCTGAAGAACTTCATATTGGATATGTTACCAACGGTGTTCACTATCCAACATGGGCAGCAAAAGAATGGCAAAAGTTCCACAAACAAACTTTTGGTGAAAAATACATTTCAGATCAGTCTAATGACGAAAACTGGAAACCATTTGTAAGCGTTCCAGATGCAGAAATTTGGAAAATGCGTCAACAGAAACGTAAAGACCTTATCGAATACATTAAAAATCGTCTCGACAGTTCATTTATTCAACGTCGCGAAGATCCTGCGAGAATGTTGAAAATAAAAACTACTCTTAACGAAAACGTATTGACCATAGGTTTTGCACGCCGTTTTGCAACTTACAAACGTGGTAGTCTTTTGTTTAGACACTTAGATGTATTGGAAAAAATTGTTAATAATCCCGACCGTCCAGTACAATTCCTATTTGCAGGAAAGGCACACCCAAATGATGGTGGCGGACAGGCTATTATAAAACACATTGTTGAGATTTCTAAACGCCCAGAATTTGTTGGTAAAATTTTGTTCCTCGAAGACTACGATATTTCACTTGCAAAACGTCTTGTATCGGGTGTTGATATTTGGATGAACAACCCAACACGTCCTCTTGAAGCTTCTGGTACATCTGGTATGAAAGCTGTGATGAATGGTGCACTCCATTTCTCTGTACTCGACGGATGGTGGGTTGAGGGTTACCGCCTTGTAGAAGATGGTGGTTGGGCTTTGCCACAAGAAAAAGTTTATCAAGAACAAGATTTTCAAGATGAACTTGACGCTGTTACTATTTATCGTCTTATTCAAGACGAAATTGCACCTAAGTTCTACACACGTAATTCGCAAGGTGTTCCAACCGATTGGGTAAGGTTTATTAAAAATTCTGTTTCTAAAATTGCTCCTGCGTTTACAATGAAACGCCAGTTGGACGATTATTACGACCGTTATTACAACCTACTTGCTGACAGTGCAAACAAAATAAACAACAATGATTATGCACTTGCGCGCGAACTTGCTGCTTGGAAACGTAAAATTCAAGTTAATTGGGACAAGGTTAATGTTGTTAACGTTTCGTTTGCCGACATTGTTAAAGATCCTCTTTATATGGGTGAGGAATATTTTGGAGAAGTGGTTCTCGACCTTGGTGAACTTTCGCCCGACGAAGTTGGTATTGAGATGGTAATAACAGAAGTTGCTCAAGATGGTAATGCTAAGTTGCTTTCTGTTAACCCGTTGAACCTCCAAAAACATGCAGGACGTTTGGCTCACTACAGCGTAGAAATGTATCCTGCTAAACCAGGAAACTTTAACTATGGTTTCCGTTTGTTCCCGAAAAACGATAAACTCGTTCACAGAACAGACTTTGCTTTGGTTAAATGGTTGTAAAAAACTATTGTTGATATAAAGAAAAGGAGTGCTTGGTAAAGGCACTCTTTTTTTTGTAATAACAAAAAAATATTGCTACTGTTTAGTATTTACTATAATTATACAGTAGCAATTTTTTCATGTATCTTCAATTATAAGATATTTTTGATAAGATTTTATGCTTTTTTATAACATTTCCAAATTTCATTTACAATTTCTGCTGGCATTTTCTTAGTAAAAACACTCACTAATGGTACTACAACAAATCCGCCAATCATTGCGATTGCTCCGCAGTTGATTGGTGATATAGGATTACCCAAAAGCATATTTGCAACGGTTATGCCAACGCCCCATGCAAAACATGCCCAAACAGATGCTGTTGTTACACCTTTCCAATATAATCCGAGCATAAATGGGGCAAGAAATGCACCTGCCAACGCGCCCCAAGATATGCCCATCAGTTGAGCTATAAATGTGGGTGGGTTTAGGGCTATCATAAGCGATATTACTATAAAAAATACTATAAGTGTGCGCATTACAACAACTTTCCGTTTTTCTATTTTTTCGGCATTTTCTGCAATAATTTCGCCTTCTATTACCTCATTTTCTTCTGATTTTTTATCGCGATAAATAAGGTCGAGAGTCATTGTAGAACTTGAAGTTAATACCAACGATGCAAGGGTTGACATTGATGCCGACAACACCAATAATACAACAAGCCCAATAAGAGCATCAGGAAGGGTTTCTAACATCTTAGGAACAATAGAGTCAAAGTCAAGTCGCCCATTGGGAAGTGTTGCTGGTGTGCCAAATAGTCTGCCAAAACCACCTAAAAAGTAACAACCGCCAGCCACAACAAGTGCAAAAATAGTGGAAATTATAGTTCCGCGTTTTATAGCTGCTTCGTCGGTTATGGAATAAAATTTGCCGACCATCTGTGGCAATCCCCATGTGCCTAAGGAAGTGAGTATTACAACACCAAGTAAATTCCATGGGTCGGGACCAAATAAGGTGGCAAATTTACCGTTTTGGCTTGGGTCGGCATCTGATGCCAATAACGACATTTTGTCTATGGCTTGGGATAATCCGCCTTGTTGATTAAGTACTGCCATTATAACGGCTACTATGCCGAATAGCATTATTATACCTTGTATAAAATCGTTAACGGCAGTGGCTTTGTAGCCACCAAGTATTACGTAAATAGCAGTTAAAATGGCCATTATTACTGCGCAATATTCATACGTAATGCCAAAACCCATTTCAAAAAGTGTTGATATTCCTTTGTAAACGCCAGCAGTGTAGGGTATTAGAAATACAAATGCAATGATTGATGCGGCTACTCTTAATCCTTGTGAGTTGTAGCGTGTGCCAAAAAAGTCAGGCATGGTTTTGCTTTGTATGTGTTGTGTCATAATTTTTGTACGGCGACCAAGCAGTATCCATGCGAGCAACGAACCTATTATTGCGTTGCCAATGCCTATCCATGAACTTGATAATCCATATTTCCAACCAAATTGTCCAGCGTAACCAACAAATACAACGGCAGAAAAATATGATGTGCCGTAAGCAAAGGCTGTTAGCCATGGACCTACATTGCGCCCACCAAGTACAAATCCTTCTACACTTTTGGCCGTTTTACGTTGATATAGACCCACGCCCACCATTACGGCCAAGAAAACGAGGGTTAATAAAATTTTTATTAACATGATTTTTTATTTTGAATGTGTCTCATGTGTAGATGAATACACCGAGTGTTAGATTAATTCTTCTATTTTGTCCCAGTATTTTTTGTATAGTAATTCTTGAAAATGTTCTCTGTAACCTTTTGTAATGCATATTTTTTGCAGCATATTGCATCCCTCAAATATTCCAAGTCCTATGGTGGTTACTGTTTCGGGTATAAAGACAAATTGGAGATTGCTACAATTTCTAAACATATATGAGCCTATTGTTTCTATACCGTATGGTATTTTAAATGTTTTTATTGATGAGCAGCCATCAAAAGCTGATTCAAGTGTTGTTACTGTTTCTGGTATTTTTATTTCTTTTAGAGAGCAACAGCCGTTGAATGCAAATTTTTGTATTTTTGTAACTGATTGTGGAATAGTTACTTTGTTTAGCGAAGTGCAGTTTAAAAGCATGTTTTCGCTTATGGTTTTGGTTGATTGGGGAACATTAAATTGTGTTATTGATTCGCAGTTGCAAAAAGCATATTCTGATATTACTTTTACATTGTTGGGTAATTCTATGTTTTTTAACGAATTACAGCCAGCAAAAGCTTCTACGCCTATGCGTTCTAATGTTGAAGGAAAAATTATATTTTGTAATGTTTTGTTGTCGCCAAAAGCATAACCGCCTATGCGTTTGATGCCTTCGGGAATGACAACTTTGTCTTGTGAGCCAAAATATGATATTAAGCAATGTTTTTCGTCATCAATAAGCATATTGTCCTTTACTAAAAAGCGAGGTGAGTTGCTTTTTATGGTTATGTTTCTGCAGCCATAGAGTGGATTGGCTCCAATGTGTCGCAAGTTTTCGGGTAGTTCTAAGTTTTTCATTTTGAGACAGCCCGAAAATGCTTTTGAATCTATTGTTTTTAGGCTTGATGGTAACTTTATTTCTTCTAACGAAGTGCATAGACCAAAGGTGTTGCTGCCGATACGTTCTACTCCTTCGGGTATTTTTATGCTTTTTAGGTTTTGACAATCGTAAAATGCAGCGTTGTCTATTGCCAATAGTGAGTTGGGAAGTGTTATATCTTGTAAAGCATGGCACGATTCAAATGCTCCGTTGCTTATTATTTTTACTTGGTTGTTTAAGATTATTTTGCTAAGCTGTTTGCAACCATAAAATGTGCGTTGCTTGATATTTTGCAATTTGATTGGCAACTTTACACTGTGTAGATTTTCGCATTTTTCAAAAGCTTCTGCCATAATAATTTCTACGGTGTCGGAAATTTTTATGTCTTTAAGTTTTGAATTGCCTTTGTACGCACCATTTACTATTGTATTACTACCTTGAGCATCGATTATTTCTTCTGTTTGTATTTGTTCCGAGTCTGTACTCAAAACATTTTTTATTTTGTCTATTAAACCCATAGTTAAAAAAATTGAGACTATTCAAAAAAGTTGTTTGGTTATATTATTTGTAATTTGTAGGCAACTACCTACATTCCAAACAATTTTTTTTGTTCAGTCCCAAAAGTATATTTTTTTTTATAAAAACATATATCCTGTTGTTAAAAAAAACAACAGGATATATGTTTTTCGTGGTTTTTATTGAAAATAATATTTATTTATACTAAAAACCTACTTGCAATTGGAGTTGAATTTTGTCGTAGTCTGGTTGGAAATTTTTGATTATTGTAGGAGGCCCTGCAGGGTTTGGTATTACGCTAACACCACTAACCATATTGTCGAGCATGCAACGTGAGTATTGCAATTGTAGGCGGCAGTTTCTGTAAAACCAATATTGAAGACCAATTACAAGTTTGGTAGATTTGTAATCCTCGTCTTTGTTATAATTGATATAGTCGTAACTTGCTACGGCATCGAGGTATGAGGAGAGAGGAATGGCTGTTGTTACATATCCACCAAATGATTCAACATCGCCATCTTTGCCACCCATTACTTCGCCACGGATAGAGAACGGACGTTTTTTCCAATCGCTTGTGGGCGTTGTAGTAAATGTTTTGTATTCGGTGCCGAATGTCCAACGGTCGCGGTCGTAATCTTCGCCTGCTTTTATGGTTGGGTTGTATGGCGAAATGGTGTCGCGGCTACCTGTAAGCCAACAATAATCGGGTGCATTGCCTTTGCCTTTTTGTCCTGATACTACAAATCTTAGGTTAGGCATGGGGGCATATTCTAAGTTGGCAATATAATCTTTTTTGTTGTTTCTGTCGCTTATGTTTATACCTTGTCCGTTCATTACGGCAAGTTCGTATTTAAATTGACCTTGGGCAAGTTCTCCAAAAACTTTTAGTCCTAAGTCTCTACCATACATTACTTTATTTGCAAATAGTGGGTCAACTGTTCCTGCAAAAAAAGTTGTAGCTTGCGATGTAACATCAACAAGTTCAAGCGATGAGGGGCTGTATGGGTTTTCGAGAGAAAGTGAGTTTTTAAATTGACCAAGTCTTATGTTTAAACCTTTGCCTTGTGTTACTCTAAAATCGCTGTAAAACTCTTGTACTTCGGAGTTGAAATCGTGTAGAAAAAAGAAACTCCAACGGTCGGTAATTTGAGCAAATGCCACGAGCATAGCACGTTTAAAGTTAAACTCGTTCATATTAACGCCGTTTTGGTTGTTAAACTCATAGCCTGCTTGCATGTAGCCATGTAGTTGAATGCGTTTAGTAAGTGGACCAAAAAGGTTTTGTGTTGGAACAACCGATGAATCACCGTGGGGAGGTCTTCCGTGTTGGTTTTGCATGCCTTGTGGTGGTTGTGCTACAGCAAATAGCGATGCTGCAACAAACATAATGGTAAGAATTTTTTTTCTCATAGTTTTTTTCGTTTAATAAATTGTTGCAATGATAGGTATTTGGCTGTTAAATTATGTTAATTATTTTTTATAAATTTATTAAATCAACATAGGCGACTTTACGCTAACAATTTATGTTATCGTAAAAGTCGCCAGCGTTGATATTATCATGGCTAATTTTATGTATGAGAATGTTGTATATTCAAATATTTTAGAATAAAGTTTTTATAAAAAATGCTGCTAACCATGCCACTACTAAGGAGTATATTATAGAAAACGTAGTCCATTTTTTGCTGTTGGTTTCTTTGTAAATGGCTGCAGCTGTGGCTACACATGGGAAATATAGTAGTACAAAAACCATAAAACCAAATGCAGTGGTGTTTGTAAGTGGTGATTCTTGCGATGATAGTTTTTGCGATAGAGGGGCGGTATCGTCTTCATCGCCACCGCTGCGGTATAATACGCCCATGGTACTAACTACTATTTCCTTGGCTGCTACGCCTGTGAGTATGCTTATGCCGAGTTTCCAATCAAATCCAAGTGGCTTTATTATTGGTTCTATAAATTTTCCAAGCCGTCCAATGTAGGAATTTTCTTGTTTGCGGATACTTATTTCTTGTTCTATGTTGTTTAATATACTATCGCGCTCTATAAGGAGTTGTGCTTTTGATGCTTGGTTGTCTTCAAGGCTTATTTGACGGTCAAGGTCGGCTATGTAATGTTGTGTATCTTGTTGATATTGTTCTATTTCCGTGCTTGTTTGTGGAAAATAACCCAACGCCCAAATAATTATTGATGCTAAGAGTATTACTCCTCCCATTTTTTTGAGATATTGCTTAGCTTTTTCCCACATGTGTTTAAGTACGTTGCGTACGGTGGGTATTCGATAGGGTGGAAGTTCCATAACAAAAGGTGCTTCTACGGCTTTAAAACTTGTTTTTCGTAAAACTATGGCTGTAAGTGCTGCCACAAGTATGCCTATGCAATAGATGCTTAGCGTTATAAGAGCTTGGTTGTTGGCAAAAAATGCAGCTGTAAGAACAGTGTAGAGCGGTAGTCGTGCATTACAACTCATGTATGGGTTGATAAGTGTGGTTAATATTCTGTCTTTGCGGTTTTCGAGAGTACGCGTGGCCATTACAGCGGGTACGTTGCAACCAAAGCCCATTATCATTGGTATAAATGACTTTCCGTGTAACCCTATTTTATGCATTATTTTGTCCATCAGAAAGGCAACACGTGCCATATAGCCAGTGTCTTCCATTAGGGAAATAAACATAAATAGTAATACTATATTTGGCAAAAACACTATAACACCGCCAACACCACCTATTATTCCGTCTACAATTAAATCTTTGAGCATACCGTCGGGCATAGCACTTTTTATAACATCACCAATTAGCTCTACAAGTGCCTCTATCCAGTCCATAGGATATTGTCCTATGGTAAATGTTGTTTGAAACATGAGATAGATTATTGCCAAAAATATTGGAAATCCTAAAAATTTATGGGTTAGGATGTTGTCTATTTTGTCGGTGAGTTTTCGAGTGTTTACAGTTCCTCGTTTATATGTTTCGCGTAATGCTCCCGAAATAAAACCGTAACGTGTATCGGTTATTATGGTTTCACTATCTGATTTATATTCGGTTTCCAACGCCTTTATTTGATTGTTGGCACTTTCGATTATTTCTTCGTTATTGCCAATAATTGTTTTTTTTATGTCGGCATCTTTTTCGAGCATTTTTATGGCAAGAAACCTTGATGATACTTTTTGGAATAAATCGTTGTCGAGGTTTTTGTAAATTTTTTCTTGTAGAATGTTTATGGATTGTTCTATATTTTGTCCATAGTTGATGTGTATGTGCCTTATTGTTGGAGACTTATCTTCGTATGCACGTATTACTGTGTCGAATAGCACACCAAAACCTTTGCCTTTGCTGCTTACCGTTGGTACAAATGGTATTCCGAGCATCTTTCCAAGCGTTATGTAGTCGAGTTTGTCGCCACGGCTTTCGAGTTCGTCATACATATTGAGAGCGGCTACAGTTTTTACGTCCATGTCGATAAGTTGGGTGGTAAGATAAAGGTTACGTTCAAGATTTGATGCGTCTATCATGTTTATAACCACATCGGGACTTTGCTCGGTTATAAATTTTCGTACATAGATTTCTTCTGCAGAGTAGGCTGTTAGCGAGTATGTTCCGGGTAAATCGGTGATGTTGAATATGTAGTTGTTGTATTTAAATTTTGCGGTTTTTGCATCCACTGTTACTCCGCTGTAGTTGCCAGTGCGTTCTTTACTTCCTGATGCGTAATTATAAAAGGTGGTTTTTCCACAATTAGGGTTGCCAACTAATGCTATGTTTATTGTGTTGCCGTGTTCTTTTATTTGATTGTTTATAACTTCTTCAAATGTTAAATTTTTGTTTTCCTCGGCAGTTGCTTCGTCTTTTATGTGTTCTATGGGGATAACTTCCACCATTTTGGCTTCGCTTTTTCGTAGCGATACGTGATAGCCGAGTATTTCGTATTCTACTGGGTCGTTGAGTGGTGCTTGCTTTACTACGTGAACTGTTTTACCTCTTACAAACCCCATTTCCATAATGCGTTTGCGGAATGTGCCGCGTCCAAGTATTTTTGTTATTACGCATTGTTTGTCAACTTCTATCTCGCTTAAGTCCATTTCACCTTTGTTTATTTGATTTCCGCCACAAAATTACCATTAGCCTTAATAATATACAATCCCCAAAAATAGGGATTTTTGTGCAAAATAATCTCTCGGTTTTTATTCACCTTTACAGATAAATTGTTAATTTGGATTTACAATATTTTGGATAATTAATTATCATTATAAAAAAACATTGGTGTGTTTGTAATGATAATTTGTTTGTGCGGACGGTAAAAAAGCATTATGTTTGCAGCGTAAAATGTTTGAAATATATTGATATGAATTTTAAGAAATTTTTTGCCGCTGTGTTGGTATTTTTGGTCTTGTTTATTGCTTTGCAAGGTTGTAACAAAGGATACCGTACTATACCTTGCCCAAGTTTTAAAATGATACTCTTGGTGCGTTGACAATGCAGGTATTCAACACATTACCTATTAGTATGGCTTCATGTGCCGTAACTGTTGGGACGTTTGATGGGTTGCATCTCGGACATCGCAAAATTATTGCAGAATTGATGAGAGTGTCCAAAGAAAAAAAACTTGTTTCCACAGTGGTTACTTTTTATCCTCACCCAAGAAAGGTGTTGTTTCCACAAAAAAAACTTGGTTTGATACTCTCACAGGAGGAAAAGATAGATGTATTTAAAACTACAGGTGTTCAGAATCTTGTGATATTGCCATTTACGAAGGAGTTTTCTAAACTCAGTGCCGAAGAATTTCTAAAATTCCTTGTTGAACAGTTGAATATGAAGTACCTCGCCAGTGGGTTTAATAATCATTTTGGATGCGATAGAATTTCTGATGCTGTTGCTTTGTCGAGATATGGTAAAAAATATGGTTTTACGGTAGAGAAAATAGCTGCTGTAAGTGGTGGTGATAACAATATAAGTAGTACTCTGATACGTGACGCATTAACCAATGGCGACATGGAAACGACATTTAAAATGCTTGGTTATAGATATTTTATATTGGGTGAGGTGGTACATGGACGGCAAATAGGCCGTACTATTGGTTTTCCCACGGCTAATATCAAAACTGGCGAGAATAAACTTTTGCCGCAATCGGGGGTTTATGTTGCATTAACAACAATAGGAGAAAATGTTTATCGCTCGTTGCTTAATATTGGAAGTAATCCTACCGTGAGCAACGAACAGAGAATAACCATTGAAAACCATTTGCTTGGTTTCTCTGGTAATTTATATGGACAACAAATAAAGGTAGAACCGTTGACAAAACTGCGTGGCGAACAAAAATTTGACTCTATAAATCAATTAAAAAATGCTTTATTAAGTGATAAAGAGATGGCAGAAAAATATTTTGATAAAAAAAACGTCAAAATATTTTTAAATAAAAATTAATTGCCTAACTTTGCGCACTGATAATAAGTGTATTTTTTTAATTTATTTTTTAATAATTTATCATGTATTTAGACGCAGAAAAGAAAAAAGAAATTTTTGGAAATTATTCCTACGGAAAGTCTAATAAAGACACAGGTTCACCAGAGAGCCAAATCGCTTTATTTTCCTACCGTATTTCGCACTTGACCGAACACCTTAAAAAAAATCATAAGGATTTCGGTACAAAAAAAGCACTTACGAAATTGGTAGGAAAACGTCGTTCTTTACTCAGTTATTTGAAGAAAAACGACATCGAAAGATATAGAGCGATTATCAAGGCTTTGAACTTGAGAAAGTAAAACAAAATTTTTGGGGGGTCGCCACACAAATTCGTTTTGTGGGTGTCCCTTTTTTTTGTTTTTGCCGCTTTCAACATGTTTTCTGCGGCTGAAAATAAAAATCCTAAACGTAATCTTATTAATAAAAATTGGCCGGACGTGGAATCGGTGTTCAAAATGATACACTTGTAGTTACGCCGCGGAAAAATTTTAGAAAAGCACAATGAACATATTTACAAAACAGATAACTCTGCAAGACGGCAGAATAATAACCATAGAAACTGGCAAGTTGGCAAAGCAAGCCGATGGTTCTGTGGTTTTAAGATGCGGCAACACCATGTTGTTGGCAACGGTATGCTCGTCGAAAGATTCTCAACCAGAGTCGGATTTTATGCCGCTTACTGTTGAGTACCAAGAAAAATATTACAGCGCAGGACGTGTACCTGGCGGATTTCTTAAACGTGAAGGAAAACCGTCTGAACATGAGATACTTACAGCAAGACTTATAGACCGCGCTTTAAGACCTTTGTTCCCAAAAGATTATCACAACGAAACATTTGTTAATGTATTTTTGATTTCGGCCGACAACACCGAAATGCCTGATTCTTATGCAGGTTTGGCAGCCTCGGCAGCTATTGCTGTTAGCGATGTGCCTTTTCTTGAGCCAATCGCCGAATGTCGTGTGGCAAGGATTGATGGTAAATTTGTGATTAATCCTACATTTGAGCAAAACAAAAAAGCTGACATCGAAATTATGGTGGGTGCTACACAAGAAAACATTATGATGGTGGAAGGTGAGATGAACGAAGTGTCGGAACAAGAAATGCTTGACGCTATAAAGTTTGCCCACGATGCCATTAAACCAATGTGTGCATTGCAAGTGGAGTTGGCTAAAGAAATGAACGTTACCAAACGTGAGTATGAACCTGAAATATCTGATGCTGAACTAAAAGCTAAGATTGACAGTGAGTTGTATCAAAAAATTTACGATACAGCCAAACTTGCTTTGGCAAAACATGAGAGAGCAGACGCTTTTGATAAAATTGAACAAGATTTTATCGAAAGTCTTGGTTTAACAGAAGAAGAACTTGAAGAAAAACAAATACTTATAGATCGTTATTTTAACGATAGTTTACGTACTGCTGTACGCCGTTTGATACTTGATGAGGGTAAACGCCTTGACGGACGTAAAACTAATGAAATTCGTCCTATTTGGTGTGAGGTTGATTATCTACCAGCAGTGCATGGCTCGGCAATATTTACGCGTGGAGAAACTCAGTCGCTTTCTTCTGTAACATTGGGTACAAAACTCGATGAACAGATAATTGATGATGTTCTTGATCAGAGCCGTAAGTCGTTTTTATTACATTATAATTTCCCGCCTTTTGCAACAGGTGAGGCACGTGCAAGTAG
This sequence comes from uncultured Bacteroidales bacterium, assembly GCA_937877455.1. GTDB lineage: Bacteria > Bacteroidota > Bacteroidia > Bacteroidales > UBA3824 > UBA3824. Next base: position 44,913 of record CALFIU010000134.1, read on the forward strand.
AGGTGTTTCGCGTCGTGAAATTGGTCATGGAAATCTTGCTCATCGTGCGTTGATGAAAGTAATGCCGCCCGAAACCGAAAATCCATATACTGTTAGAGTTGTGAGCGACATATTGGAATCTAATGGGTCTTCGTCAATGGCCACGGTGTGTGGTGGTTGCCTTGCGTTGATGGATGCTGGTGTAAAGATAAAGAAACCTGTATCTGGTATTGCAATGGGCTTGATAACTGATACTGAATCTGATAAATTTGCTGTTCTTTCTGATATTCTTGGCGATGAGGATCACCTTGGTGATATGGACTTTAAGGTGGCTGGTACTCCTGATGGTATAACTGCTTGCCAGATGGATATAAAGGTCGACGGTTTGAGTTATGATATACTTTCTAAGGCACTTAAACAAGCCAATGAAGGACGAGCTCATATTTTGGGTATAATGCTTCAGACTATTGACAAACCACGTGAGGATTATAAACCTTTTGTTCCAAGGATTGAGAAATTTACAATTGGAAAAGATTATATCGGTGCTGTTATAGGACCTGGCGGAAAAAATATTCAGGAAATTCAGGCTGCTACCAATTCTGTTATCGTTATTGATGAAGTGGATGGTTGCGGAGTGGTTAGCGTTTCGGCATCTAATAGCGAAGATATGAAGGCTGCCATTGCAAAAATAAAATCTATTGTAACAGAGCCAGAAGTTGGTGAGGTTTACAAAGGTGTGGTTAAATCGGTGGTTGAATTTGGCGCATTCTTAGAAATTCTTCCTGGAAAAGAAGGTTTGCTTCACGTTTCGGAAATAGATTGGAAACGTATTGAAAATGTTTCTGATGTATTGAAAGAAGGTGATGAAGTGGAGGTTAAATGTCTTGATATTGACAAAAAAACTGGAAAGTTGAAACTTTCGCGTCGAGTACTTCTTCCAAAACCAGAAGGTTATGTAGAACCTCAGCCACGAAGCAATACACGTTCAAATAATAATCGTAGCAACAACGATCGTAACAATGGCGAGCGTCGCAACAATAACGAGCGTCGCAACAATAATAACAATGACAGAAGAAGAAACTAACTTTTGAATGTTAGAAATATCAAATAAATAAAAAAATCCGCTTGTAACGCAGGCGGATTTTTTATTGTTTATATTTTAACTATTGGCTTAGTAGATTGATTGTTTCTAATATAGTTTTAAAACATACTTTGCAATATTCCTTGGTTTCTAAATCGTGCATTATGCAGTTTTTTTGTGGGCGAAATACTCCATCTTTAGCATAGCCGCCGCCTACAAATGCTCCTAATGTTTGGGGTGTTCCAAAATTAATTGGCGTTGGTATAGGTGTATTTTTGTCTATTAAATTTGCCCATTTTGAATGAAAGTTGGTTAATGTTGTAAGGTTTGGTGATATGGGTTCGATTTTTTGTTGTTGAAAATCTTGATAGGTTACATCGCCTTCGTATTCGTCGCCAAGTCCAGCAAAAGCGTGTCCAAATTCGTGTATCAAAATGTCGGGCGAGTATTTGTTTGCAGCAGCAAATGCACTATAAAAGTTGTAAATGCCACCGCCTCCGTATTTTTTTGTGTTGCAAAGTATTATTATTTGGTCGTATGGAACTAACGATGCTAAGTCGCACACTGCCCAATAGTTTTCGGTGGCAAGGTATCTTTCCATATCAAAGGTGGAAAAAGAAAAATCTAATAGCGTGTTTTTCCATACTCCGATACATGGTTGGTCGCAGCCGCTTTCGTTTGATGGAGCAAGTATGGCAGAAACATTGAATTTTGATTTGTTGCTTTTGTATGGCTCTACGCTAAAAAGTTTGTTTGTAAATGATTTTACTGTATTTAAAAATGTTGATAGTTGGTCTTGTGTGTAACCTTCGGGGAGAAAAACTATGTCAATTTTTTGCTTTGGGTTACCGTTTGTTATTATTTTTTCAATATTGTAAGATGTGGGATTGTCAATGTTTGTGAAGTAGCTTTGTGGGTCGAATATTATTTTTAATTTTTGAACAAATTGTAGGTTTTTATTGCGTTTGCTTATTGTTATTGTTGCTTTTTGTTTTGGCGTTGGCATTATTGCACATTCGCGATAGGCATGTTTTTCTACTGCGGCTTGTGGTGTGGTTTGCCATTCATGAAATAAGGTTTTGTATTGATGACAATATATTTTTTTACCATCTTTTTGACAATATACTTCCAATAGGTATTCACCATAGTTTTGGGTAGTGTCGAGTTTATTTGTACGACCACCCCATTGTCCTTGTTGTTTAAAACTATTGAAAAAAATCTCGCAACTATCTTTGTTTCCTGCTATTATGTAGTTTAATCTTAGTGTATTATCTGTAAAATAGTCTTCGAATTTTATTTGTGCTGTTGCACTTGTTATTGTTGTAATAATAAGCAATGTTAATATGGCTTTCATAGTTAAAAAATTTGTCTATTTTTTTTATGCCTATGTTTGGTACTTGTCAATTTTCGTCCTGCGCCATTGTTTATTAATAGTGTCAAATACATAAGGAAACTTAGCAACCATAATATTGTCATGTTGAATTGATATGTAGGAAACCTATGGTTGTGTATTATTTTTACTGGTGCGTAAAAATGTGCTCGTCCGATGTCCGATACTGGTTCCATAAATATTGGGTCTTTCTTTTGTATTAAACGGTTGTTTGGTGCATGATATATTTTTTTTAATGCACGTTTGTTGAGTACTATTTCTGCGAGTTTGTCGTTGTAATAGTCTTGTTGAAATTCGTATAGTCCATCTTTGCCAAGCGAATCTTCGAGGTGTTTTAGAAGTTGTTCTCGCATCATATTTATTTCGTTGGCTGCTTCGGAATAGTATTCTTTTTGCGCGCGTAAAAAAAGTTGCAAAAAATTACCTATTGTATCGTTAAATTTTTCTGGTATAAAATCTTCTGTGTGTTCAAAATGTATGTCTGGGTTGCGGTAGTTGATGTATTCAGTTTCGTTTTTTAATAATTTTAGATTTTCAACGTATTCTTGATAACTATCAGGTTGTTTTTTTAGTTTTATGCATTTGGAAGTAATGTTGTCGAGTTCCGACATTAGATATGTTGATAGGTATATGTCGCGACTTTTTTCCATATCAAGGTAGAAAAACTCGCGTTCATATTTGTTATTGGCAAACTGATCAACGGCCAATGCTTCGTAACTCCAACGTGATACCATAAGGTCGCCGATAAATGGTACATTGATTTTGTCGCTAACGCTTTTGTGTAGATCGTCGAAGTCTATCATTGCACCACCCAAAAGTAATTGTGGTACAAGAATAAATGGTATAAGTATGTATATTGATATTACGCTGTTGAGCAATGCTGATATATTTAGACCTATCATATTGGCAGTGCAAGCTGTTGTAAACATTACAAACCAATAACTTGTGGTCATACCTTTGATTTCGAGTATTCTGTTGGCTACTATTATAAAACTTATTGTCTGTATTGCAGAAATAAGAAACATTGTAAGTACTTTGCCGTTAATATAACTTAGCCAATTTAGATTGAGTAGTTTTTCTCGTTCGAGAATTTTTCTATCTCGTATTATTTCTTCTGCCGATGATGTTAGACCTGTGAATAGTGCCACCACCACTATCATGAATAAAAATACTGGTAGGTTTTTGTTGTCGGCAAAAATGTATTGACCTTCGTCGTTGATGTATTTTGTAAAAAAACCGAGTATAAATGCAAGTAGTGGCGATTCTATAAATGTTATGGCAAGGTATTGTTTGTTAGTGAGTTTGGCTAATACGTTGCGTTTTAAAAATACTTTAAATTGTCGTGGTAATCCTGCAATTTTGTATTTTACCTTTGGTAATGGTGTTTTTTCTTGTTTTTGGGATTCGGTGTAATTTTGTGTAAAGTTTTTTTTGTATAATTCATACCATTGTTCGGGGGTAACTTTTCTTGTTTCGGTAAAGTCTCCATGTTCGTTAACAATTTTGGCTTCTATTATTTGCAACATTTGGTCGGGGTTGACGTTTCCACATTCGGGACATTCGTTTTGTCCTGCATCGGCGTAGTCAATCATTAGCTTAAAGTAACTTACAGCTTCTATTGGATTGCCGTTGTAGATAACATATCCACCTTTGTCCATTACCCAAAGTTTGTCAAAAAGTTTAAATATATCTGACGATGGTTGGTGTATGTTTACTATTATAATTTTTCCGTTAATTGCTTGTTGTTTAAGTAGTTGCATAACGGTTTCGCTATCTGTACTTGATAGACCTGATGTTGGTTCGTCAACAAACAATACTGCTGGCTCGCGGATAAGTTCAAGTGCTATGTTGAGTCGTTTTCGTTGTCCGCCAGAGATTACGGTGTTGATACTATTGCCAACTCGCAAGTTTTTTATGTCGGAGAGACCAAGGTCTGCTAAAAGTTTGTCAACTTGTTTTTCTACCTCGTCATATTTTAGGTTGCCAAGGCATAGGCACGCGTTGTAATACAAGTTTTGAAACACAGTGAGTTCTTCTATTAGAAGGTCGTCTTGTGGAACTAATCCTACTATGCCTTCGGGGAGTTTTTGTCCACTTTTTATTTCGTGTCCGTTGATAAAAATGTGGCCAGTGTTCATCTTGTATTTGCCAGTTAAAACGTTGAGCAATGTAGATTTTCCAGTGCCACTGCCACCCATTATTCCAACCATTGTGCCAGATTCTACCGAAAAACTGAATGGTTTGAGTCCGTTGGTGGAGTTCTTATAGTTGTATGATATATTTTGACCAGAAAATGTTGTTTTTTCGCTTATGTTGTTGCTAAAAAACATATTGGCAACGGCATTTTGGTATATTGTGTTTATTCTTGCTCCGCGTATTATTGCACCGTTGTTCATCATAATGGTTTGGGCAGGAGTAATGGTTCTGCCGTTGAGTGTTAAATCTCTAAAACCACTATATATAAAGAAAAATGTGTTGATACTGTGTACATAAAGTACTCGTATATGTCCTTCCATACCGTGGTCGTAGATATGTTTTACAGAGCAGTCTTGGTTTGAGTCTATGTAGAGAAAATTATTTTTGTCAGCGGCCGATTCTATATCGTTTTTTATAAAAGCAATTATGTTGGTGTATTCGGTTTTGCTTATATTGAAACTTTCGCCTACGGTGTGGATGTATTCTTGCTCTACTTGAGACATGTGCCCATCAATAAGGGTGTATTCTATCAGTTGTATAAGTACAATAAACTTTTCTTTGAGATGAAGTTCTTCGTTTATACGGTTGCATATTTTTAATATTTTTACGCTTGACGACGAAAGCCGTTTAAGTTCGTCGCTCTTGGTATTGTCAACAAGGTATTCGTCAAGGTATTTGTCGAATATTTTAAGGTATTTTTGGGCTAAGTTGATGCTTAGTTTGCCACGCAAATATGCTTCTACTACCAGTCGCGATTGTTCCTTAACACCATCTTTACGGTCGGTAACCAACGCAAACAACTGCATCAATATTTCAAAAATTTTTTCGTTCACAATTTATAATTTGGCATCAAAGGTATTGTTTTTATTGTTTTATACAAATATTTTGCCGATGCTTAAAATTATTTATTTAAAGTTGGTTGTTTTTTGGGGAGAATTTTTAATGCAACGATTTTATTTTTAGTTTTCAATTTCTCCAATATTGCTTGTGCCTACGCTGTCTATGCTGCCAAGGTGTCGTTCTATGGCACGTGTACGCACTCCTGCTTGGTCTATAACGTTGGTGGCTTCTATTAGTTTTTTCTTGGTTTTGTCGAGTATATCTCCAAATTTTGAAAAATCTGTTTTAACAGTAGAAAGCAATTGCCATACCTCGCCAGAGCGTTTTTCTATTGCAAGTGTTCTAAAACCCATTTGAAGACTTGATAAAAATGCTGCAAGGTTTGCTGGGCCTGCAACTGTTATTTTATATTCGCGTCGTAGAGTTTCAAAAAGCCCTGTTCGCCTTAAAATTTCGGCATATAGACCTTCTGTTGGCACAAACATAATTGCAAAATCGGTGGTGTAGGGGGGAAGTATGTATTTTTGTTTTATGTCTTCGGCATTTTTTTTTACTACAATTTCAAAATTTCTGCCTTCTTCTTCTATATTTTGTCCTGTGTCATAGGCGTTGAGTAGCCGTTGATAGCTTTCTGTGGGGAATTTGCTGTCAATTGGTAGAAGTAAACTTCCGTTCTTGGGCGTTTGTCCAGGAAGTTTTATTGCATATTCAACCCGTTCGGATGTCATTTTGTTTATTTGCGCATTAACGATGTATTGTTCTGGCGATAATATTTGGGAGAGAATATTGCCAAGTTGAATTTCGCCAAGATTGCCACGGGTTTTTACGTTGGTAAGTACTTTTTTAAGGTCGCCAACGCCAGATGCCAACGACTGCATTTCGCCAAGTCCCTTGTGTACGAGTTCGAGCCGTTCACTTATTAACTTGAATGATTTGTCGAATCGTTCCTCGAGTGTGGATTTTAATTTGTCGTCAACAATGGTACGGATTTCGTCAAGTTTTTCAACGTTTTCTTTTCTAAGTTGGTTTAACGTTGTTTCCATAATTTGGCGGTTTTGAGCCTGCTGTTCAGAAAAAAGTTTGGCAAGGTCTTTTAGACGAGAAGAAAAAATGTCGAGTTGTGTGCGTTGTGAAGCCGCCAACCTATCCATTGATTTTGATAGGTTTTCGCCCATGTAATTGATGTTGACAAAGATTTCTTGACGATTTTCGCGTTCTGAAATGCGATTTTCGTTACGCATTTGCTTGAGTTCTGATTGTAATATCTCCTCAATGCGTTGCATATCTTCTTGTATTTGAGATATTTTGTCATCATTGCTTTTGTTTTTGTTTAAAAAAAGCAATGCTATATTGAGTGCAGATAATATTAGTACGGCTATTAAAAGTGCTATTTCCATTTTCTTTGTGTAAACATTTAGATTTTGTGTTGCCAAAACCGTTTTTTCGTTATCTATTTACAAAAATATTCAAACTATAATTAACATGCAAATATTTTTATTTTGCTAAATGTGATGTTGAGCAAAATAAATTTTTAATTTTGCGCATTGTTTATTTTAATCTTAAAGACTAAAACTAATGGACGAATTGATACAGCAATTAAAACAAGAAATAATAGAAACACTTAATCTCAACGATTTGCAGCCATCAGACATCAACGAAAACGATCCTCTTTTTGGCGATGGACTTGGGCTTGATAGTATTGATGCTTTAGAATTAATTGTTTTGATGGAAAAAAACTACGGCATTAAATTAAAGGATGCATCTGAAGCAAAAAATGTATTTGGTTCTATTAAAATTATGGCCAATTTTATAGCTGAAAATCGTACAAAATAGCATTTTGAGCGTAGAAATATGCAAGTTTGGGCCACAGGAGTAGGAATAATTTCGTCCATAGGAGGCGATTGTAAGGCTACGTTGGAATCTTTAAAACATTCTCGTTCGGGCATAGGTAAAATTAAGCATCTTAAAACAATGCACAATTTGCCCGTTGGGGAGATTGATATGGATTACGACGAGTTGTTGCGTTGTGCTGGGTTACCTCAAAACACTATTTCAGTTCGTACTCCACTAATTGGTCTTATTGCTGCTCGTCAGGCAGTTGCGCAAGCAGATATAGTAGATTGTAAAAAATATAAAATTGCTTTTGTATCGGGTACTACTGTTGGTGGTATGGATAGAATGGAGCAGTTTTACGACCATTTTTTAAACGATAATACAAAAAATAGTTATCTCTATCCACACGACATTGGCGATAGTTCTGATTTTATAGCGTCAAACATAGGTATTTTTAGTTTTGTAACAAGTATTTCCACCGCTTGTTCATCGGCAGCCAACGCTATTATATTTGGCGCGGAACTTATAAAACATGGAAAGGCTGATATTGCAGTGTGTGGTGGGTGCGAAAGTTTGTCGTTATATCATATTAATGGATTCAATAGTTTAAAAATCCTTGATAGCAATCCTTGTCGGCCGTTTGATATTTCTCGTGCTGGGCTAAATCTTGGTGAAGGTGCAGGATATGTGGTGTTAGAAAATAGCGATGTAGCCATAGCAAGGGGCGCAGAGCCGCTATGCAGATTGAGCGGTTATGGAAACGCTTGTGATGCCTATCATCAAACGGCGACATCTGAAAATGCTCAAGGTCCTTATCTTGCTATGTCTAAAGCACTAAAATTGGCACATTTGAAACATTCTGAAATTAGTTGTGTTAATGCTCACGGAACTGGCACGGGTAACAACGACCTTACTGAGTGTGTTGCTTTAAAACGTATTTTTGGAAACGATGTTCCTCCATTTTCTTCTACCAAAGCATTTACAGGTCATGCAACAAGTGCGGCGGGTGGCATCGAAGCTGTTATTTCTATTTTGTGTTTACAAAACAATTTCTTGCCTGCTAATTTGCGTTTCAAAAGTATTGATTCTGCGTTGGGTCTTATGCCTGCCATTGAACCAATGGATATTTATTGCGAAAACATAATGACCAATAGTTTTGGATTTGGTGGTAATGATACTTCGCTTATTTTTTCTAAAATTTAGTTGTTGCAAATGCCAGAGGTTTATGTAAATTCGTTTTGTCAAATTTCGGTGCAAAATCCATTGTCTGATAATTGGACTATTGAACCCAAATGTTTTGAAGGAAAAAAACTTGTAGAACTTTGTGATCCTGATTACAAAAAATATTTTTCGTCATCAGTTTTGCGAAGAAATGGCAATTTGTTAAGAAGGGCAATGCTTGTTTCGCAAACAGCCGTTGAAATGTCTGGGTTGCAAGGTGTTGATGCTGTTATTACGGGAACGGGGCTTGGTGCTGTTGAAAATACCGAGGCGTTTCTTAAACAGTTGATTTATAGTGGAGAAGAATTTCTCAAACCGAGTTATTTTATGCAAAGCACGCATAATACCGCAAGTTCGGCAGTTGCTATACATCTTAAATGTAATGGTTATAATAGTACATATTGCCAAAAAAGTTTGAGTTTTGAGTCTGCAATGTTGGATGCTTTTTTACAAATATCTGGTTCAGAAATAAAAAGTGCATTTGTTGGCGGATTTGATGAAGTAACGCCAGATTATTTTACTATTCTCGAAAAACAAGGTTATTTGGGTGGTGCAATGTCGGGATTTGCAGCAAGTTCTGCCGCTGGCGGAGTTTTGAGTTGCGTTAAAAATAGCGAAGCACATTGCAAGGTGGCATCGGTTAACATGGTTTATTGTTCAAATAATAAAGATTTGATTGATGCTTTTGAAAAAACTCTAACAGAAAGCGGAATTAAAAAAAATGAACTTACGGCTATTGTTTCTGGCATGGACGGTATGCCTGCTAACGATGAAGTTTATTTACAAAACCTTTGTCAACTTGGTGTTAGTTGTCCCATTTTGAAAGTTTCGCATATTTTTGGCGAATGTTATACTGCTTCGGCTTATGCTTTTTATGCGGCAGTAGAGTGTTTTAAGGCAGAAAAGATTTTTTCTGTGTTGACTGCTGGTAATGAGTTGGTAAATCCACAAAATATTTTGCTGTATAGGCATTGTAATAACAAAAACCATTCTTTTATTTTATTGAAAAAATGTTGAAACTTTTAACACTTTCGCTTTCACAATGCGCTTGTCTTGCTATGGGACAAGTTTTCTTAAAATTGGCAATGGTTAAAATGCCTAAGTTTGAATTTTCGTTGAGTTTTTTTACTGCGTTACTCACCAATTGGAATTTGCTTTTTTCGGGATTATCGATGGGTGCAGCCTCCCTTTTATGGTTTTATATCATAAAACATTATGAATTTTCCATTGCCTATCCGCTTATAAGTTTTAGTTATGTGTTTGGTATGCTTGCTGCAATATTTGTTTTTCACGAAAGTGTACCTGTTACACGTTGGATGGGGTTGACTTTGATAGTTTTAGGAACTTTTTTTCTGCTAAAATAAAAAATATATGAATAACGATTTGCAAACAATACAGAAATTAAAACAGTTGGGTATTTGTGTAGTAATACCAACATACAACAACGCGCAATTTTTACCATCTGTACTAAATTCTGTATTATGTTATTGCAGCGATGTTATAGTGGTAAACGACGGCTCGCCAGACAACACTGATGAGGTTTTACGCTGTTTTTCTGATAAAATAACCATAGTAAGTCAACCAAAAAATCTTGGAAAAGGTAAAGCGTTGAAAGCAGGTTTTGAAAAAGCGTTACAACTTGGCTTTAAGTATGTTGTAACAATGGATAGCGATGGACAGCACAAGGCAGAAGATTTGTGGAAGTTTGCGCAAGAAATTGAGAAAAATCCCGATGCGCTTGTTATTGGTGCGCGCACACTCGAAGGTAAGGATATAAAGAGTAGTAGCAGTTTTGCTAACAAATTTTCTAACTTTTGGTTTGCAATACATACGTTACATCGACTAAGCGACACTCAAACAGGATATAGGCTTTATCCAGTGTATAAAATGGGAAATATGAAAATTTTTACATCTCGCTATGAAACCGAATTAGAAATTCTTGTAAGGTGTGCGTGGCGTGGAATACCCATTAAACCAGTAAGTATCAATGTGTTTTATCCTTCTAAAGAACAACGTGTGTCGGGTTTTAGACCGTTTAAAGACTTTACACGTATTAGCATTTTAAATACTTTTTTTACTTTTGCAGCGATTTTTTATGGCTATCCGTCAATGTTGATACGTTGGCTTATAAGAAAGTGCTGAATTTATGGTTGATAAGTTTTTTATAAAATTATATAATTTTTTTTCAACACGCCAAAGGCTTTTGTTGATTGTTTTTGGTGTAGTGTTTTTAGTTTGTATCTACTTGGCTTTCAATCTAAAGTTTAGCGAGGATATATCTGATTTTTTGCCACAAGGTAATCAATATTCTAAGGTTTCTGGTGCTATTTCTCAAGCATCAGGCAATTCAAGAATTTTTGTTTATTTTAGTTCAAAAGATTCTACTTTTGATATACAAAGTATAAAAAAATCTATGGATTTTTTTGTAAAAACAGCCAAACAAAACGATAAAAAGCATTATTTCAACGATTTGTCTTCCAAGGTAGATCAAAACCAAGTTGGATATTTGGCGAGTTTTGTACAAGAAAATATCGCTTATTTTGTTGATAGTATGTCGTTTAGTAGAATTGATTCTTGTCTTGTAAATTCCGATTCTATTTTAACTGCCACAAAAAAATTGTTGCAACAACCAGTGCCGTCTTTTATAAAACAAGTTGCTAACAACGATCCGCTTAATATTTTTACGCCAATTTTGGTTGGTTTAAAAAAAATAAATCCAACATCAAATTATTCCATTGATAATGGTTATGTGTTTGATAATCAATATAAACGTGGTGTTGTGTTTTTTAATTCTCCTGTTGGAATGAGCGAGAGTGGCAATAATGCTGAGATAATTTCTGCTCTTAACGATGCAATAAAAATTACCATTGGAAAGTATCCAGATACTGAAATTAGGCTTTTCGGTCCGCCAGTAGTTGCTGTTTGTAATGCCGAGCGTATAAAAAAAGATACCATCGCAACATCTATTGTTTCTACATTGCTTATCCTTGTTGTATTGTGGTTTTCTATTAGAAGTGTTAAAAACTTAACAATTACAGCATTAACGCTTGCTTTTTCGTTTGCGGCTGCGTTGTCGGCAGCAAAACTAATTTTTGGTGAAATTTCGCTTATTTCGGTGGGTATTAGTGCCGTGTTTACTGGTATTGCGTTGAATTATCCTTTACACTTTATCACTCATTTTTATCATACTGGTGGCAATATGTCGCTAAATATGAGGGAGATTTCGGCACCACTAACCACAGGAAATATTACCACCGTTGTTGCATTTTATTCGCTTATGTTTGCAGATTCTCCTGCTTTAAAGCACCTTGGATTTATTGGTGGTTCGTTGCTTGCCGCGTGTATTTTGGTTACGCTAACGGTTTTGCCACATGTGGTTAATTACGTGGAAATAAAAAAAAATGAAAACTCTTTTGTTTTTTTTGACCGTATTTTTTGTTTTTTGCAAAAAAAAGTTGTTGTAATAATTGCTTTGGTTGTTACGCCAATTTTTATATGGTTAAGTTTAAAAACCGAATTTGACGGAGATATGCATCAACTCAACTATATGACTCCCGATTTGGCAATTGATATGCAGCGACTTGTAAAAAGCCAATCTCCAGACGGATCCGATGCTATTTATGTGGTTTCTACTGGTGAATCAATTGATAAAGCCCTTGAAAATCATGAGTTAACGTTGCCTATTTGTGATTCGCTAATTAAAAATAAAATTGCCACCGATGTAGTTGGAATTGGAAATTTTTTGCCATCAGAAAATAGCCAACGTAAAAAGATTGCTCGTTGGAACAATTTTTTGTCCATGTATAAAGATTCGCTCTTGGCTACGGTGGATAATTTTGTTGAAAAAAATGATTCAAAAAATATTTTTAGTGGTTTTAGTCAACTGCTTGACAAAGATTTTGAAGTAAAAAAATGTAGTTATTTTGCTCCTTTGACTGCTATTTTCAACGGCGGATATATTGTAGAAAACAATCAAGGATTTGCTGTGGTGAGTATTATACGGGCAAAACCAGAAAATACTTCAGCCGTTGAAAATGCTTTTGCTTCCCTTAGCTGTGATATAAGTGCTTTTGATGAGCATGTTGTATCATCGCAACTTACCCAAGCTTTGTCCTCAAATTTTAATTATGTTTTGTTTGCAGCAGCGGTGTTAGTGTTTGGCTTTTTAACTTATTCTATGCGTAGTGCAGAATTGGCTGTTGTTACTTTTATTCCATTGACTATTAGTTGGTTTTGGATTATGGGTATAATGTTTTTGTTTGATATTAAATTTAATATTGTAAATATTATACTTGCAACTTTTATTTTTGGACAGGGCGACGATTATGCCGTTTTTATAACAGAAGGTTTAATGTATGAATATGCTACACGAAGAAAAGTGCTTGGCTCTTTTAAACGTTCTGTGGCGGTGTCGTCTGTTATAATGTTTATAGGCATTGGATCACTTATTTTTGCAAAACACCCTGCTATGCAAAGCCTTGGTATTGTGGTTGTTATTGGAATGTTTTCAGTTGTGGTGGCGGCTTATATTTTTCCACCGCTTGTTTTTAATTTTCTAATTAAGGACAAAAAATCGCAACCGAGATTATATCCATACAATTTTAGAAGTATTTTTGTTTCGGCATACTACTTTTTAGGTTTTGTAATTGCGTGTCTAAGGTTAACGATGGTATTTGTTTGGTTTAAACTTACCAATAAAAAAGGCGATGCAGCGCAACTACGTTTTCATGAAAAAATGCAGAAATGTGTTGGACTTGTCAATCATTGTCCGCGTGTTAAACTAACGATTGATAATAGTGTAGGTGAAAATTTTGAAAAACCTGCAGTAATAATTGCCAATCACGAATCTGCCCTTGATATTTTGTGCATACAGAGTTTATTTGCAAAGATTCTTTTTATTACCAACGACAAACAACAAAAAAATATTCTTTACGGACGATTGCTAAAAATTGCCAATTTTTACCCCGCATCGTTGGGATATGATGTTTTAGCCACAAGACTCAAACCATTTGTTAATCAAGGTTATTCAGTTATGATTTTCCCCGAAGGTACGCGTAGTTGCGATGCAAAACTCCATCGTTTTCATCAAGGTGCATTTTATCTTGCGCGTCAGTTACAAGTTGATGTCCTTCCAATAGCATTGTATGGATTGGGTGGCGTGTTAAAAAAAGAGGATTTAATTCTTCGTCCGGGACAAATGCATGTAAAACTTTGTAGTAGAGTGCCACTTAGCGATAAGATGTTTGCTGAAACAAATTTGGAAACAGCACGTAATTTTAGACATTATTTTATTTCAGAACTGAAAAAAATGTCAGAAAAAATTGAAACTTCCGAATATTTTAAGCCGCTTATAATTTACAATTATATTTATAAAGGTGCGGAAGTATATACTGAGGCAATAAAATCGATGAAAAAAAGTTATGATTTTATCGATAATTTTGGACAAGAAGAAAAAAAGGTGTTGTTTAAAAATTGTGGTTATGGTTATGTGCCGTTGCTTTTTGCTTTGGTTAACAAAAAGTCGGTTGTTTTTGCTACCGATAATGACGAAAATAAAATAATTGTAGCCGAAAATTGTGCCGTTGTTCCAAAAAATTTAACATATTTGCATCAAATTAATGATGATAGTTTTGATACGGTTTTAGATTGCGACAACTTGTAGAAAAACGAATTTTTGTTACTAAAATGAAATTTTTAGTTGTTTTTTTGTTAATGTTTATAAATTTTTATGCTATTGCTCAAAAGCCTATAAAACTTTGGGGTAATAAACCTGACGATTATCATAAAAACAAAACTAAACTTTTTGTATATAGTCCCAAAAGTGGTGATAATTCCAAAACAGCCATTATTTTTATGCCCGGAGGAAGTTATTGTTATCTTTCCAAACAATATGAAGGGCATATTCCCGCAGAATTTTTTTCAAAAAATATATACACATTTGTACTTTATTATCGTCGAGGAATACATGGAAATCGTTATCCTACAATGATAGAAGATATTCAAACTGCAATTTTGTATGTTAAAGAACATTTTGGAATTGATACACTTGGTGTATGTGGCTTTTCGGCAGGAGGACATTTGTCGGGTTGTGCTGCTTTTTTTTATGATAAAAATTATATAAACTTACCTCAAAATAGAGATAAAAAAATATTACGACCTAATTTCGCTGTTATGTGTTATCCCGTGGTTTCTATGACAAGGGATTTTACTCATAAAAAAAGCCGTAGAAATCTTTTAGGACAATATAGGACTACAACAGCAGAGAATGAAATGTCGTTAGAAAAAAATGTAAATCCAAATTCTCCACCTGTTTATGTGCTTGTATGTAAAGATGATCCAATTGTTGATTATCGTAATTCACTTGCACTTGATAGCGCATTGACCCAAACTCAAGTGCCACATTATTTGGATATTAATAATTTTGGTGGGCATGGTTTTGGTGTGTCGGAAAAAAAGATTAAAAATATTGACAAAACTGCCGCTCAATGGCCGTATAGGTTGGAAGCTTGGCTTGATGAAAATTTTGGAATAAGTTTAAAAATCAAATAAATATGAATGCACCCGAAATTGAGTTTGCACCACTTGATGATATAAAAAAATATCAGGTAAGACGGTTGCAGGAAGCATTAGAGTATGTTGCATCAAATAGTCCTTTTTACAAAAGGTTGTTTGCTCAAAACAACATAGATTATAAAAAAATAAAAACAATAGAAGATTTAAGGCAAATTCCTTTTACTACAAAACGTGATTTGCAACTCTATAATGATGATTTTGTGTGCGTACCGCGCCAAAAAATAATTGATTACATTACAACATCGGGAACTCTTGGCGATCCTGTTACTTTTGCAATGACCGACAACGACCTCAATCGCCTTGCTTATAACGAGAAAATATCGTTTACTTGCACTGGTATTCAACCATCTGATATTGTTCAACTTATGACAACAATTGATAAGCGATTTATGGCTGGATTGGCATACTTCCTTGGTCTTAGAGCGTTGGGGGCAGGTGTTATACGTGTTGGAAATGGTATTCCCGAACTTCAATGGGATACAATTCGTAGGATAAAACCAACGGCTATTATGTGTGTGCCATCGTTTATTCCTCATATAATAGATTATGCCGAAAAAAATGGAATTGATTATAAAAATACATCTGTAAAAAAAATTATTTGTATAGGTGATAGCCTTAGAAATCAGGATTTTACACCTAATTTGTTGGCGACACAAATATTAGATAAATGGCCTATAAAACTTTATTCTACATACGCATCTACTGAAATGTCCACCACATTTGCAGAATGTGATTATGGTTGCGGTGGGCATCATCATCCCGAACTTATTATTGTTGAGTTTGTTGACGAAAATGGAAATGCTGTTGCAGAAGGCGATGCTGGAGAAGTAGTTGTTACAACGCTTGGTGTTGAAGGAATGCCGTTGGTAAGATTTAAAACTGGAGATTTAGCAACTTTCCATACAGAAAAATGCAAATGTGGGCGTACTTCTTTTCGCATAAGTAGTATAATTGGTAGGCTTAATCAAATGGTAAAGTACAAAGGCACAACACTTTATCCTCCTGCTATTTTTGATGTACTCGACAATACTTATTTTGTGCAAAATTATGTTGTAAAGGTTTTGCTAAATTCTGATGGCACTGATCGTGTAGTGGTTTGTATAGGATTAAAGTCTCGTCCGTATGATGATAATCAGATGATTATAAAGGATTTAAAAGATCGTTTTAGGGCTCGCATAAGAGTTGCTCCAGAAATTGAAATTCTTGCTTGCGATGAAATTCAAAAACTTAATTTTCCGCAAATGAGTCGTAAACCTGTTAAGTTTTTGGATTTGCGGAAATAAAATTTTTTTAATAGATTAGCCAACAAGTTGCTGTTGGTTAGTCTATTAAAAAATTTGTTTGGCATATTTTGGATATGTTTTCTGGTGAAAAATCTAATTTGCTATCTACATTGTTTCGAGAAACCAAAAACATCGTTGCTTGGGGTTTAAAATCTTTGCAATTTAGCCAACTACTTAATACATAGTTTGTTTCTGTTTTATAAAATAAATCGTTTGTGAGGTTGAAAATTTCTTCTGCGTTAAATTTTTCTATTACATAAAATGTTGATTCTCCAAAAAACTTGTTACGGATGCATATTTCACCAGTTACAATGTTGGGAAGTGTGTAAACAAAAAGCGACGGAGCAGGAAAAAAGTTTTCGCTGTCGGTTATGGTTTTTTGGTAGTTGATGTCTGTTTCTAATGATGAAATTCTGTTGAATGCCACCACCGAAATGTCTTTACGGTTTTGTAATTCTGGGTGGTTGGAAACAATAAATTCCGACAAAAGGAATCCTGTTTTCGACAGGTTGTCCATTTTGTAAAATTTTGGGTAATTTATATTTAGTGTTTTGTAAATTGTTGTAAGATAGTCGGTTGTATCTAAGTCTGAATAATCGTTTTTTTGTTGGTTGTTTAAATTTCCAAATTTGTTTTTTATCTGATTTATGAACGAAAAATCTATTATTGCTGCCATTTTTATTCTCCTTTTTTAAATATTGCAGCGGCATTTGTTCCGCCAAAGCCCGAAATTAGTTTTATGAAACAGTTTTTGTCTGTGTTGGTGTTTTTTGTTGTTGGACAAACATTCCTACTAACTCCAAGTGTTTGGAATCCTTCTGTTTTTAAAATTAGTCCGTCGTTAATCTCATACGAAGAAATTATAGTTTCTAAAATTCCTGCTGCACCAAGAGTATGCCCATAATAGCCTTTAAGCGAGTTGATTGGAATTTTATTTAACATTGCGCGATCTATTGCAATAGCTTCCATTTCGTCGTTGTATGGTGTGGAAGTTCCGTGGCAATTGATAAAGGCTATGTCGTTAATATTAGCATTGGATATTATATCGGTGAGAGCGTTGTAACTACCTTCGCCAGTGCGAGATGGTCCAGAAATATGGTTGGCATCATTTCTTATTGAACCTTTTAAAAATGATATTTTTTTATCATTTTTTTTGTATTTTGACATTACAACTGTTGCTGCTGCTTCGCCGATGTTGAGCCCACACCTATCTTGGTCAAATGGGCGACAGGGTAGGGGAGAAAGTGCTTTGAAAGACATAAAACCAGAAATGGTAAATTTGCTAAGCACATCTGCGCCAGTTACAACAATGTTTTCTAATCTGCCTTGTTCTATTGCGCGTACAGCTGTTATTATGGCACAAACTCCTGATATGCAAGCGTTTGAAACAACAGAGTAGTTGTTGTTGCCAAAAAATCCTGCTACAAGTTTGGCGGTGTGCCATAGTTGAACGCGTTGTTGGTCGTAGTTGGGGTGTTCTAAGAGTTGGATGTTGCCTTTTGTGGTTGAAAGTATAAAGGCTGTCTGGGGCGATGACGCATCAATATCGGCTTCTTTTATGGCATAAAAAGCCGAAAGTGTAGACAATTTTTCAAATTTGGTGTATTTGTGTGGGTTTTGAAGAGTTTCGCCATAAAACAATTCGTTGAGTTTGGTATCGTCGGTTTGTGAGGTACAGAAATTTCCTTCCATTCCAAACATATTTTGCGATGTTTTTAGTCCCGAAATACCATTTTTGAGGTTGCGATAGTTTTCTTCTGACGAAAAACCAAGTGCTGAAATTATATTGTCGGCTATAATGTTTACCATTGGTAATGAATATGTTAATTAAAAAAATCGTAAAAATTAAACCATTGACATTTATATTGTGCTACGTATTTCTCCAGTAGTTTTACGTATTTTTCTGCCATTTCTTCTGCTTGTTTTTTGGGCGAAATGTCAGTGGTACATTCTATACGGTTGACATAAATTTTATATTTGCGTGTTGATATTTTATATACAAAAACCGCCAATACAGGAACTTTTCTAATTGCAGCAACCGCAAACGGACCTACAGGAAATTTTGCATTGGCTTTTCCAAAACTACATGTTATAGATTTTTGCGATCCAAAAATTCTGTCGGCAGGCATAACTGCAATGTCGCCGTTTTCTAAGGCTTGGTTTATTGTAAATAGGTGGCTCATGTCGTCTTTTACAGCGAGCATTTCTATGTTGTTTTGGCTAAATTGGCTAAAACGTTGAACGGTAAGTAATTGAGATTCACCACCAAAAACAAGTGCGTATATTTTTTTTATGTCTTGATGCAGTAGGTAGCCACATATTTCAAAGTTGCCAGTGTGAGAGCCTACCATCATAAATCCTTCTTGACCAGAGCATAGTGTGTTGAAATTCTCAATGCCTATAATTTCTGTTTTAAACTTATGTTTTTGACCCGAAAAAATCGAAAATCTGTCGAGCATTACTTTGCCAAACGTGTTATAGGTTTTCCATGATAAAAAAAATGATTTTATTTTTCCGTAGCCATAAACTTTTTGAAAATAGCTAATTGCAGCGTTGCGTGCTTTTTTGCCAAAAATGAGATAAAAAGGTATAACCAAGTACATAAAAAAATATCCAATTGTAACATCGCAATGTTTGAACAAAAATATCAATGATTTTTGTCCAAAGTAGCCTCCACCTGTTACGCCTTTCCAATTTTTGGATTGGGTATTCATTGTTGTGATACTTTTTTATAAATAAAATCACAAAAATTGTCGTATGTTGTAACGTTTTTGAGTTCTTCGGCTGTTATTTTAAACCCGAAAACATCTTCCACCACCACAACAATATCTACAAAATCAAGACTATCAATGCCAAGGTCGCTTTTTAAATCAGCATCTGGTTTTATTTTTTCTTCTTCTATTTCAAACTCTTCGGTTAAAAATTTCTTTACTTTTTTTCTTACTTCGTTGATGTCCATTATTTATTATTCGTTATATTTTTTTATGATTAAAACTGCGTTTGTCCCACCAAACCCGAATGAATTTGATAAAATAGTATCAATATTGGTTTCCACTTTTTGTGTTGCAATTTTTAGTTTTGCGGTGTATTGGTCGGGTGTTTCAAAGTTGATGTTGGGGGCTATGAATCCATTTTCCATCATTATTATTGAATAAACAATTTCTGATGCGCCAGCCATCCAACATTCGTGTCCAGTCATTGATTTTGTGCTACTTATCCATGGTGTATTTTTTCCAAACACATTGGTTATTGCAGCGGCTTCAGCGGCATCGCCCAATGGTGTTGAGGTAGCGTGTGCATTGATATAGTTTATTTGATTTGCAGCTATGTTTGCATCTTTTAATGCGTTTTGCATTGCAATTGTTGTACCGTCAGCTCCGGGCTTAGTTATTTTTTCTCCGTTTGACGAAAAACCATAACCGACAAGTTCTCCATATATTTTTGCCCCTCTTTTTAATGCGTGTTGCATGTCTTCGAGTATTATTGCCGCCGCACCGCCAGAAGGTACAAGTCCATCGCGCGCTGCATCAAATGGTCTTGATGCTTTTTGGGGACATTCTGTGCGATTAGAAAAAACACCGAGCGCATCGAAACTCATAACGCTATATAGGTTAACTTCTTGTGCTCCACCACACAATACTATATTTTGCATGCCAGAGCGTATCATCATTAAACCAAGCCCAAGTGCATGTGTGCTGGACGCGCAGGCTGCACTTACGGTAAAATTTACCCCACGGAGTTTGAATATTGTAGCAAGATTCATTGTTACGGTGCTATTCATGCTTTGAAAAACCGATGCACTGCCAACCATTGCTGTATCGTGTTTTTCTTCCATTATTTTGTTCGACTCTATGATTGGTTTGGTTGACGAATCATTGCCGAATATAATGCCAATGTCGTTTTTTTCTATGTAGTCGGGATAAATTTTTGCATTTTCAAATGCTTCCGCAGCAGCCAAGTATGCGTATTCGCCTTGTTGTGCCAATCCTATGCGCAACCTTCTGTCGAGTTTTCCTTTTAAATTTGGCGACGGTAGTATGCCCGTTAGTGGCGATTTATAACCGTAATTTAAGCGTTCGGGCATAATGCCTATGCCTGAAGTACCATTATATAGCGATTTTGTTACATCGGCTATGTTTTGACCTATGCAGGAATAAATTCCTATGCCCGTTATTGCTACTCTGCGGTTCATTTTTGTTTTGTATCAAAGGTTGATATTGTAATTCCGCAAAAAGTTTTCTGTTTTTTCTATTGATGTATATAGCGGATAATCGTCTTTGAATACGGGGAAAAATTCTCGTATTTGGCTATATATTTCGCGGCTTTTGTTGCATAACTTATCCTTTATGTAAAGACAATCAATGGCTTGCATAAGCGACATATAGTGTATTGCCATTACTTGGTAGGCATTGTCTATTACTCTTTTTGTTAATAATGCAGAATTGCTACCCATGCTTACAATGTCTTGATTGTCGTTGTTGTTGGGAATGGAATGAACATACATGCTATTTGATAGTGTCTGACATTCGGCAGTGGTGCTTACGGCTGTAAATTGTGCTGCTTGCATTCCATAGTTGAGCCCGAGTGTACCAAGGTTTACAAATGGTGGCAATATTTCGTTTATCTTGCTATGAAACAGATAGTTCATTTGCCTTTCTGCCAACATTGTTGTTTTGGTAATGGCTAATTTTATTTTATCCATTTCGAGCGAAATGTAGTCGCCGTGAAAGTTTCCACCATGGTACACGTTTTTAGATTCGTGGTCGATAATGGGATTGTCGCAAGCCGAATTAAATTCTTGTTCAACTATTGATGCTGCGTATTTAAGAGTGTCGAGTACAGGACCAAGCACTTGAGGTACGCATCTTAATGAATAGTAAGCTTGTACTTTGTCGGTGAATACTTTTTGCTCTTTGTGTCCATTGTCGTAGAGATATGTTTCGCGTTTTTTAAGTCTTTGTCCCGATTGTAAAATTCTACGCATTATTTCTGCTATTTCTATCTGACCGTTGTGAGGACGTGCGGCATTGAGTTGGTATGAAATCATGTCGTCATAACTTCCTGCTATCTCGTTCATCATTGCTGACGATAAAATTGCCCATTGTAATAACTTGTTGGCGTAGTGGAGATTTACGGCAGCTATTCCTGTCATAAAAGAAGTGCCGTTGGTTAGCGACAAACCTTCGCGAATATATATTTTTAGTGGAGTTATTCCGTTGGCTTTTAAAACTTCGGAAGTGTTGCAAAGTTGTCCATTATAAAATACTTTGCCTTCTCCTATAAGTGTAAGTGCAATGTGGGCAAGTTGTACGAGGTCTCCGCTTGCTCCTACGCTGCCATGTTGTGGGACAAAGGGAATGATGTTGTTGTTGATAAATTTTACTAATATTTGTACCGCTTCTAAATTTACACCTGATTTTGCACACAAAAGAGTTCCAAGACGTGCTATCATTGCACTTTTTACATATATATCTGGCAATGGTTGACCAGCACCTGTGCTATGGCTGCGAATTATATTGTATTGTAAATCTCTTAGAGATTTATCGTCTATTCTATATTGAGCCATAGGACCAAATCCTGTGTTGATACCATATATGACTTTTTCTTGTGAAAAATCTTTTAAAAAATTATAACTTTTTTCTATTTCGGATATTTGTGTGGCAGTAAGTTCTATTTTTTTGCTATTAAACAAATAATCGTCTATATCTTTTAGTGTTATGTTTTGTTTCACTTTATTTGTATTTTAGTTGCCTTGAGAAGTGTTTTTACCTTCCTGTGGCTTGTTATTGTTTTGTGGACGTTTGTTGGCTGAAAATTTTTTCTTTTGGTTGTTGCCTTGTTTATTTTTAACCTTGTTTATGTTGTTGTTCTGTTGAGGATTAGCACTTACAGGTTGTATGTTAGCCTGTTGTTTTTTCGGCTGTGGTTGTGGCTGTTCAATAGGTTTTTGCTCTGGCGTTGTAACTACTTGAATTTCGGCTTGAGACTGATTGTCAGTTTGTTTACTTTTTTTGTGACGTTTCTTTTTCTTTTTGTCAAAACGTGTTATGCTATCTTGCTCAATTGCATTTTGATACTCGTCATCTGTTTTTTTCTTTACAGTCTGTTGTTCGCTATTTTTATCGTTAAGTAGCAATGTGTCTGGTTTTTGACCATTTTTATTCATTGCTATTATTTCTTTTACACGGTCAATATCCACTACAGTTATGTTGACTGATGAATTTTGGTCGTAACTATACCACATTACTCGTTTGAAAATGTCTGTTTTTTGATGGTAGGCAGTACCTTCCATTGTTTCGAGCGGTTGACGAATGTTTGGAAAATCCTTTTGGGCATCAATATAAGCATCGATTTCGTAATTGAGACAGCATTTAAGTTTGCCGCATTGACCGGCCAATTTTTGTGGGTTGAGCGATAGTTCTTGTTGACGTGCCGAATTGGTTGAAACCGAAACAAAGTTGGTTATCCATGTTGTACAACACAATTCGCGCCCACAAGGACCTATACCTCCGATGCGTCCTGCTTCTTGTCGCGCTCCAATTTGTTTCATTTCTATACGAATTTTAAATTCGTCGGCCATTAGTTTTATTAGTTCGCGAAAGTCAACTCTTTCGTCGGCTATGTAATAGAAAATTGCCTTTGTGCCGTCGCCTTGAAATTCTACATCTCCAATTTTCATATTTAGATTAAGGCTTTCTGCTATTTGTCGGCTACGCAACATTACGTTGTCTTCTTTGTCTATAACAGTTTTCCATTTGTCAATGTCGGCTGGTTTGGCTTTTCGGTATATTTTTTTTAGTTCGCTGTCTGGGTTTACTTTAGCTTTACGCATTTGAAACTTAATCAGTGGTCCTACAAGTGATACAACGCCTATGTCGTGTCCAGGTGATGCTTCTACGGCTACCATGTCGCCAACGTGTAATTCCAATTGATTTATGTTTCTATAAAAACCTTTTCGTGTGTTTTTAAACCTTACTTCGGCAATGTCGTATTCTTTCCCCGAAGGTAGAGGTATATCGTCAAGCCAATCGTAAACGTTTAGTTTGTTGCAACTTGCGGTGCATTGACAACAAGCGCAACATTCGCCGCTAAAATCCTTGTCGCAGAGATTTAATCCTCCGCAACCACGTTGTATGTTTTTGTATGTATCGTTCTGTTCTTCCATTTTCTTTTTTCTTTTTTAGGGTTTTAACCTTAATGTTGTTGCCACTTTAAGAGCTAAATCGGTAAATAGTAGTTTGGCATTGCCGTTGCGTTCTATGCCATAACTTGTTTCGTTGAAAAGACTCGAAAATTGTGCAACGTTGCCTTGGTGAATGAACGGTGAAAATTTCTTTGCAAAGTCCATTTCGCCCGGTGTAAGGTTAACGAGTTGGTCTGCTGCTTGTGGCACGGCGTTGAGCATAAAACATTCGCGTAACATTCTTGAACAATAGTCGAAGAATTTTTTTTGTTTTTCGCGACCGTTTTTTGATTGTTCGTCTGCCCATTTTAGCATCAAATCGTATTTATTGGCGTAGGCATTGCGCATCATTTGTGCAAAAGCATTGAAGTCTGGTGATTCTACTTTGCCAGATTTAAATTGCATAAGTGCCGAAACTGCTTCGAGATAGTTGCCTGCGCCTATTATTGCGCTACTTTTTATCGATTGGCTGTCGGCATCGGGAAATTCTGCTGCAAGTGCCTGTTCTATGTTTTCTTTTGTTGGCCGCGGTATTTTTATTAGTTGTGTACGGCTACGTATTGTGGTTAATATTTGTTCTTCGTTTTCTGCCACAAGTATAAAAAGTGTTTTTTCTGGTGGTTCTTCTATCATTTTTAGAAGTTTGTTAGCTGCCGTTTCGTTCATTTTTTCTGGCATCCAAATAATCATCACTTTATATTCCGCTTCAAAAGTTTTTAGCGTTAGTTTTCTGATTATTTCGGCACTTTCTTGGGCAAAAATTGAGCCTTGTGCGTTTTCGCTACCTATAAAATCATACCAATCGTCAAGCCGATGATAATTTCGTTGTAGTATAAACTCTCGCCATTGTTTTATGTAATCATCGCTTACGGGTGGTTTTGTGGAGTTTTTTTGTTTTACTACTGGATATACAAAATGTAAATCTGGATGTATGAGTTTTTGGTATTTTAGACATTGCGGACATTTGCCACAACTATCGCCATTGGTTTTGTTGTTGCAACAGATGTATTGAGCGTATGCAATGGCAAGGGCAAGTTTTCCACATCCTTCTTGCCCCAAAAATAGTTGTGCGTGGCTTATACGGTTTTCTTCTACAGTATTTACCAACCGCTGTTTAACATCGTCAAGTCCTGGTATGTCTTTAAATTGCACTTTCTTTTTACTTATGGTTATTGGTGTTTGTGTTTGTGCAGTGTTTTTAGTAATGAAACGAACTACCGCTTAAAAACTCTCGTAAAATGGAGGTTGGTGGTATTTCGTTTACTGGTATTTCTTTGAAATATGTTAGTAATTTTATTAAACGTTGTGCTTCGCTGTATTCTGGCGATGTTTCGCAAACGCTACCGAGTACTGGTTCTACATAATTTTTTATCACTCCAAGTTCGTATGGTAGCGCGCTATTAAACATTACATCAGCTTCTTCTTGAAATGGGAAGATGTTTTTATCTTCGCCACGTCTTACTCCTGGCCAACGTTTAAGTGTATCTTCGGCAGAATAATGGCGGTATTGATAGTCGCGAATTATACGTCTTAGCAATCTATTGTCGGTGGTTTGTATGCGGTTGTGGCTGTCGATGTTAAGTTGTGTAAGTGCTGATACGTATATTTTGAATTTGCGGTTGTTTGGTATCATTTCGCTCAACTTGGGATTTAATCCATGAATTCCTTCCACAACAAATACCGTGTCTGGCTCTGCTGTCATAAAGTCGCCTTTGTATATTCTTTCTCCTTTTTCAAATGAATATACAGGAAGTTCTACCGTTTTGCCAGCCATCATGTCAATCATGTCCTCGTTAAACTTTTTGTAGTCAAGTGCTTCAAGACATTCAAAATCGTATTCGCCATTTTCGTCTTTGGGAGTGTCAACTCTATTAACAAAATAGTTGTCGAGCGAGATTTGAACAGGTTTTAGCCCAACAACTGCCAATTGTACACAAAGTCTTTTTGACGTGGTGGTTTTTCCTGACGACGAAGGACCTGCTATTAAAACGAGTTTTATGTTGCCCGCAGATTTTATTCTTTCGGCTATTTCGGCAAGTTTTTTCTCGTGCAGTGCTTCCGAAATTTTTATTAGTGAAGAGGCTTTATTGTTTTCTGCAAGTCGGTTAAGACTTGATACAGTGCTAAATCCCAACAGTTTGTACCAATGGCTTTCTTCTTGAAATATGTCAAAAAGTTTTTCTTGTTTTTTTAGTTCGGGTATTTCAAAGTTTTTACCCGTTGGGTAACGCAACAATATGCCATTATAATATTTTGTAAGGTCAAAACTATTGATATATCCAGTGTGTGGCACAAGGTAGCCGTAAAAATAATCTGCTTGCCCATCGAGATAATATACCGATGAGAATATTCTTGAACGGTTTTTGAATAAATCTGTTTTGTCTTCCATTCCCATCGAAGAAAATAAGTCTGCTGCTTGGCTCGAAAGTATTTCTTTGCGTTCAAAAGGAATTTTTTGTTCGCATAGTGTTTTCATTTTGTCTTTAAGAGCAAGTACTTCGTTTTCGGTGGGTATGTATTCATTATCACCAATCATTAGCCTACAATAAAGGCTGTCGCTTATGTTATGGTCTATAAATAAATGACAATTTGGTAAAATTTCTTTTACGGCTTTGATGAGCATAAAACAAAGCGACCTTGTGTACATACGTTGCCCGTCAATGTTGCTAAAGTCGAAAAATTCAACTATTTTGGGTTTGAAAATGCAATAGTCAAGTTCTTTTATTTTGTTATTTACCCTTGCACCAAGTATTGGCATTGGCAAAGATATATTTTGATCTGTAATTATGCTTTGTAGCGATGTACCAACAGGATATTCTTTTTCTATACCCGTATTTTTGCAATATATTTTTATGTTTTTATTAATCATGTTTGCCTAATTTTATAAATGCAAATATATAAAATAATGTGTTGAAAAAAAATATTTTTTTTTCAACACATTATTTTAGTGTTTTAGTTGGGTTATTACAAAATATTTTTTTTGAGCGGTTAAGATTGTCGAAATTTTATTTTTTTTCGTAAACAATGTATGGTTCTGGCCGAAAAAAAATGTTTGTGCTTAGATAGTATGGTCTGCTGTAAAATTCCCAATAACCATTGTGTAATACAAAAGTTTTACATTGTACCCATGGTGTGTATTTGCTGTCGGTTGTTAACGAAACATCAAATTGATAACCAAGCGCGCCGTTTCGGTTTATGCCTTTGAACCCCCATTTGTAATTAACTTGTCCAATGCCTGCGGCTATTCTATATATGTTGCTTTCTATTACTGCATTGAACGATATGATATTTTGTTGGGTATTTTTGTAGTTTACAAAATAATATTGTGGTGATATGCAAAAATTTATTTCTGGATTGTCGCTTTTTATTTTAAAAAGTCCTATCGTTAGGTCTATGCCGTAGTTAAATCCAGAATAGAATGTCCAACCTATAATTAACCTTGGAGATAGATAAACTTTTGTATCTTGCGCTTGCGTGTTAATTATGGTTGATAAAAATAAAATTATTATAGCAATTGCCTTTTTCATATTTTTTGCCGGTATATTTTTTTTCGGCAACAAATGTACCAAATTAATTTGCAATAAAAAAACATCCAAACACAACATGTATAAATTGTTAATTGTATAATTCAATTTTTTTTATTTTTTTAACATGTAAATAGTTGTATTTTTTGCAGAATCAACGAAATCTACAAAAAATCCGTGTGTATTTTTTGCA
>CALFIU010000135.1 GCA_937877455.1 uncultured Bacteroidales bacterium
TTTTTTTTTTGGTTTGCACACTTAACATCAGATTAGTATTATGCAATATCTACAACGTTACAGCATAATCTTGCACTATTATTGTTTAATGTAAATAAACTCAACCTTGTCTGAATAATGAAAAAACTACATTTAACGTTCATAATATTGTTAGTGTCGATTTGTGTCAAATCGCAGTCAATCAGTGGAACAATAACCGACAGCAGCAAAGAGCCGGTTCCTATGGCAGTTGTTATTTTACAAACAGCTGATTCGGTTTTTGTTGATGTTGTAACTACCGATAGCTCAGGAAGTTATCTTTTTGATAAATCTGTTAAAGACGGACGCCTGCTTGTTCAGCATTTAGCGTATCAAACAAAAATCGTAACTTTCAGTAATTCAGATTATTCGCCATGCAAAAATATTGTCCTTACCGACAAAACAACTGAGCTAAGAGCCATTGATGTGGTGGCTTATGCGCCAGTGGTTACTGTCAAGCAAGGCGGCAGTCTGGTCTATAATGTGACTAAAGCAAAGGAGCAAAAGACAGTGTCATCGGCTTTCGATTTGTTGAAAGAGATTCCGGGTGTGAAGCTGTCGGGCAGCAATGTCAGCCTGATAGGAGCTTCAAACCTGACGCTTATTGTTGATGGTAAGGCATCGCTGATGTCGAACGAACAAGTGGCAGAGATGCTGAAATCGATGTCGGCAAACGATGTGCGGAATATTGAAGTGATGTATCGTGCTCCTGCAAAATACGGTGTACACGGGGCGGTTATCAATATTGTGAAAGACAAAACAAAAAAAGGTGGCAGTCCTTGGGCTATGGAACTTGCTCCTAATTTTGAACAGGAATTTTATTCGAGCTACGGCGGCCGTCTGAACACTTCATTTAAAGGAGATAAACTCTATCTTGATTTTTTGGTGAGTGGTCGGGATTCTAAATATCACACAGCTTCATTCGAAGAAACAAGATTCTATATTGATTCATGGTTGCAACCTTCTGTGGAATTTGGTCAGCATTCTTTAGGTAAAGTGGAGCTTGATAATGGCAAATTTCGGTTGGCTGCCGATTATGCCTTTTCTGATAAAAATGAACTCTCAATGTACTATTATGTTAAATACGATAAATATAAAATCTATAAAACTGTTGGTTATGGCTATGGCTCGGTTATTAATGATGATAAGAATGAAATCTTGCAAAATGCAAATCTAAAATGGGAGTTGTACGATTTTGAGTTTACGGCAGACTATTTATCATACTCCGATGATGATGAGCAATTATACAAAGGATATAATGACTATAATTTGACGTTGGATTATGTTAACAAATCGGGACAAGACATTAATCAAGGAAAAGTTAATTTAAACTACAACAGAGAGATTTCAGACAAGTGCACATTGACTGCTGGCATGAATGGGACATTGGTGCGTTCAAAGACTAAAATTGATTATCTTTTTAATGATGATAATGGTAATTATCAGCCCAATAACGATAGTATCCAACGAAACCGGCAAGACGAGCAACGGGGTGGTTTCTACATCGAAACATCGAGTACATTGCGCGATAGCATCGAGCTAAGTCTGACGATAGAAACCGAATATTTCAATTCAGATTATGATAATAATGGCATCAAAACTAACCTATGGCGCGAATGGAATTTATTTCCGAGTTTGTCGGTAACGTGGCCTATCAGGCGCAGTCTGTTTCAGTTGTCGCTATCAACCAACAAGCGCTATCCAGCGTATTGGGTGGTGAATCCGCAATCTAAACAACAGACTTCGTATTCTTATATTATTGGAAATCCGCAGCTTAAACCCGAAACACGCTACGATGCCAATATTGCTTATATTCTGCGAAAACGCTATTTGTTTTCAGCGTTCTGCTCGTATCGCAACAAATATTTCTGCCAACTTCCGTATGTAGATGCTGCAAACGAGATGGTGATTTTTCAGTTCACCAATTTCAACAAAAATATTCAGTCAGGAATTGGGGCCGAAGTGCCTGTAACAGTCGGCTTTTGGAATGTGGAGTTTTCTGCCAATTTGATCAATCAATATTACAAGCACAGTAATTTTCATGGTAATTCGTTCAGTCGCAGCAAGTTATGTTACGCTTTGTCAGCCGATAACACATTCAGAGTCTCAAAATCGAAGCCCGATTTATCGTTAACAATGCTTGTGGGTTATGTATCGAAATGTATTCAAGGCACAACTGATTTGAACGACAAATGGGATTTTGATTTAGGGCTGCGTTGGGCAATCCGACAGAATTTGGTTCTAACCCTTAGTTGGACTGATATTCTTGAAAAATCGACACCATGGCCAATGGTAACAAAATTCGGTGAGCAATACGATTATTACAAACAAAAAGAGTACAACAACTTTGATGCTACGCTTGTATGGCGTATAAACGGGTTTAAACCACAGAAAACAAGGACAATAAACACTTCAAGAATTGAAAGGTGAAAGTTGGATTTTTCTGGGGATAAAGCATCACAGCCCTTTGCCAACGCTCATTGTATCGCCATTTATAAAGTTTTCATTGTCAATTACTTTTTTAAGGTATATGGCAAAATAGTTTGTTTTCTTATCTTTGGGCAATCAAACATCAAATAAGGCAATGGGCATATATCTCAATCCGAGCAACATTGGTTTCAAAGAGACCTTGGCAGCAGACATTTACATTGATAAAACAATGTTAATCAGTGAATTGAATAAATTTATTGATAAGGCGAATAAATACGTTTGCGTCTCACGTCCACGTCGTTTCGGAAAGACGATAGCCACAAATATGCTCTGCGCTTATTACTCAAAAGGTTGCGATTCGCGCGAGATGTTCAAAGACTTGAAGATCTCTAAGGCTGAGAATTATGAGGAATATCTCAATAAACTCAATTTCATAAAGATAGACATTGCGAGTGAGTATCAAAATGCAGTAGATAAGGGTAATTTGTTAAAAAAATTGTCTTTTGTAGTGCGTCAAGAATTTGAAATACAATTTCCTAATGTAAAGTTCGATTATGCAGAATCCATTGCAGATTGTATGCTCAGAGTTTATGCCGCTACAAATGAGCGCTTTGTAATCATTCTTGACGAATACGACTGCCTTGTTCGCGATGAGTTTGGAACAGATTTGTTTGCTGATTACTTGAAGTTCCTCAACGGACTTTTCAAAAGTGATACCCTACGCCCTGCAATAGCTTTAGCGTATATCACTGGCATTCTGCCAGTTGTGCGAGACCGTGTGCAGAGCAAACTCAACAATTTCAGAGAATACACCATTCTCGATGCGTTAGAACTATCTGAATTTGTGGGCTTTACGGCAGAAGAAACCATTCAGCTTTGTGAGGAATATGGAGTTGACTATAAACTCTGCAAAAAAGAGTATGACGGTTATCAACTGAATGGTTATGAGGTGTTTAACCCCGAATCGGTTGTAATGTGTATGCTGACCAAAAAGTTTGGTAATTTTTGGGGTAGAACATCAACATTCCGTGTCATCACCGACCGACTCGCACAGAACTTTAAAGGTCTGAAAGACGATGTTATCAAGATGCTTGCAGGCGAAAGTGTTGAGGTTGACCCCGTTACGTACCTCAACACAATGACCGACTTTGTTACTAAAGACGATGCCCTGACGTATCTGATTCACGTTGGTTATCTGGCTTTCAACAACGAAGACAGCACCTGCCGCATACCCAATATGGAGGTGCGCAAAGATTGGCACAGAGCCGTTTCCATTTTGCCCGACTACTCCGTAACCGACCAGATAATCAAAGATTCCCGCGAGGCGTGGAACCAACTTCTTGAAGGCAATGCTGACGCAGTAGCCAAAGCCCTCGACGAGAGCCACATACACGTAACATCGCATAGAAATTACAACAACGAAGCAGCACTTGCATCTGCTGTGTATCTCGCATTTATCTATGCGCTAAATAATTACACCGTCATCAAAGAGGCTTCGGCTGGCAAAGGCATTGCCGATGTGCTCTACATTCCTGTTCAAGATAATTACGAGCACCCGGCAGTAATCATTGAGCTAAAGCACGAACAATCAGCAAGTAAAGCACTTGAGCAAATAAAAAGCAAGGAGTATTTCCGACCGTTTGATAACTACAAAGGCAAAATTTTGTTTGTCGCTATCAACTACAAAGACGACAAAACTCACGAATGCGAGATTTCGGAGTGGGAGAAGGAGTGATATTCTTAAGTTCAATTAGTAAATGCAACTTTTTAGGAGAAAAAATAACCATGGAGAGGTGGTTGGTCTGAATCAATTTTTTTTCAGACAAGAGGAGAGAAAAAAGTTGTATTTTCGTTCGCCTGTGGAAATTTTCTATACTTGCTGTAACCATAAGTTGCATTTATAAGTTGAATTTGCCCTTTTATTCTTTTTGACACAGATTTTTGGATGGACTCAAAGGAAATCATAGGACATTGAAACTCGGTATTTTTTTATACCTTTATGGCAGTTGTTAATCAAAATAAGAGATAAAAATGAGAAAAATATTAGCATCTATGATGCTGGTTGCAAGTGCTTTCACCAGCTGCAATGATCAAAACTTCCGCTCTGTCAATGCCGCCGAGTTCGAGCAGATAATCAAACAGTCGGACATCATTGTCCTCGATTCTCGCACACCGCAGGAATACGCTGACGGACACATCCGCAATGCAGTCAATATTGACGTTGAAGCCGCCGATTTCGAGCAAAAGGCTGTTGCCTCTCTCGATAAATCCAAGACCATCGCCGTCTATTGCCGTAGCGGACGCCGCAGCAAAACAGCAGCCGCAACCCTCGCCAAAAACGGCTTCTCCGTCATCGAGTTGGATTGCGGCATACTATGCTGGTCATCAGCGGGGAAGGAAGTGGTGAAATGAGATATTACAGCCTGTCTCTCAAAATTGTCCCCACTTTGTCTGGCGTTACAATTCCATGTTCGCGCCGAGTTTCGGTTTTCACATAAAGGGAAATATGGGACATTGAAACACTGCGACACGCCCGCA
>CALFIU010000136.1 GCA_937877455.1 uncultured Bacteroidales bacterium
AAATCGCAGGATTTTACGGTTATATGGCGGTAAAAAGGGCATAAAAAAGCCGCCCAAAAAAATAATTAATTTTTCCCCCATTGTTTTTTTAAACTTTCTAAATGTAATAGAAAATCACCATTATATTTTTCTTTGCATTCGATATATAGCGAATTTTTACGGTTGTGGTAGGTCATGTAACCAGTGAAAAATGTGTTGTTTATGTTTTTTAATTTTTGTTTTTTAATTTTTTCTGTTTTTACAACCTTAAATTTTATTGTGTCGAGCATTTCAATAATTTTTTCTATCTCTTGACGTTTTAATTTGTTTTTTGTGGAAGTGTCTGTTATGTTTTTAAATGATTGCGAGTTATAAAGGCTGTCAAGTTGTTTAGCACCATATAGAAAGTGTGTTGCGTATTTTTCGTTGTCGTCAATTAGGTTTTTATAGCGATTTAAAATTTCGGAATCGAAGCCATATTTACAAGCTAAATAATATTTTGCACCGTTTTCGCCAACGTAGTCAGCTATATTTTCGTTTAGTTCGCTGTCGTTTTTTACAAAAATGGTGCTATGGGTTAGTTCGTGGATAATTAGGTCGGCTAAAAAAGGTTCATCTTTTGCAAGCATGTTTGATAGTACAGGATCTTTAAACCAGCCGAGAGTACTCCAACCGCCCGGATTAACAATTCTTACATCGTATCCTTGCTTTTTGATTTTTTGTGCTTCTTTTTTTGCATCGGTTTCGTCAAAAAAACCTTTGTATGGCAATTTGCCTACAATTGGAAATTTCCAAAGGTATTTTTTTATTGCATATTTTTCGCATGCTTGCACTACGTATGCTGTTGGTCGGCCTTGCAAATCGTAAACGGCGGTATAGTTTTTTGAATCGGTAAGGTGCATACTATCTATTGCAAAACGTCGTATTTCTTTTATTATCAATAACTTTGATTTTAAACTATCTGGATATTTGGGGTCGTTTAGAAGGGTGTCAATGGGGATAGCATTTTTTACCATTTTTAATTGACCTATACCTTGTTTTATGCCGTAACCAACAAGTTGACAGTTAATTGTTAAAAAGCATAACAAAAATATTGCTGCTATTGCAATGATTTTTGATAGTGTGCTCATTTTTTTTATTTTTTTTATAAAACTCATTATTTTACCATTTTTTCATTTTGGAAGTTGCTGTTTTAAAGTAAAAATCCAACGACATATTTATAGTGTTTATTGGTGCGTTTTTGATGTTTTTATAATTGAAATAACGGTATCCTGCAGTAAAACCGATGCCTTGAAATCGTAAATATATGCCACCGCATGGCACGTTAAACACTTGTCTTGATGGTTTGTCGAGGACTGCTCCGTCGTATTTTCCTCCAGAAACCGCAAATTGGTATGCTGCGTAAGCTCCAAAATGTGGAAAATTTTTAGTGAAATTAAATCGTTTTTCTATTGTAAAATGAAAAAAACTTCTTTTTTCTCGTAATTGCCAATAAAGATTTTCGCTTTTTTCTTTCCAAATTGAACTATATCCTGGTCTAATTGAAAAACCTGTGTAAATGGCTAAGTTGTAGTGCATTTCGTGTAGTCCTGCTTGTAAGCCAAGTCGATATTCGTTTTTAAAAAAATCGTTGAAAAAGCCAAATGAAACATAATGTAGCCATAATTTTGAGGCTGGTTGTACGCCATATTTTTTTAGCAATTGGGTTTTGTCGTTACTTCCTGCAAAGATAGCTTCGTCGGCAATGTTTCTGTTTTGATTTTTTATTGTTAAGTCGGCATGTTTGTCAATTAGTAGTTGCAATGTTGTCGTTTCTGCAAATCTTGCAGCGTATGCCACTGGTGTGTAACCTGTTGAACTAACTTCGTTTATGTCTGCGCCTTGGTTTAATAGCCATTCTATCATATCGTTTGAAGAAAATTCTGCTGCTACCGACAATGGGGTACGTCCGCCAGCTGGTTTGTTGGGTTCTGCACCATAAAATGTAAGAAGATTGGCCATTGCGGTGTCGTTTTTGGCGGCAGCAAACTGCATTGGTGATTTGTTGCGATAGAGATGTTGTGGGTCTGAATGATGGTAGAGTAACACTTCTGCGCATTCTATCAAGCCGTGACAGACTGCGTAGGTTAGCGGATAGACTTTGTCATTGTTTAATTTTGCACCGTATTGCAATAGTAGGTCGGCTACTTTTGGATAGTTTGCTATTACACTTGCGAGTAGTGGTGAAGGTGATTCTGGGGCAAGTTTGTTTGGATCTGCGCCTTTGGTAAGTAGAATTTCGCATAGGTCGTAGTTTCCTCTATCTGCTGCCAACATTAGTGCAGTGTATCCATCTTCGTCAACAGCATCGGGATGTACACCGTTTTCGAGACATCGTATTACAAAGTCGGTGCTGTCGTGTCGTGTATAATATACCATGTTTTCGGCATTATACTGTTGTGCCGATGCTTGCTGTATCCATAGCGATAATAAAATCAGTGTTATTTTTTTTAACATTTTAAATCAAATTTGTCAAAATCGTCAAAATATTTACGTTTTTGTCTAAAATTATTTAATTTTTGTAATTCAATGTTGTAGAACATTATTTTTTCTTGAGACAATTGTATTGCTTTTTCCCCCCAAGGTAAAAATACCGACGAATCTCCTAAACCGTTGACATTAACGCAAAAACAAAGGTTTTCTAATGCTCTTGCTGATAGTAATATTAGTCTTTCGTTTAGGCGTTCTTTTGGCCATTGCGATACACATAGAAGTACATCGTAACTATTTGTATTTCTGCACCAAACGGGAAATCTTAGGTCGTAGCAAACTATGGGTCTAAATTTTATGCCGAGGTATTCAAAATTGTTGGTTGATGAAATTGGCTCTACATGTTTTTTTTCAAAGGTTCCGAATAGATGGCGTTTCCCCGATTTGAATGTTGAGCCGTTGGGATGAAAAAAATAAAAACTATTGTATATTTTTTGATTTTTTTGTTCATATATGCTTCCGCAGATTGCAACCTCGTTTTTTTGGGCAGTTTCTTGTAAAAATAATTTTAACTTTTCTTTGTCGAAGTTGTTGGTAATGTTGACGTTAAAGCCAGTGTCGAAAACTTCTGGAAGTATCCACAAATCGTTTTTTATGGCCATACTTTGTATTGCGTTGGCATTCTCATTTTGGGTAATAATTCCAGTTTTTGGATTTTGCATCAATACTAATCTCATTGTATTTTAAAGTTTTTCAAAATCAATGTCGGCTTTTGCAACGCGGATTTCGTCGTAAGTGTATTTTTGGTTCAACCCTTCGTAAACTTCTGTAAGAGAGTTTATGTTTTGATGTTCAACAATGAATTTTTTTATTTCTTCAAGTCTTTGAGAATCAATTAGTTTTGTTGCTGGTACTTCGCCTGTTGCTACGTATTTTATAAGGTGGTTTATAACGGTTGTGAGAGCGATTTTGCGTTTTTTTACAATTTCTTCCAACGTTAGCCCAACTTTTGAAAATAGGTAAAGTGATTGCTCTTGCGAACTTAGCGATTCGTAGCGAGCAGTTTTAAGTTCAGAAAAGTCGGCTGTCATTCCATTATCTTTTCTATAATTTAGTATTAATTCTAATATTTCAGGAATAAGTTTTTTGGTTTTGGCAGCACCCATACCTTTTATTTTTGAAATTTCAAGGTATGATTGAGCAGCGGAGTCAGCAATTTGTTTCAATACCGTAGTTTTTACAATTTCTTTTGGTTCAATACCAAGTTCGCCAGCGCGTTTTTGTCGCCAATTGTTTAATAATGTGAACAATCCAGAGTTTTGGCTTGATGTTTTGGTATCGACAGCGTTAGATGCGGTGCGATGAGTTTGTTTTGTGTTGGTTTGAGATTGTGATAGTTTGAGTTTTGCTTTGGTAGATAGGTAGTTTTTTATGTTAAACCCAGCCTTATTTGCTGATAGACAATTTACTCTAAAATTGTATTCAGTTTTTAAATTTTCTACGGCTTCTGTAATATTTTTTTTCTTTTCTTTGTCGTCGCAGTCGAAAATAAAATGAGTTGTTGGATTTTCAACAATTTCTGAAAGTTTTGAAAGAAAATACTCACAACCTTTTGTTATTCTTGAATTTAATGTTGGTTCATTTTCTGGATCACTGCATTTTGAAAAATTATTTTTTATTGTATTTGAAAATTTTTCTGCAACGGCTATCATTTCTTGATAGATTTTTGAATCGGTGTTGTTGAATATTTCAATATTTCCAGCCGCGGTTTTTGCTTCGGCAAATTTTCTTACAAGATGCTGTATTTCTGAATATAATATGTTAAAATTGAATAAGTCGTCTATGCAAGAGAAAAAATAGTTTCTTTTGTCGTCAACAAGGTTTTCCATGCTTGGAACGTTTTGTTCTACAGTTTGAGAAAACTGTCTTATTGTTGGGTCGCAGATGATGTCAGATGCCGAAAATGGTTGAAGTAATACCAATCCATCCAATGTTCGACACCTGCTAAGAGCAACGTAAGCTTGTCCGTGAGTAAAACTACGCGAAACATCAAGCATCATTTTGTCGAATGTTAGACCTTGGCTTTTGTGTATTGTAACAGCCCAAGCGGTGCGCAATGGCAATTGGGTAAATGTTCCAACGGTGTTTTCGGTAATTTCCTTGGTATTATCGTCTATTGTGTATTTTTTGTTTTCCCAAGGCAGTGGTGTTACGTGTATTTCGTTGTCGTCATTGTTACATTTAACCACAACACCATCATCATCGAACGATGTTATGCGTCCAATTTTTCCGTTAAAAAATAGTTTTTGGTAACTTGGGTCGTTTTTAATAAACATTACCGCTGCACCTATTTTTAAAACGAGATTTTTTTCGGCAGGATAACTCGATTCGGGAAAATCGCCTTTTATTTCAGCAGTAAAAGTTTTTTCTTCGCCGGGTAACGCCGCCATGTGTGAGGAATTTATTTTTTCGGCCATGGCGTTGTGTGTTACTAATGTTATAACATTGTCTTCGTCTGGTGGTACGTAGCAGGGTATGTATCTTTTATTGAGATTGTTAACAGTTTCCATTGTGGCGCTTCCATCGCGTATTGCGTTAAGAATAGAAACATATTCGTTGTCGGTTTGTCTAAAAATTTCGTTGAGTTCTATGCCTACGTATTTTGTTTTTTGCCAAGCTAAACTACCAAAGAAATAAAATGTTGAATAATAGTCTTTTAGTATCGATTCTTCTTGTCTTGTTACTACAGGGGCAAGTTGTTGCATATCGCCTATTAATAATAGTTGGACACCACCAAATGGTTTTGAATTACGTCTTATGCGTCTAAGTACACCGTCAACAGCATCGAGTAAATCGGCTCTTACCATACTAATTTCATCAATTACCAAAAGATCTATGCTGCGTATTAAATCTAATTTTGTACGTGTAAATTGGTTTGACGGTTTGTATTGTCCTGGTATCTGTGGACCAAACGACAATTGGAAAAGGGAATGAAGTGTTACACCACCAGCATTTATTGCTGCAACGCCAGTGGGGGCGGCTACAACCATTCTTTTGGGTGATAGTTGGCGCAGTTGTTTTAAAAATGTGGTTTTTCCTGTGCCAGCTTTGCCAGTTAAGAAAACATTTTCGCCTGTGTACATGAGGTAACTATAG
Organism: uncultured Bacteroidales bacterium; assembly: GCA_937877455.1. Taxonomy (GTDB): domain Bacteria; phylum Bacteroidota; class Bacteroidia; order Bacteroidales; family UBA3824; genus UBA3824. The sequence goes on from CALFIU010000136.1 coordinate 5,605, forward strand.
GCAAGTTCCAATCGTTGGTTTGTTTTTAGTCCGTTCATTGTTTTTAGACAACTTTTGTTTTTATTTTTTAGATGTAATAGTCTGATGGGTTTACAATACCTGCTTTAACTGCATATTTAGATGCTTCGAGTACATTGTTAACACTTATTTTTCTGAATATGTTTTTTCTATGAGTGGTTATTGTGTTAATGCTTGAATGTCTTTCTTCGGCTATTTCTTTGTTGGTTTTACCCGATGCAATAAGTCTTAGAATATCTCTTTCAGATGGAGTAAGCACCGATTTTTCGCGAATGTTGTCGCGTTTTATCAATAGACTTGAAAATTTTTCGCATATAAATTGAATGCCTTTTGATGCAGATTTTATTCCATTGGATATTTCTTTCATAGTGCAGTCTTTTGATATTAGAGATATAAATTGTTCGGCTGCTGCACGTATTATAAAATCGGCACTTAATTCTTCGCAAAACAATATGCAATGCATGCAAGGGTATTTTATGCCGAGTATTGATAGGTTTTCTATGCCAGTAAAGTCGAAGAGAGTGTAGTCGAGTATTACCAATGCATCGGGGTGCGAAACTAATTTTTCCAAGAGTTGCTTTTTGTCTTCGGCGAAAAACAATGTTGGATTTTTTATGTAGGTAGGTATTATCGACTTGAGCCCTTCCTTGGTTATGTCTTGGTTGTCGGCGATAATTACGTTCATAATTTTATTTTTTTTCAAAAAACACAATTTATTTTGGATATTCTATTCTTGCATGGTAGATGTTTTGCAATTTTTCTTTAAACAATTGTTTAATTGTGTCAATATCCTTAAACGTGAGTTTTGTGTTGTCGAATTGTTTTTGTTCTATTTGTTTGTTGATTATGTTGTCAACAATATTGCTGATGTTTTCTTTATTATATGTTTTTAGGCTACGAGATGCAGCTTCTATGGAGTCTGCCATCATTACCACTGCACCTTCTTTGGAGAGAGGTCTTGGACCGGGGTATGTAAATTTTATTATATCGCTTGTAGCTTCGGGGTGTTCTTTTATGTAATTTATGTAAAAATACCCCACTTGAGTTGTGCCGTGGTGTGTACGTATAAAATCTATTATTTGTTTTGGTAGTTTGTATTTATTTGCCAATTCAATACCTTTAATGACGTGGTTTATAATTATTTCTGCGCTTTTAAGGTTATCTTTTAGTTCGTCGTGAGGGTTTATATTATTAACTTGATTTTCAACAAAATACATTGGAGCGTGTAGTTTTCCAATGTCGTGATAGAGAGCTCCTGCGCGTGCCAAATGTGGGTTGCCTCCTATTTTAAATATAGCCGATTCTGCAAGATTGGCTACTTGCATACAATGTTGAAAAGTGCCAGGTGCATCTTGTGCCAATTTTCTGAGTAGTGGTCGGTTACTATCACTTAATTCTACAAGAGAAACGTCGCTCAAAAGCCCAAACAATTTTTCAAATGCGTAGATTAGTGGGTAGGCTAAGAGTAAAAGCAAGCAATTTATCGATAGATAAACGAGTGTGTGCCAGTTTATTTCGCTGGGTATTCCATTGTGCATCAGTTCAAAACTTATATATACTAAGGCGTATATTACAAAACTTACGAGCGATGTTCTAAATAGTAATCCGCGTCGGTTTATTTGTTCAAAAGCTATAAGCAAAAAATACCCAGGAATAAATTGCATTACAAAGTATTCAAATGAGTTTGGTGCTATAAATCCTGTTGCAACGCTGGCTATGAGGTGAAAAAAAAGTCCTGTTCGTGTGTCGAAAAATGTTTTTATGATAATCGGCAACAGCAAAAACGGAAATAGCCAAATGTTAAACCAATTGTATTTTATTATTAGGCTCATTAGTACTATAAATGTTGTTATCAAACTAAGTATCAGTGCTGAGTATTTTGTTTGATAAAAAAATTCGTGTCTAAATGTGCGTAAGAAAAAGTATATTAGCGAGAAGAGTAGTAGATAGATTACTGCTTGTCCAAGGAAAATATATGTGTAGCCAGAGCCGATGTCGCTTTGTTCATATTCGCGTCGCAACGATTCGAGTATTCTAAATTCTTCTTCGTTGACAACTTCTCCTTGGTAGATTATTCTTTGTCCTTGCTGTACAACTCCGCGTGTGAGCGATATGCTCGAAAGGTTGTCTTGTAATACTTTTTCGGTGGTGTTTTCGTCAAATGTTAGGTTGGGTTCTATCCATTTGTTGAAATCTATTTTGGGTGTTATCTTTTGGGAAAAAAGTATTTCATTTTCCGAAAGTTTTTTATACTTGTCTTTTAAAAAATTGCCAAGACCTTCTTTTGCATAGATGTAAGCAGTTTTTGGAGTAAAAATTTCGTTTATTGATTTTTGCGATGTGATGTTTTCACTTATTACAAAGATAACCTTGGAGTTTTCATCTGTTTGGTTTATGTATTTTTCATTTTCTATAATGCCGTTTGTGTATGCCGCTGAAAGTAGGGAGTATATTGTATTACGGTAATCGTGTATATAGTTTTTGCCTTTTATGGTCATATCTTGGCTTGAATCGCGTGTTCCGTTAAATTCATAAAGCAAGTCGTTGAAGTCGTGTAAAAATTTTTCTGTATTTATCAATTGCACCTCGTTGTTTTTGTTGAAATATTTTTTTTGTGTAGCGGCTACATTTTGTCGCTCGTCTTCGAGTTCTTTGTCGCTTTTGTATATGGCGAAATCAAACGGCGCAATGAGGTTTTCGTGTTTCCACGGGCTGCCTTTTTGGTATTCGTATTTAAACTTACCTTCTTTTGGGATGGCGTAAATAACAATGGTGTAGGCTATTACATAAAGTAAAACTCTTAATATAGTTGTCCAAGTTCCCAATAGCGAAAGTTTTTTATCTTTTTCCATCTAATTTTATTTTTACAATCAACAAAGATAGAAAATAATTTTACAACAAAAAAAATTGAAATATGGTTTTTGTTGTTATTTTTGTGCATTGATAAAAATAAAATTGTTAAATGAAAAAGATATTAAACGCAATTGGAAGTTTTTTTGTGTCGTGTTATATGTGGGTTATGATGTTTGTCATGGCTTTGGTGGTGCTTGTTATTAGTTTGTTTTGGCTTTTGGTGTCGGACAAACGCAAGGTTTTTATGGTAACGCGAAAAAATCTTAATTTGTTTTTTAAGGTTTTGTTTATCAAGACAACTGTTGAGTATGACCCTGAAGTAAATTTAGACACAGAATATATTATAATGCCCAATCATGTTAGTTTTTTCGATGTACCACTTATGTGTAGTTGTTTGCCAAACTATACTTTTGGTATTGAGGCAGCAAGCCATTTTCATTGGCCAATTTATGGTTTTTTTATTAGGAAATATGGTCAGTTGCCAATTAACCGAGATAGCGTAATAAAATCTATGCGCACTTTTCAAAAGGCGGGTGAATTTATGAAAAAAACTGGTGCATCGTTGCTTGTTTTTCCTGAAGGTCATAGAAGTAAAGATGGCAAGATTAAGCCGTTAAAAAAGTTACCTTTTAAGGCAGCTCAGACTATGCGTGTGCCAATTTTGCCTGTTGGTCTTACTGGTATGTATAAACTTAGTCCAAAAGGTGTTTTTTTTATTAAACCTTCACCTGTAAAAGTAAAGTATGGCAAGCCAATAAGTGTGGAAGAATACGAAAATTTAAAACCAGAAGAAATTGCATCGCTTGTTCAAAAACGTATTATTGAACTTGTTGACGACGACATTGTATAGTTTTGGGTGGTATAGAAACATTGTTGATTGAGAAAAATACTATGCTTACTAAGGATGAGATTTATAATGCTGTTGTTGATTATTTTCAGCGTACAATGCCATTGGCAGAAACTGAACTTAAATACAATAATGACTTTGAACTTTTGGTGGCGGTTATGCTGTCGGCGCAATGTACAGACAAGAGAGTTAACCTTACTACGCCAATGCTGTTTAGCAAGTATCCAACACCAGAGGCTATGTTGACAGCGGGTGAAGATGGTATTTTAGAATGTATTAAGTCTATTTCTTATCCCAACAGTAAGGCTAAGCATATTTTTCAAACCTCAGAAATATTGGTTAAGCAATATAATTCTCAATTGCCACATTCCATTGATCAATTGGTAAAGTTGCCTGGTGTTGGCATTAAAACCGCTAATGTGGTAGCATCTGTTTTATGGGGAGAGTTGGTTATGCCAGTTGATACACATGTTTTTCGTGTTTCGGCAAGGCTTGGACTTACCAGCAATGCAAAAACACCGTTGCAAGCAGAAAAACAGTTGGAAAATGGTTTCCCAAAACATTTGTTGCCGCGAGCCCATCATTGGCTTATTCTTCATGGTCGCAATGTTTGCAAAGCTTTAAAACCTAAATGTAGTATATGTGGATTGACGAGTGTTTGTAAGTATTATTTGTCAGAAAAATAATGTATGTAAGTTATTTCTAAAATATAATAAATCCGAAAGTTTGCCAAAAACTTTCGGATTTTGTTATTTAAGAATTGTCTATCATTAAGTCAACGGGTTCTGTAAAAGGTATGCCACGAAGTTTAGTGCGGTATTTTATGTATTCGTCTGCTACAATACCGTCAACAAGCCCCACCATTGGTACGTAAATTTCTTTAATTCCCGACCATTCCATAATTTTTAAAAACAATTGAGCGGCTGGGATTATTACATCGGCACGGTCGGGGTTTAACTCTACTACCTTCATACGGTCGTCGTAGTCGTAAGAGGATAGAAATTTTAATAAATTTTTCAACTTTTTATAAGATAAAGGTTTACCTTTCTTTACTTGTGCAAGTTTAAAAAGTTTATTCATGTTTCCTCCCGAACCAATAAGCCTTATATGTTTGTTTTTTTGAACTTTATCGCATAGCCATGCTTTTAGATTTTCTATTTCGGAGTCTTCCACCAATCCGTTAAGCATTCGAATTGTACCCACTTTAAACGAGTTTGAGTCTATTGTATCTTTTAGATTAAAAAGCGTAAACTCCATACTACCGCCGCCGAGGTCAATCGAAATATAGTTGTATTCGTTTTTAAACTCATCAAGTTTACGACAGCGATACAGCAAGTGAGCTTCTTCTTGGCTTGAAATAATTTCTATTTTTATGCCCGTTGATTTGTATATTTCGTTTATAATTTGGGCAGAATTTCTTGCCTCACGCAAGGCTGATGTTGCGCAAGCTCTGTATTGCTTAACTTGTTGGACATCCATTATCAAATTGAATGCCTGCATTGTTTTAAGTAATTTTTCGCTTTTTATTTCACCAACTTCGCCTGTAGAAAAAACGTCTTCTCCAAGCCTTATTGGTATGCGGTGCATCGACGATTTTGTTATCACAGAGTTGGTGTTATGCTCGTCTTCTATTATGTTGGCAATAAACAATCTTACTGCGTTGGATCCTATGTCTATGGCTCCGAATTTTAAAAGGTTCATATTGCTTGAATTGGTGGTATAGCTGTTAGTTTAATAGTTTACTTGCCAATTCTGATAGCTCGCTACGTTCGCCATGTTGTAGGTTTATATGCGCAAAGCATTTTTGTCCTTTCATTTTGTCGGCCAAATACGATAGTCCGTTGGAGCGCATATCAAGAAATGGGCTGTCTATTTGCTCAACATCGCCAACAAAAACCATTTTTGTTCCTTCGCCTGCGCGTGTTATTATGGTTTTTATTTCGTGAGGTGTTAGGTTTTGCGATTCATCTACAATAAAGAACACATTTGACAAACTTCGTCCACGTATATATGCAAGGGGAGAGATAAGCAACTTTTCTTCTTTTAGCATTGTTTCTATATCTTGGCTTGCTTTTTTGTTAACGCCCACTGCTTGTTTTATTACGGTTATGTTGTCGAACAATGGTTGCATGTATGGTGCTATTTTGTCTTTTTCTTTTCCCGGTAAATAGCCAATGTCTTTGCCACCGAGCGGGACAATTGGACGAGCAAGGTAAATTTGAGCAAAGTCGCGATTTTGTTCCAATGCAGATGCCACTGCAAGTAGAGTTTTTCCAGTTCCAGCTTTGCCTGTTATGGTAATTAACGATATTTCTGGTCTCAACAATGCGTCAAGTGCAAAAGTTTGTTCGGCGTTTCGTGGTACTATACCATAAGCATTTTTCTTCGATACTTTTTGAATTTGATTTTGGTATGGGTCGTAGTGGCATAGTGCCGATGCGTGTTCGTCTTGAACAGTGAAATATTCGTGGGCTATAAATTCTGTATTTAGCCCAGACTTTGTGGCATCAATTGAGTTTTCTTTGTAAATTTGCGAAACAAAGTCAGTTTGTGTGTTAGGCAGTGTACGCATATTTTCAAAAAGTCGTTCTGCGTGTTCCACTTTGCCAGTTTTGTAGTCTTGCGCCTCTATGCTTAGGCTACGAGCTTTCATTCTTAGGTTTATGTCTTGCGACACAAGTATTACATTTCTATTGTTGAAATGTTCTTTTATCCAAATGGCAACGGCAAGTATTTTATGGTCGGGAATTGGCTCCGAAAACGATAATTTCATTTTTTCGGAAAACGGTTTACCTTGTATTATATACAATTTTCCGCGTCCTTTGCCGAGATTTATGCCGTCTTCAAGGTTTTGATTGCCTTCGGTGAGTTTGTCGAGTATGCGCATAAACTCACGCGATTGAAGGTTGATGGTTTCGTTTCCTTTTTTAAATTTGTCGAGTTCTTCCAAAACTACTATCGGTACAGCGATGTCGTTTTCTTCAAAGTTAAATATAGCATTAAAATCGTGTAGGATTACGTTAGTGTCCAACACAAATGTCTTTTTGTTTACGTTTTCCATAATACAGATTCTTAAATTTTTTGCACCCGAAATATATATAACAAATTTGATACAAAAAAATTTTTTTATCTTTTGTCTTAGCCCGTTAATATTATTTAAACTTTTGATACACGTTAATTTCATTTGATCGGGCGGACACGCAGGTTCGCCCCTACACATCATTCTATTTGAGATGGGGATTATAGGAGTTTGAGAAAAGGCGGCTTTGCCGCCTTTTCTCAAACTCCTATTTATAATATTGAATGTCAAATTTTTTTGTAGGGGCGGGTCTATGTGCCCGCCCGCATTGATGCCAATTCAAATGAAATTGATGTGCTTTTGATAAAAAAAATATTTGATATTTTTATCAAATACTTTTTTTCGCTCTTTTATATTTTTTTGAAATTTGCTTTGAAAGCGTATTGTCTTTGCAAAAATATCAATTGCTAAAAGCTGTTTTTAAGTTTTCGCAAAAAATACTCATGGCTTGTTGGTTGTCCATTATACCCCGATAGTCGTTGAAATCAACGGCATTAGGAAAGTTAAATATTTTTGAGATGTTGAGATTTATGGTTGCAAATGTGCCAGTTGATGTGTTGGCAATTTTTATGGGTAATTTTACAACAAATGTGTTTTCGATGTAATTTATAGGATTGTCATTTTCGTCATATACTTGACCGCGTCCTATGTGGCAGTTAAATGCCGATGTAAAACCTTGTTTATCAATATATTTAATGTTTGTTTTCATGTAATGGTAGCCACCTCCGAGATAATCGGGCCAAAACATTAAATTTTCTGGTGGGTTTTTAAATCTACGACTAATGTTGAGTGCTGAATCTATTCCAAACGTAAATTCGATGCTATCGGCTTGATGTAAATCGATTTCTGTTGGAAAAACTGCTTTTTGTGTATTTGCTATTTCAATATCAACGTAATGTACAAAGTTGTCAAACTCTATTTTTTTGCCATTTTTCATTTTTATTTTTACGTTGGAGATAAAAAACTGGCATTGACAAATGGCATAATCTACATTTTTTGCACTTTTATACTTTATTTCATTGAGTATAACGGAGTTACCATCGGATGAAAAACTAAAAACAATGCCCGATTGCGCTACACTATTAATATAAAGTGTAAGTGCGAAAAAAAACAATAGCAGTTTCATTACCAAAAAATGATTAATGTAAAACATTTTGTATAAAAAAATCAACGCAAAATTAATTTTTTTTTCATTACCATCGTCAATATCCAACAATAATAATTGAAAACGGAAAAAAAATAATAAAAAATCAAAAAAAATTTTTTTGTTGACAAAAAAAACGTATATTGTCAGCAAATTTTAACTCAAAAAGAGATATGGGTATATTTGACATTATCAAAAACGAGTTGATCGATGTAATTGATTGGACCGACAACACGCAAAACACAATGGTTCACCGGTTTGAACGTGCCGGTAACGAAATTAAAATGGGTGCGAAACTCATTGTAAGAGAGTCGCAAACCGCAGTATTCATCAATGAAGGCGAATTGGCCGATGTTTTTGAACCTGGCACATACACACTTTCAACACAGAATATGCCAGTGTTAACAAAACTCAAAAGTTGGAAATACGGTTTTAACAGCCCATTTAAAGCAGAAGTATATTTTGTTAACACAAAGGTATTTACAAATCAAAAATGGGGTACACCAGGACCAGTGGTAATCCGTGATGCAGACTTTGGTCGCGTAACAATTCGTGCTTTTGGTACGTATTCGATACAGATAAAAGATCCTGCTACATTTTTGAAAAAAGTAGTTGGTACCAATCAGACATTTACAACAGAAAGCATTGCAGAAGAGCTTCGTAGTATGATTGTTACCAATATGGTTACGGCAATTGGCAATAGCGGTACACCGTTCTTGGATTTTGCTTCAAACTACAAAAAACTTAGTGAGTATTGCCAAGGCGAACTTGCAAAAGAATTTCCTGAGTATGGATTGGACATTACCAAGTTCCTCGTTTCTAACATCAATCTTCCTGAAGAGTTGCAGAAAGCTCTTGACGAAGGAACAAGCCTTAATATGCTTGGCGATATGAATCGTTACCAAACCAAAGGTATGGTTGATGCTATGAAAAGTGCAGCCAACAATCCTGGCGGCGGTGCAGGTGGCATGGAGAGCATGATGGGAATGATGATGATGAATCAAATGATGCAAAATCAGCAAAATCAGATGAATCAGCAATTCCAACAGCAAAATCAGATGAATCAACAAGGTGCTGGCGTACCTCCGCCTCCACCATTCCAACAGGCGCAATATTATGCAATGGTTGGTGGTGCTCAACAAGGACCATTAAACATGCAGCAATTGCAACAATTCATTGCACAGGGAGCAATAACCCAAAATACATACGTTTGGAAACAAGGTATGGCCAATTGGCAAGAAGCAAGTCAAGTGGCAGAGATTGCTCAACTATTCGGAGCTGTTCCTCCACCACCACCTGCGCAATAAAAATGTTGAGTTTCGCATATTTTTAGCAATAAGTTGTTAATACAATAGCAAAAATTCTGAAAGTAAGATAAAATATAAAGGTGTTAATTAAACTAAACATCTTTATATTTTACAACAACAGAACATATTTCGATATTGATTAATTGGTTTTGAGTTTCGGTTTTACAAATGTATTGCCGAAACTCAAATTATTGTTAATACAACATCAAACACCTAAACTCATAAATTTGAAAAAAACACCATGGAAAACAACGGTGAAAATGTAAATATGCCCGAAAGTACATCGCAAAATGAAATAAAATGTTTCAATTGTGGGGCACATCTTACTTTTGCTCCCGGTACAACAAGTCTTAAATGCGAGTATTGTGGTGCGCTAAACGAAATAAAAATAGACGAATCGGCATTGGAAGATGCTGTTAAAGAAATAGACTACCTTTCAACACTTGAAAATATAGAAAATCTTGGTAGCGATCAGTTGGAAGAAGTCCACACTGTAAAATGTGCTGCTTGTGGTGCCGAAACTACTTTTAATCCCAACGTTGTATCGTCGTTGTGCGATTTTTGTGGAAGTCCAATAGCTGTAAAATCAAATTCAACGGCAAAAATAATTAAGCCGAAAGCAATTTTACCGTTTAAACTTGAACAATATCACGGTAGTCAACTTTATAAACAATGGTTAAAGGGGCTATGGTTTGCACCTAACGACCTTAAAAAACTTGCGACACAAAGCGAAAAACTTTCGGGTGTGTATCTACCTTATTGGACTTATGATGCTGTTACCGATACTTTTTACACTGGAGAGAGAGGCGACGATTACAAAGTGCCTTATGAATATAAAGATAAGGATGGCAATGTAAAAACTGGTTACAAAACTCAAACAAGATGGTCGGCTGCACGAGGCAGGGTTCACAATGAGTTTGACGATATATTTGTAGTTGGCAGTAAGTCGCTACCGAGATCCTACCTTGATGGGCTTGAACCTTGGAATTTGCAAGAGCTTGTGCCGTACGACGAAAAGTTTTTGAGTGGATTTAAAACAGAAACTTACGGTGTTGATCTTAAGGTGGGATTTGAAACAGCCCAACAAAAAATGCAGTCAAAGATTGATTCTACTATACGCAATGATATTGGTGGAGATAGACAGAAAATCGATACAAAAAATGTAAATTATAGCGACATTACTTTTAAGCATATTTTGTTGCCTGTATGGATAAGTGCATACAGATATAAAGACAAAGTTTATCGTTTTGTAATCAATGGACAATCAGGACGGGTGCAAGGCGAAAGACCTGTAAGTTGGATAAAAGTTATAGCACTTATTGTGGCAATTGTTGCAATTATTTCTTTGTTTTTTATTTTTTCTGAAAAATAAAAAATATTAAAAGCGGGGTCAGCAAATGTTTGACTCCGTTTTTTTTACTTAATTACTCGTAAATAAGCAATTATATAAATATTTTTCTTGGTAATTTTCATTTAGAAATATCTAAAAAAAGCGAAAAAAAATTTGATTTTTGTAAAATATGTACGTAAATTTGGCGAGTTAAGTAAAACAAAAATAATCGTACAGAGAAATTATGAAAGTTAAATTAGAGTTTTCGGGAAAAAAGATAACCACCAAAGAACAATTGTTAACACTAAAAACATATATAGATAAGCAAAATATAACGGGCGTAAAAAAAGTGGAGTTAACAAAAACAAAAGCCAAGAACGGAGAGATGGGAGAGGGGATTGTCCCTTCGGTAACTGCATTGGTTTCGGCTGTTAATGGACCGTTGACCGCTCTTGCAAGTGCTGTGGTAGAATTTGTAAAAAATATGCGAAGCGAAGTTAAGTTGATAGGAGAGAGCGGTCAAGAACTTTGCATATCGGCAAAATTAAAAAAAGATGATATTGTTGAATTAATTACACTTTTTAATGCTAATGAAGCTAAAGCTCGTAAAAAACGTGTAACCAAAAAAGAAAAAGTTACTGAAACAGGTAGTTAATATGTTTGTGGCTTATTTAGTTAAGCCTTGGATCGGCAGGTAGATTTTGCCAAATTTTGTAACGGTCGCCCATTGTAGCTATGGCTTCGCTCCAAATGTCTTTTTGGGTGTCCATTATTATTTGTCCGCTAAGTTTGCCAACCATCCAAAATTTTTTGGATATTTCAGAGTCGAGTTGTCCTGCATTCCAACCAGAATAGCCTGCAAAAAATCTTATTTGACGTTGCGATAATTTGCCATCTTCGATAAGTTTCATTGCCGTGTTAAAGTTGCCACCCCAATATATTCCTTTAGCAATTTCTAGACTTCCGCTTATCGTTTCTGGTGCTGAATGTATGAAGAAAATTTTGTCGGTTTCCACAGGGCCACCCAAGTTTAAACTCCACGGATATTGTCCAAGGAGTCCTAAAATTGATATGCGTGTACTCAAAAGTGGCTTGTTTAATATGAATCCAACAGTGCCTTTGATGTTATGTTCAACTATCAAAACAACTGATTTTTCAAAAATTTCTGCCCCAGAAAAGGGTTCTGAAATTAAAATCCTACCTTTTTGAGGTTCAAGCCAATTTTCATCTATCGAAAGTAAGTCTTTATCCTTAATATCATCGTCATTCATAATTCAATGTTGTTGGTTTTCAATTAAATTCTTCGGTTTGCCAATTAACAATGTATTTGCAATCAGAAGAAAAATTGACAATTGTTTTAATTATACTTTGGTTGTTTTTTTGGTGTACCCAAGCAACTCGTTTTTTATCAACAGGTCGGAATTTATCTTCTTGTTGTTCGCTAAATTTTAGATAAATTGTAAAAATATTTTGTTGCATTACAAGAAGAATGTCATTTTGTCCGAGATTAATTTCTGGTGTACAATATATTTCTGCTCCAAATGCTTTTAAAATTGTGTAAAGGATAATACGACAATCTTTTTGTTCTATGTTTTCTACGGTTTGGCTGTATTCGTTGAAAAATGTAGCTGTTGAAGTTAAAAAATTGTCAATATTTTCGTCTTGACAAAAAGCGTGGAACTCGTTTTTAAAAGTGTTTATGTTTTGCTGAAAACCATATTTTACCTCAAAATAAATCTTTGCAAAACTTTGTGCGGCTGCTTTATTTGGAAAACCGAGATAAAATTCTTCTAAATCGAGATTGTATCTTTTTATGGTAAGGTAGCCGTTTTGGTATAATGCGCTTACGAAGTTAGATAAAGGACTCGATGGTTTTACAAATGTTGATTCTGCACATTTTATGCCTTCAAGTTCAGTAAAGTCTGTTTGATATTTTTCAAGTGCTTTTGATAAGTTTTCCGTAGCACCATTGTCGTTCCAGAAATTTTTAATTTGCTTTGTTTCAATCGATTGCAAAATGTCGGCAGGGTTGTAATTTATTACAAATTCGTCGCTAAAACTATAACCACCGTAGTAGGCTTTTAGTTTACTTAGTGTTTCGGAATAGGATAGTTGCAAATGTTCTGCAAGTTCTTCTATGTTAGGCTTAATTAGCGGTAATTCGTCTTCAGAAAATCCGCATACACTTTCGTAACGAGGTTCAAGGCTAATATTAAAAAAGTTGGACAATTCTTTTGCAGCTCCCATTTGACTAAACGGCATAACGGAGGTAAAAAACGCAAATCTAATATTTTGTGCTATATTTTTAGGTAAGCAAAAGAGATTTCGCATAGCACATGCGGCTTTGTTACGCTCGGTTAGGTTGTAAAAATTGTCTGATACAGGTTTATCGTAATTGTCAACCAAGATGGCAACATTTTCTCCATTAGAGGTGTTGGCAGTTTTTATTATGTTGCAAAGTCTTTCGTTGTAAGTTTTTGATAGTTCGGTTATTCCATAAATATTTTCGTATTGTTGCAACATTTTTTCAATTGTATTTTCCAAGTCGGAAAATTGGCTGTAATTGCCCCAAAAATCAAAGGCTAAAACTGGAATTTTTTTCCAATTTTTGTAATACCTATCTATCATTAAACCTTTAAACAACTCTCTTCGGTTTTCAAAAAAAGCTTGCAATGTGCTCAGAAATAATGTTTTACCAAAGCCGTGTGGCCTACTCAGAAGATAGAACGAAGGTTTGCCATACAACAAGTCTAATATAAAATCGGTTTTGTCGATATATAGGCAATTGTTTTTTCTAATATCTTCAAATGTTTTTTTACCAACAGAATATTGCATTTGCTTAACATAAAAATTTTTACAAAAATAATATTTTTTTTAGAAAAAATTAGTTTTGCGTCGTCTTTTTTTTCTATATTTACATTCCAAAAAAATTAGAATAAATTGACTGCAATAGTAGTGAAAAACCTTTGCAAAACGTATCATAAGGGTGAACATCTTATTTACGCTTTGCGCAATATAAATTTTGAAATTAACGATGGTGAGTTTGTTTCGATAGTTGGTAGGTCGGGTTCTGGCAAATCAACACTTCTTAATTTGCTTGGAGGTATTGACACAGATGCAAAAGGCGAAATACTTTATGATGGTGTCAACTTGTTGACTATGAGCGAAAAACAACTATCACAACATAGAAGATTTACTATAGGAATGATTTTTCAATCGTTTAACCTTATACCTGGAAAAACGGCTATCGATAATGTTAAAATGCCGCTAATTTTTAGCGACTATCCACGTCGTTTGCGCGACACGCGAGCCTGTGAACTGCTTTATAATATGGGCTTGTTTAATCGTGCTATGCATTATCCAAGCGAGCTTTCGGGCGGTGAGGCGCAGAGAGTAGCCATAGCAAGAGCACTTGCCAACAGACCAAAAGTTATTTTGGCCGACGAACCAACGGGTAATTTGGATACTGCCACATCTGCCGAGATAATTGGGTTGTTGCAGATGTTTAATCGCAAACATAAAATTACCATTGTTATGGTAACACACGATAAGGAAACAGCCAATAGGGTGTCGCATAAGACAGTGTTACTTTCTGATGGCGAAATTATTAAAATAACATCATCAAACCAATGAAACCTTCTGATATTTTGATACTTGCGGCGAGCAACCTTAAACAAAACAAAGTTCGCACTATATTAACCATCTTGGGTGTTGCCATTGGTATTGGCTCGCTCGGAGCTATGGTGGCTTTTGCCAACGGCATGCAAAACAATATTGCTAAGTCGCTTGAAAAAAACGATTTGTTTACAGGTATTACCGTTTCGGGAGTAAATTTTGAGCCTGATGGATATAATATTTACGGGGCTGCCAATTTAATAGAACAGGTTAAGCCAGTGCCACTTGACGATGATATGCTTGAAAAAATAAAAGCAATTCCAAATGTATCAGCGGCTTTCCCTGAGGTTATAATACCAGCAAAACTTAAAATTAATGATAAAACTGTTTCTGTAAATATAAAATCGGTGCCAGCCATGATGAGGGATTATCGTCCGTTTGACAACATAAAATATGGTAGTTTTTATACTTCTGACAATCAAAAAGGTGTTGTGGTAAGCAGGGCAGTTTTGCAAAAACTAAATATATTTTTGGCTGAGGATGAAGATAAACCAACATCAGGAAATTTTACTATTTTGCCAGCCGACAGCATAATAGGCAAAGAAATTGAAATAATAACAACAGTTTTTGATGTTGAAAAGGTGGATTTGCTTTATAAAAATTCGCGAGAATTGCCAGTAAAACCAGAGTCAACATTTTTGCCAGTTTGTGGAATTGTTGATGCAAATTCATTTTCGGCAGGCATGTTTTCTGGTGGAATTTTTCTTCCACCAAAAACTTGTGATGCTCTGCCAAGTGTGGATTTAAAAAACGTTTACGATATTATTAACAATTATTCTAATTCGGGACAATATAACTCAATACACGTTAGGGTGAGGGATTTTACCCAACTCGAAAGTGTAAAGTATGCGTTAGAAAAAATGGGCTTACAGGTTTTTTCTATTGGCGATAAACTCAAAGATATGAAAAAAGTTTTTTTTCTACTTGACTCGTTACTTGCGGCTGTTGGAATTATCGCGCTTCTTGTGGCAGCATTGGGAATTGTAAATACTCTTATGATGGCTATTTACGAACGTCGTAAGGAGATAGGCATAATGAAATCGATGGGAGCAACAGCTTTTCAAATACGCCTTATATTTTATGTTGAAGCCGCTGTAATGGGGTTGTTTGGTGGAATTTTGGGTGTTTTGGGTGGAAAAATCTCAGCTATGTTTGCCAATTCGGTGGCTAATTCGCAGATTGGTGTCCTTGTTGATTCTACAGTTGAATATTTTTCTTTTACATGGTCATTAATATTTGGTGCAATGGCATTTTCGGTGGCAGTAAGTTTTTTAGCATCCATTTATCCTGCGGCACGTGCGGCGGCCATAGATCCTTTGGTTGCTTTGAGGAGAGAATAATTAAATGTTGTTAAAAAAAACAGATGAATTTTCTTGCTCATATATATCTTTCTGGTGATAAACCATTGGTAATGGTTGGCAATTTTATGGGCGATTGGGTGCGAGGGTCGTTGCAAAGTTTGGAATTACGTTACCCGCCTGAAATTGTTAAAGGAATAACAATGCATAGGTTTATTGATAGTTTTACCGATGCTAATCCTATTACTAATAAGAGTATAAAAAAAATGCGACCACTTTATGGAAAATATGCTGGGGTGGTTGTTGATGTGCTTTATGACTATTTCTTGGCAAAAAATTGGATGTTATATTGTAGTCAAGATTTGCAACAATATTGCAGCAAGTTTTATGATTATTGTATAGAGTATTACGATTATCTACCACAAAAATTACAAATGCAGGTACCACATCTTATAATTTCCAATAGATTAGCATCTTATGCACGTTTAGAAGGTATTTCTGCAGCATTGAAAACAATGGAGTTTACTACTTCGTTGCCAAAACATACAGATTGTGCGGTAGAGGTTTTTGTGGATAATTATCACGATTTTCAAGAGGAGTTTACCGAATTTTTCGACAAAATATGCGATGCAGTTGAAAAAAAATTTGATGTTGTTTTATAAGATAAAAAAAATTGTTATTTTTGTGTTTAATAAATCTATTAGTTATTAACAAATACTACTAAAAAATGCAATACAAACTTATTTTCGTACCAAAAGTGTGCAAATGGACTTACATTTTTAACCAAACTTTTCCCTTGTTTTATCGAATTTATTGCAAACCAACAGATTTCTTTTTTTGAATTTTAAGTTTGGGAAGTACAGGTTCTTATTTTTTTTAATGGATAATGTTGGTATTGGAGTTTGTCGTAAATGTAGATTGTCGCTTTGGTTGGTTTGTTGAAGATGCAATTATTTCAGAACTTATACAAAAAGCAACCTAAGCTTCACTTCGGCAAAAAACGGAAGCAAAACATTTATCATATACATCAATACCTATTACGTCGCAACGCTACAAGTTCGTGGCTCTTAATGAGATAGGTAGAATGTTGAGCGAAAGTGTTGAGCCTTAAGCCTAATTTTTTTTTAAAATCTCAAAAAAAATTTCCGTTACGCAAAAAGATTTCGTACCTTTGTTTTTACTTTGCAGCGTCAAACAACAGAAAACTGTTCTTTGAAAATATTGGGCGGTTGCCGTAGTGAAGAGTTACTTCGAGTTAGTCAAAACTTTTGTTCACGCTTTTTTGCGTGAGTTACACACTCTTTGCGCCTGTTGCACTGCCTTTTATAATATAACGGTTGCCGTAGTGGAGGAGTTCTTCGTCGAATCAGGACAGGCTCACTACCCCCTGACTATAAGACCTCCGCGCTTGTTGCACCGTTTTTTTATTAACAATCAAACACTTTACGAAGATGAGTTTTAATTCTATGTTGCGCGAACAGAGCGAAACCAAAAACTACGAGGGCGCAAAAGCCTACGCACTGACGCCCGAAATGGAACTTTACACCGCCGTTGTCTCCACTGCGCTGAGTAACAATTTCTATGAAGACAAGAGCGGACGGATTTATAGGATTGCCGAATTGGTGAAGAATGTTCCGCACGAGTTCACAGCAAAACTCGCCGTTTATGCCCGCAACGAAATGAATCTTCGCAGTGTGCCGCTGTTGTTGATTGTGGAATTGGCAAAAATCCACAACGGCGACAATCTTGTGGCGCGTACCGTTGAAAAATGCGTCTTGCGTGCCGACGAGATTATGGAACTCCTTATGTGTTACCAATTTAGGAACGCTGAACAAAATTCTCGCAAAAAACTCAACCACCTTTCGCGTCAGATTCAGAACGGTTTGCAAAAGGCTTTTAACCGTTTCGACGAATACCAGTTTGCAAAATACAACCGCGACAATCTCGAAGTGAAACTCCGCGACGCTCTTTTCCTTGTTCATCCAAAGGCAAAGGACGATGCACAACAGTTGATTTTCAACAAGATAACCGACTGCAATCTTGAAATTCCATACACTTGGGAAACCGAACTTTCTGCCCTTGGTCAGCAAAAATTTGAGACTCCCGAACTAAAATCCGCCGCCTTCCGTCAAAAATGGGAGGAGTTGATTATCAGCGGACGGCTTGGCTATATGGCACTTTTGCGCAATCTTAGGAACATTCTCGAATCAAAAGTTTCGGCAGAAAAAGTCAATATTGTCGTCTCGATTTTGAGCAATGCCGACCAAGTGGCAAAGTCTAAACAATTGCCTTTCCGCTTTCTCTCGGCTTACCGCGAACTCAAAAAAATTAACTCGCCCGACACGCCGTTTTTGATGTCGGCACTGGAACTTGCCGTAAAACATTCCGCCGCCAACATCGAGGGTTTTGGTGCTGATACGAGCGTACTTTTGGCGTGTGATGTGAGCGGCTCGATGTGCAGTCCCGTAAGTCCAAAAAGCACCGTTGAATGTTACGATATAGGGCTGATGTTGGCGATGTTGCTCAAAAGACGCTGTCGCAGAGTGGTTTCGGGAATTTTTGGCGACCGTTGGGAGGTAATTAATATGCCCAGCAACAATATTTTGCAGTCGGCAACCGACTTGCGCAAACTCGACGGTAAGGTTGGATATTCAACCAATGGTTTCAAAGTGATAGATTATCTTATTAAAAATAAAACCATTATCGACAAGGTGATGTTTTTTACAGATTGTCAGATGTGGAATTCCACGGGCAGTAATAATACTTTTGAAAAATCTTGGAATCGTTACCGCCAAATCGCCCCAAACGCCAAACTCTACATCTTCGACCTTGCCGGCTATGGACAATCGCCGCTAAGAATTTTAAATTCAGGCGTTTATCTCATTGGCGGATGGAGCGATAAGGTTTTCGACATTCTTTCGGCAGTTGATAATGGCGAGAGCGCGATGGAGAAGATTATGAGCGTGGAGGTGTGAGAGTTACATCTTTGATAATTATTTGGTTGTGAATCAACATAGATATACTTTCGTCTTATATCTTCTTTTTGCTTAAATAGATTGAATCCATACATTATTTTTGATTTTTGGCAATAACAATGATGATGCAAAATGGTTCGCCTGACGTTCCAAATAGTTACTCGAATGACCTTCTATTTCTATTGAAGCAAGTGTTTATCTTTTGTATAAATTTTATGCCTATTGACAATAGAAATTAAACTATCAGTGCCGTTAGATTTTACTCTACTTTGCAGGTAGTCATATACAAATTCCTCTAATATGTTTCCTTTCGCAGTGGTATTTATATCCAATCTGTTTTGCATACAAAATTATATTTTTTTTCTTACAAAGAAAAAATTTTTTCTATTGTTTTAAAAATCATTACCTTTACGCCATAAAAAATGTGACTATGCTCGAAGAAGAACTCAAAAACAGAATCGCAACAAAATACTTTAAAAAATTTGATTGCGATGGCATCATTAAGCGCATCGATTTTTCTGTGAAAAACGATTACGGCTACTTGCTTTGGGCAGAAGCCAAACAACAACCAACCGACATTTACCGAATGTTGGCACAGTTGCTTATTACCATTAAAGCCGACGCTTGGAATCTCACGCCGCCAAAATTCTTGGGTTGTTTCGACAACGAAAAAATCGCTTTCGTGCCTTATTACGACGTTCAGCCAGTGTTTAACCTCAACGATTTCAACTGGACTCAAACGCCGTCGCAAGTGGATCAGAAGACAGTGGAGAGTGTTAAGGCGACAGTGGATAGTAGCAAGATTTTCGCTTTTTATTTCGACAACGACGAATCCGAACTGAAAACCTTTATCGCCGAAAATTTCAAAGACGGCGGTTCGCTTTTATCAACTTTAATCGACAAAAACAACTTCATCTTCGTTTATCAAAAATGGTGCAAGGCGGTGAAACCGTACATCAACGCCGATTTTGAGAAACTCAAAAAATCTTACGCTGTTTACGACTGCGACTTTTTCCTCGCCGAACTCAATATCGACGACAACGGCACAACCGACATCGCCGACGATAGGACAGTCAACGAAGATTTTTATATAACATTCTCGCCCAATGTAAAAAAGCCGTACCAACTTCTTAAAAAAGACGGTCTCGGAATGGAAATTCTGATGCCATTTGGGTTCAAAGGCGACGGCTTAGACCGTTACGCCGAGTTTTGGAAACTTTACAAACGTCCGCCCAAAAACGAATATTGGAATTACATCATAGAGCGCAAAGACCGCCTTGTGCCGCAGGACGTTAGGGAACGCAAAGGTGCGTTTTTTACGCCGCAGATTTGGGTGGAAAAATCTCAACAATACATCGCTGACGTTTTGGGCGAAAATTGGCAAGACGAATATTACGTGTGGGATTGTTGCGCCGGCACGGGAAACCTCCTCAACGGCTTGACGAACAAATATCATATCTTCGCCTCAACGCTCGACCAACAAGACGTTGACGTAATGAAAGAACGCATCAAAAACGGCGCGAACCTTTTGGAAAGCCATGTTTTTCAGTTTGATTTTCTCAATGATGAATTTTTGCCGACGGATGGCAACATTTCCACCGATTGTAGGGACGCGGCGCGCCACGTCCCTACCGACAAAATCGGCAAATTACCCCCCGACCTTTACAAAATCATCAACGACCCCGAAAAACGCAAGAAACTTGTGATTTACATCAATCCGCCGTATGCAGAGGCAACAACAGCAACGACAGTTACAGGTACGGGAGCAAACAAAAGCGGTGTTGCCAACACAAACAAAACATATGAGAAATACAAGGCATTAATCGGAAAGGCAACCAACGAGGTTTTTGCACAGATTTTGATTCGCATTTACTGCGAACTCCAACGTTGCAAAATTGCAAATTTTGCAAAGTTGAAAGCGCTTTGCGCTTCCAACTTTGCCAGTTTCCGCAATGTGTTCCAAGCAAAATTGGAAAAATTGTTCCTTGTACCTGCAAAAACATTTGACAATGTAAAGGGAACTTTCCCTATTGCATTTCATATTTGGGATTGCGACAAAAAAGAAGTGTTTTCAAAAATCACAGCTGACGCTTACAATGCAGATGGAAAATTTTATTGTAATAAAATTGTTCATGTGGATGATGAAAATCAATTAAGCATTAATCGTTGGATGAAAAAATTGGATACAGAAACAGATAATATTATTGGATTTATGGAAAATCCAACGCCTGATTTTCAGAATAATAAGTTTCTGTGTATCATCAATAAAAAAGGAACAAGACACAATAATTATTCAGCAATAAATCAGAATTCTATATTTGCTAATTCGGTTTATCTTGCTGTCCGTCACGTCATTCCTGCCGATTGGCTCAACGACCGTGACCAATTTCTCTATCCCAACGACGGTTGGAAAACCGACAACGAATTTCAGACAAACTGTTTGATTTACACATTGTTTCACGGACAAAACAGGATTTCGTGCAAACAAGGTGTCAACCATTGGATACCATTTTCAGAAGAGGAAGTTGGGGCAAAGGGATTGTTTGACAGCCATTTTATGAAAGATTTTTTGGATGGGAAAATAAAGGGTATAGGGAATAGTGGTCAGGAAACAGGCGATTTGTTTGCTGACCTCACCCCCCAGCCCCCTCTCCTTG
>CALFIU010000137.1 GCA_937877455.1 uncultured Bacteroidales bacterium
TTTTCAACAAAGAATTTTGATATTTCTTTGAAATTTTTTGTAATTTTGTTTGGCAACATAAATTTTTTTATTTTTAACGCTTAAATATACTGATTTTCAGTGTATTTAGAAAATTTTTCCTGCCTTTTTTTATTATTTTTTTTGGCTCTTAAAACACTTGCGAAAGTTTAGTTATTAATATTCCCTCAGCAAAAAAGCCATATAATGTGGCAGTGTCAACATATTGTCCTTATAACCGATGTTGTAGTCGCCGAGTTTGATGGCGGATTTTACGTGGTATTTCTCGTAATGAGCAAGGATTGTCTTGGTGCTTTTGGCATTGCCATTTGCAGCCTTAACCTCCACAAGCGTACATTCGCCCTTGTAACGCATCACAAAATCAACCTCCAACCCCGAATCCTTGCGGAAATAATATAGTTTGCGCTCCATCTTGCAAAAAATATCCGCTATAAGATTTTCAAACACAGCACCTTTGTATGCAAGTAGGTTACCTTGGAGAATGTCCGCCTGCGTTCCTTTTTCCAACATTGACACAAAGAGCCCCGTGTCTGCCATATAAATTTTGAAAACATCATTTTCCGCATTACCGTCCAAAGGCAACTCAGTGATTTGCAAGTTTCTACAACGACAAATGATGCCCGCGTCTTCTATCCATTGCAGACTGTTGACGTATTGAGACGCCTTGGCATTTTTGCGGATTAGCGAGTATTGAAACTTCTTGTTTTCCTTGCTCAATTGGTGTGGGATAGATTCAAAACATTCACGGATTCGCGGCTTGATACTATCGTCGGCATATTTCACCATATCATCTTCATATTCATTGATGATTGTACGCTGAATATTAAGCACTTGATTGAGGTCGTGGGTGTTCACAAAGACATTGACAGCCTCTGGCATTCCGCCAGTAATTACATATCGAAGAAGAAGTTTTTTCATTTGCTGATGTATCGCTTCTGGCACGGGCGTTATTGTTTCGAGACATTCTTTGATTTTTGAAATAATAGCGTCAGAAATGCCATTTGCCCACAGAAACTCCTCAAAATCAAGCGGAAACATATTTATTATTGTTTCATAACCGACAGGCACAGAAGCCTTTTGACCGTTTTTGTCGCCATAACCTTTCACGCCAAGAAGCGAACCAGTGGCTATTACGTCGTACCGTCCATCAAGATGAAAAAATTTGAGAGAAGTACGCGCCCTTGGACAGTCTTGGATTTCGTCAAAAATAATACAAGTTTTATGTGGCTCAAAAATCACATCCTTGACAATTGACGAAATATTGAGGACAATTTCGTCAATGTTCATCTGCCCCTCGAATGCAACCGATAGGTCGGTGTTTTCGATGAAATTAAGATAGACCACATTTTTATAGTTATCATTTGCAAAAGTTCTGACAGCAAAGGTCTTGCCGCACTGACGACAACCTTTGATTACCAATGGCTTTTTGTTAGGAGTATCTTTCCACATTCTAAGTTGCTGAATTACTTTACGTTTTAACATATCATTCCACTTTTTAAAACGACTTTTTACTCTCTCGCGCCACTTTTTTAAGGGACTTTTTGTGGGTTCACGCCACTTTTTCAAACGACTTTGCAAATATAAAGAGAAAATTTCAATAATAGAAAAAAATAATTTAAAGACGTGTAATGAAATTTTGTCTACATTGAAACTTGCGCAAAAGAAAAAATTTATATATTTGCGAAAAGTTTTTACAAACAATATCAAAAAATATGGCAAACATTACAGATTTAAAGTACGCCCCAATATTTCAGTTGGGCAAGTTTTGGGTTGTATTTGCCACCGTGCATATTCTTGTTGCGGTTCAACTCCTTTGTTATCGTACTGCGGGCGAAATTTAGTCGTCTTGCTATTTTACTTTTTTTATCCATATTGGTATAAATGGTAGATTTCGTACCTTTGTACTGCGGTTATTTGTGCCATTTTGTAACTTTTTTGTTGGGAACTTAAGGTCTAAAGGTACAAAATTTTCCATCAAGCGGAAAGGGCTTTGACCTCTTTCTCTTGAAAAAATTGTTGCTTTTTAAGTTAAATTTAAAAAGGTCTTTTTTGAAAATTAAGTAAAAAAACATATAATTTTGCGCTATGAAAATAGCAGTATTCGGACGCGAGTTCCAAGATAATTTTAACGATGGAATTTATAAAATCTTTGAAACGTTAAATCGCAACAAAGCAGATATTTACGTTTATGAAGACTATTTTAAGTTTATTTGTGAAAAACTATTTTTTACTCCCAATATTTCGGGAACGTTTAAAAATAGTTACGAAATGCCAAAAGATATTGATATATTGTTGAGTATAGGTGGTGATGGTACTATGCTCGAAAGTGTAGAATATGCCCTAAATTTAGGCATTCCAGTGGCAGGTATCAATAGTGGAAGGCTTGGCTTTTTGTCAACAATATCAAAAAGTGGCCTTGAACAAGCATTTAGTGATATTTTTTCTGGAAATTATTCAATAGAAAATCGCACATTGTTGGAGCTTCAAAGCCAAAACAATAGATTTGGAACACTAAACTTTGCACTTAACGAGCTCACAGTAATGCGGTTGAACTCCAGTTCAATGATAAGCATTTCGGTATATATAAACGACGAATTTTTAACAACTTATTGGGCAGATGGTTTGATAGTTGCCACGCCAACAGGCAGTACAGCATATTCACTTAGTGCGGGCGGACCTATATTGACACCTACAAGTGGAAATTTTATAATAACACCAGTTTCGCCACACAATCTTTCTGTAAGACCAATTGTAATTTCTGACGATTGTGAACTAAAACTTGCAGCGTCGGGTCGCGAAAAAAACTATCTTGTATCGCTCGACTATAAGCAAGCATGCTTTCCATTTTCGGAAGAATTGGTTTTAAAAAAATCCTCAAAAACTTTAAAAACCATAAAATTGCCACAAAATGGATTTTTTGCAACATTGCGTAATAAACTACTCTGGGGAATGGATAAGCGAACCAACGAAAATACCTAAAAAAGTGGTTAAAACAATTTTTTTAATTTTAGATAAAAAAAAAGTTAAAAAAAGAGTTTCATTTAAAAATATTATTGGTAATTTTGCAGCGATAAAATAAGAAATTAAATTTGCAGCGTTAACAAAGCAACGCACAATAAAGCACGGGATTGCTTTTAAAAACATAAAAAAGAATTATGAAGAGAACATTAGCTCTGATACTTATGGCGACACTTTCGATAGGAAGTGCGTTTTCTCAAACATCGCAACGTTGGAAAAGCGAACGACACAGCGTTTATGCGGGATTGGGTATCAACAATTTTATGGGCGACCTTGCTGGTGGCAGGGGAGATGCAGCACATTTTTTTGGACTTAAGGACTTTAAATTTTCAGACACACGTCCTGCGGCTACACTTGGTTGGAGATATAGGATACTCGAACCTTTGTCGGTTAGGGTTGACTTTTCTTACGCAATGATGCATGCCGATGATTCTAAATCAAAAAACGAAAATCGTGAACTTAGAAATTTAAGTTTCCGTAGCAATACTTTTGAACTTGGAGCAAAAATAGACTATTATTTTATAAAAGAAAAAGAAGTTGCTCGTTATTCAACATTTACAAGAGGAAGCCTTTTCCGTAATATTTCTGCATACGTTTTTGTAGGATTTGGTGGATTACACTTCAATCCAAAAGCAAAATATGATGGCAGTTGGTATGCTTTGCAACCGTTGCACACTGAGGGACAAGGTACTGGTTATGAATACGAAACTCTCAATGAAGATGGTGTGTTAGTAAAAGTATCTCCAAAAGACGAATATAAATTGTGGGCTTTTACAATTCCTATTGGTTTGGGTGTTAAATATCGTTTAACAAAGAAATTTGCAATTAGTTTGGAAATTTCTAACCACTATACTACTTCAGACTATTTGGATGATGCAAGATCTGATTATTATTTCAATTATAACGATGCTGATTATTTGGCTGCTGTTGCAGCGGGAAAAGCTAATGCCGCTCCAAGCGATTTAACTCCGATTCTTGCAGATCGCCATCTTGTTAAAGATGATGCTGGTAACAAAGTTGAGGCAACTGAGCCTATGTTGATGGGTCAAATGAAACGTGGCGATTCAAGTTATAACGACGCTTACATTGTAACTCTTATTTCGCTTCATTATAAATTTTCTAATGTAGGTAAAAGTGCAAAACCGAAATACAATTAAAAAGAAATAAAACATATCAAAAAAAAACGGACTATAAAACTATAGTCTGTTTTTTTTTGTTGATATGTTTTATTAACATTTTTTGAAAAAAAAGTTAATAAAATGCTTTTAATTATTTGATAATGAAGAATTTAAAAGTTTAAAAACTTCCCAAATTACAATTCCTGCCGAAACCGAAACGTTAAGCGAATGTTTGGTTCCAAATTGGGGAATTTCTACACATCGGTGGCAAATATCCATTATTTCTTGGTTGACACCGTTAACTTCGTTGCCAAAAACAAGAGCAACTTTTGAATTAGAATTAAAACACAATTTATTGAGAGGTATGCTGTTAACTGCTTGTTCAACAGCCACAATTTCGTAGCCATCTTTTTTTAGTTTGTTTACAGCATCTATAGTATTTTTTTCGTATTGCCAATCAACCGAAAGTTCTGCACCGATGGCTGTTTTGCGTATTTCGTTGTTAGGTGGGCATGCAGAAATGCCGCAAAGTATAATTTTTTCTATTCTAAATGCGTCGCAAGTGCGAAATACAGAGCCAACATTGAGCGCACTGCGGACATTATCGAGCAAAACTACAACTGGTGTTTTTTCAACTTTTTTATAGTCGTCAACAGAAAGTCGGTTTAGTTGCTCCATTGAAAGTTTTTGCATTGCAATTAAAAAAAATAGAAATTAAACTTAATGGGAGTTCTAAAAATTTGTTTTTTTAAGGTGTATAAAATCGAAAAACATAGTTTACTTATTGTAAATTAGGATTTTGTGATTGAGATACAACGTAGAAATAGCAATTTTTAGAACTCCTATTAAAAAATATAAGTTTAATTCTCAACAGTTAAATACTATTTATTATTTGCTAAGTAGTTTTTTTACGGCGTTGGCAATTGCTGCACTTTCGGCTTTGCCAGCCAATTGTTTGTTGGCAGCACCCATAACTTTTCCCATGTCTTTTATTGATGTTGCACCAGTTTGTTCAACAATTTTTTTTACAGACTCGGCAATTTCTTCTTCTGACATTTGAGCAGGAAGATACGCCTGAATGTAAGCCATTTGTTTGTTTTCTTCGTCGGCGAGATCTTGACGACCTTGTTGAGCGTAGATTTCTGCCGATTCTTTCCTTTGTTTTACCATTTTTTGTAGTATTTTCATCATATCAGCATCGGTTAGTTCTTGGTTAGCACCTGATGTTTTTGCCAATAGTATCTGCGCTTTAATTTGTCTAATGGCTTCGAGACGTTGTTTGTCTTTTTCTTTCATTGCGGTTTTCATATCTTCCGCTATCTGTTGCTCTATCATGATTTTATTATTTTTTTGATAAATTATCGTATTTTTTTGCAGTTTGAGGGTCGTTTAGGCGTGTGTATATTCGTGCAAGATATGCCGCATCGCCAGGACGTTTGTATTTGTTGTAAAGTTTTAGGTATAAATCTCTGGCTTGTCTGTATTTAGGAGCTAAAGCTTGTACCTTTGTGCGCATAATTTTATATGAGGAGTTTGTTTTTTTGGCTTCGTAAGCTTTTATTGCGGCAACGTATTCTTTTTCTACTTCGTTGTAAGTTGACAAGGCTTTGTAATTAAGACCAATAAGGTTTTCTGAATCTAATTGGTAAAGTTTTTCGGCTATTGTGTTTGCATCATCGTTGCTGCCTATTTTTTGATAGAGATTATATGCAATTTCAAGGTTTTCTTTTTTGTTTTTATCTTCGGTAGATAGTTTGTTGTAATATGTAAGTGATGATTGGTAATTTTTTGATTGCCAGCCTGTTATAAAACATCTTCGATAAACTTCTTTGATATTTGGACCATCGGGATATTGCCTTACATATTTTTCTAACGTTGTTATTTCTTTGCTTAAATTATCTATGCTTTGATAGTAACTTATTTTGATGAATAGCGATTGTTCGTCTTCAAAACCGTGTTGTTCAGCGGTGTTGAGATATTCTATTCCTTTTGCTTTTTGCCCAGCGTAAAAAAGCGACTTGCCTGCAGCTGCGTATATTTCAGCATCTGGCGGCATGTTTTTGGCTTCGTAAGTGTCTATAAGTCTTTGATAATTGGCATATGCAGAGTCGTATTGTTTTTGATAATAATATTGGTTGGCGGTGTTGCGGGTTTGAATTAGTTTTTTTTGTGTTCCACAAGCCATCAATAAAATTGAAAAAAACAATATTAGTGAATATTTTTTCATTTTTGGGTTGGACATACTTTTTCGTAGCCGTGCCAAACATTGGTTTAACGACTACGAAAACAGACGTTGATTGTTAAAAAAATTATTTGGTTTCTATAAGTTCAAATGGTACATTAATTATTTGCGAATATTCTTCGCCTAATGCTTGTAAATCTTCGTCAATGTCTTTGTAATACCATTTTACAATTACTTCGTTTTGGGTTGCGATTTCTTGCAATACCAAAAGCATTTGTATCAATTGTTTTGATGATGCGGTGTTGAAATATTCAAGTTTCATCAAAAACTCTGTTTTTGATTTTGGATTTTTTGCATATTCACTAAGCCAATTTATTATGGGTGTATAAAATTCCACTGCATCTTCTGGAAGGGACATTTTTGAAAATTCAAAAATTCCATTTTCGGCATCCAACTTTACTTGCGGTGTGTCTGCTGTGGCATCTTTTATATATGGTTGCATTTTAACTTGTTTTATTTACGTCAATATTTATTGTAAGGAAATCAATATCGTTATTTACTTTAATAAGTTGATATTCTACTTTGCTACCACACTTGCGACGAATATCTATAATGCCCAAGCCTGTGGTTATTGGATCGTTTGTTTCTGAATTAAGCAAAATTCTATTGTATTCTTTGGTTAATTCTTTATGCGTAAGGCTATTTAGTGCGTCCAATCTTTGTGCCAAAATTTTGCTACTATTACTTTTTATGTAGTTGCCTGCCGACAAGGTGTATTTGTCTTCGTGGTCTGCTATGTTGAAAATTCCAGCTTTCCAATCTTGTCCACCATGAAAACTATCTGCATGTTTTACAATGTTTTGCAATAATTCTACCATTACAGCGTATAGTTTTATGCTTGTGGTAGATTCGCTCATTCTGTTTTTTAGTATTGTAAGTAGCGAAAGTAGATTTTCTTGATTAAAGTCGCCTTTAAACGAGATTATATGGTTATTTTTGTTTAAAAAATTGTGTGTTTTTATCAAATCGTCGAGCGAATATTCATAATTATCAATAGGTGTATTTTCTGAATTTTGTGTTGTAATTTCGGTGTTTAGATAAAAATACGACACTTTTTCATCTATTGGCTCTATTTTATACGATAATTTATTGCCCGATTTTTTTGCCATTTCTATAAGACCAAGACTTGCACCACCTCGTTCTGAAAATTCTGTTGTAAGCCTTATTTCTTTGCTATATTCTTTAAGTCCAGTTTCGTCAAGTTTATTGATAAAATCGAGTTTTGATGTTAGTTTTTGTTCCTCGTTGCTATTCATCAAATTGCCTGTGGCGATATAGTATTTGTAATGTTTTTTATGTATTACTATAATTGCCGATTTGTCGAGGTCTGATACTTCTTTTTCGGCTTGATGGCGAGTGATATTTTGTAATCCTTCGCCCATAATATAATAAATTTTCGACTTTATTTTTTGTGTATCGCCTGCTTTTGCAAGGTTCGATTTTGCAAAATCGAGTATATTCATAACGAGTTTTGGGGTTATATTGCCCCTATAGATATATTCTAAATCGTCTTTTTCTATATCTTTGAACCTTTGGTACAAAAACTCGTTTTGTGTGGACATATTATTTTTTTTCAAACATTGATTAACAATAGTAAACCAAACTATTAGTTTTTTTTACGGTTTCAAATATACGAATAATAGTTTAATCTCAAACTATTTTTAGTTCTTTTTAAGAAAAAAATTATTTGCGGTTGTTAAGTAGTAAATTTTTTTCAAAAAAAATATATATATATCGTTTTTTTTATTAACTTGCGTTAAAGATAAAACTTGTTATGTATGAAGCGTTTTATATTCATATTATCATTATTTTTATTAATTGCTTGTCAAGAATGTACAGATTATACTTGTGGTCGTAGCAATTTGCAATATGTTGATGAAGGCATTGTGTATTTGAGGATTTTTGGTATAAGAAATGTTTCTTTGCTTTATGATACAATAGGGAAAAGCGTTGTTTTGCCAGAAAAATTAAAAATTGAAAATGGTTACCTTGTTATGAATCCTAATAGTGGTTTTTCTGTTCCGTCTTTGGATTATGGCGAAGATTCTGCATTTGAAAAATATACATTAAAATCGTGGAACACAAAAATTGATGGTTCGGGAGATAATTACAAACCCGGAACTATTGTAAAAATAACATCGGAAATAAAGATGTTTTATGCTATTCCATACGAGATTGCAGAATATACAAGCAGTGATTTGGCTAATGCGGAAGATGCTGTTGAACAACAAATTGGAAATATTGTTGATACCTCTAACACATCAGAAAATTCAAATAATTTAATTATTTCTGATAGTTTTAGCATTAATTTGCCTATTGTTGATTCTGATTCTGTTGTTAATTATAATAATTATCAAGAAAAATCTGATTATCAGTTAGATAGTATTGTGATAGTTGTAAACAATAATGGCTCAACCACTAATGTTGATAATCAAAATATTGATAAAACTAATGCTACAATTACAAAAAATGGAAAAATTTATAATTTGTTTGGCAATGTAAAAATTGTAAATTCAAACGAAGATATTAAAGTAAAAATTGTATCAACTGGTTATGATATAAAAATTCATCCGGGTTCTTATAACTCGTCTTGTGGTAATGTAAAGTTAGTGTCAACGGGTTATGATTATAAAGTTAGAATTGTTACTACTGGTGAGGATTTAAAAGTAAAAATTGTAGGAAGTGGAAATGCTGGTTTTTAAAATGTAATGTATTATGAAAAAGTTTATATTTATAATTGGTTTGCTATTGTTTCCGTTTACAGCGTTTTGTCAAACAGAATGGTTATATGCTTATAATGAGGTTAACCGTCCAGAAACCATTTACGACAATATAACCATAGATAAGCAAAATTGCACTATAACCAAGAATGGTAAAACTTACAAATTGTATGGAAAAGTTAAGATTGTTGATTCTTTTGCCGATCTTAAAGTCCAAATTGTTAACTCTTTTGCAGATATTAAGGTAAAAATTGTAGATCAATGGGCTGATGAGTGCGGTAAGGTTATTGTAACTGATAGTTGGCCAGACCTTAAAGTGCAAATTGTAACATCTTTTGCTGATATAAAAGTGCAAATGGTGGAAAATTGGCCGGGTTTTTAATGTTAATCAACATAAGAAAATAAAAAATTGTGAAAACAAAATCAGAATTGCGGCAACGTATAAAATTGTTGAAAAACAATTTTACTATTGAGCAACTTAAAGAAAAGTCGGAGAACATTTGTAGTAAAATAACCAGTACAGAGCAATTTTATTTTGCTCGTATAATATTGTTATACAGTTCGTTGCCCGATGAAGTTGATGTATCGCCATTGATGGAAATATGTGTTAATATGGGCAAAAAAGTTTTATTGCCAAAAGTTGTTGGTGATGATTTAGAGTTACGGTTTTACAATGGTACAAATTCGTTGGTTAGCGGTGCATTTGGAATATTAGAACCTATTGGAGAAGTTTTTTCTAATTATGACGAATTAGACCTTGCAATTGTGCCGGGTATGTCGTTTGATAGCGATGGCAATAGGCTTGGACGTGGCAAAGGTTACTACGATAGATTATTGTCACGGTTGAATAACGCATTTAAAATGGGAGTGTGTTTTAATTTCCAGTTTTTAAACGCTATCCCTTTTGAATCTCATGATGTAAAAATGGATAGCGTGATGTTTTAGTTTATTAGTTAATACTATTTTATTGATTATGTAACAATATCAATTTGCTTTACGCTCCAACTCGTGAAGGTTTTCGAGACGTTTGGTTTCCAAAAAGTCGTAAATTCCGCAAAGGTGTTCTTTAACTCGTTGATGACCAAATTCATAAACTTTTGTAACCAATCCGTCGAGAAAATCTCTATCGTGGCTTACGAGTATGAGCGTACCATCAAAATTTTGAAGTGCTTGTTTTAAAACATCTTTTGTTTTTATATCGAGATGGTTTGTTGGTTCGTCAAGAATAAGCAAATTAACGGGTTCGAGCAAAAGTTTAAGTATTGCCAAGCGTGTTTTTTCTCCACCGCTCAATACTTTAACTTTTTTGTCGATAGCTTCGCCCGAAAACATAAATGCTCCAAGCATATCCTTTATTTTTGTGCGAATGTCGCCTTTTGCAATGTCGTCAATAGTTTGAAAAACCGTTAATCCTTCGTCAAGTAATGATGCTTGGTTTTGAGCAAAGTATGCTGGCAACACGTTGTGTCCCATTTTTAGAGTGCCTTCGTATTCCAATTCGCCCATTATACATTTAACAAGCGTTGATTTTCCTTCTCCGTTACGCCCTACAAAAGCAACTTTGTCGCCACGTTGTATGGTAAACGTTGCATTTTTGAAAACGGTTTTTTCTCCAAAACTTTTTCCAACACCTTCGGCAATAACTGGATATTGCCCAGAACGCGGTGCTGGCGGAAATCTCAGTTTTAAACGACTTGTGTCTTCTTCGTCAACTTCTATTATCTGAAGTTTTTCAAGCATTTTTACGCGCGATTGCACTTGAAGAGTTTTGCTATATGTTCCTTTAAACCTTTCGATAAATTCTTTGGTTTCTTGAATCATTTTTTGCTGCTCTTCGTATTGTTTTTGCTGTTGGGCGCGGCGTTCTTTACGAAGTTCAAGATACTGAGAATAAGAAGCTTTGTAATCGTAAATACGTCCCATTGTAACTTCTATTGTGCGTGTTGTTATAGAATCTACAAATTTTTTATCGTGCGAAATTACTACCACTGCTTTTGAACTTTCTTTGATAAAGTTTTCGAGCCATTGTATCGATTCAATATCAAGGTGGTTGGTTGGCTCGTCAAGAAGTAATACATCAGGATTTTTGAGCAACAACTTGGCAAGTTCTATTCTCATACGCCAACCACCAGAAAAATCAGATGTTGGTCTGTTAAAGTCTTCACGTTCAAAGCCTAATCCCATTAACGTGCGTTCTACATCTTCGTCGAAATGAACATTGTCTATGGCGTAAAACTTTTCGCTTAGCAAACTTACTTTTTCTATAAGTTTCATATACTCGTCGCTCTCGTAATCGGTGCGAGTTTCTAATTGATGGTTTATTTGTTCAATTTCTTTTTCTGCCTCTTTGAGATAATTAAAAACCTGCGCTGTTTCTTCAAATACAGTTCTTCCGTCTTGAGTCATTAGATGTTGAGGTAGGTATGCTACCACCGTATCTTTAGGAACAGTTACCATACCTCTCGTAGGTTGTTGTTCTCCCGCAAGTATTTTTAACAGAGTGCTTTTGCCTGCGCCATTTTTGCCCATTAGGGCTATTCTGTCTTTTTCGTTTATCTGAAACGATATATCTTTAAAAAGTGTTGAGCCAGAAAACTCTACTGTTAAATTGTCTGCCGAAATCATTTTTATTCGCTTGCTTGGATTACGTTTATAATATAGTCGCCGAGTTTTTCACATTCAGAAATTACATTCATATAGTGAGAGCCAAGTGCATAACCATACTTTCCATCGGTAAGGGCTTGGGTATTTTGGTTTCTTGTTAGGCTACGGTAGTCGTTGATAGCTTGTTCGTTGGCAATGGTAGTGGCAATGTCGGCTTTGATGTTTTCTCCACGTTGCGTCTGTGATACCATGTGGTTTAATGCTGTTTGAACAAGCCCAAACATTATGTTTATACTTTCGATTTGTTCTTGTGTAAAATCTTCCGAAATTTTGGTTCGTTTGTGGTTAACTGTTCTTGCAATATTATAACATGCGTCGCCAATACTTTCGAGTTCGGAAATCATTTTCAACATTTTTTGGAGTTTTAGTTTCGACTCCACCGACAATTTGCCTTCGCTAACTTTACCGAGATATTTCCCAATTTCTTCTTCCATATTGTCGGTTATTATTTCGTATTTTTCTATACGTTTAAATAATGTTTCAAATTCTTTTTTGTCTTTAACTTCAACTATTTTTTTTACTAATGAGAACATTTTGTTGCAACGCTCAGCAAAATTGGATATTTCTCCACGTGCTTCGAGCAATCCCATTTCTGATGCAGAAAACAATCCTGTTGGTATAAATTTTAGTCTGTATTCCTCGTCTTCGTCGGTTTTGCGTGTAACAAGTTGGCAAACTATTTTTTCTATTTGATCAACAAAGCCAACGAGTATAAGGGTGTTGAAAAGGTTGAATGCTGTGTGAAACATCGAAAGTTTAAATAAGTCGTTGTTGTCGGCTCTAAGAACATCTGTTGTAAACCAACTTACAGCGTTGCAAAACGGGTAGAATAATATCAATACCAATACAACACCAAAAACGTTGAAAAACATGTGAGCCATAGCCGCTCTTCGTGCCTGAACATTGGCAGATAATGATGCCAAAAATGCTGTTACGGTTGTACCAATGTTTTGTCCCATAGCCAATGCTGCTGCTTGCTCAAAACCAAATCCGGGTATGTGCATATCAAATAGCATAAGCGTTATGGCCATTGTTGCTGCTGAGGCTTGAACTATACATGTTACTATCATGCCAATTAGCACAAAAAGTAGTATTACCCAATAACTATTGTCGGTGATTCCTGCCAACATATTGGCAACGTATGTGCCGATATTCAACTCTGTGGCTGCATTTTGTAAAA
Source organism: uncultured Bacteroidales bacterium (assembly GCA_937877455.1). Taxonomy (GTDB): domain Bacteria; phylum Bacteroidota; class Bacteroidia; order Bacteroidales; family UBA3824; genus UBA3824. The sequence goes on from CALFIU010000137.1 coordinate 12,961, forward strand.
AACTCAACCCCATAAAGAGAAACGAAAAACCATAAATAAATTCACCGATACTTTTTCGTTTTGAATTTTTTGAATAAAGGAATATAAAGCCTACTGCTAAAAGTGGAATGGCAAATGCTGAAATGTCGATTTTGAACCCCACTGCCGATATTATCCACGCTGTTACTGTTGTGCCTATGTTGGCTCCCATTATTACGCCGATTGATTGTTTTAGTGTCATTAATCCAGCGTTGACAAAACTTACAACCATTACCGTGGTGGCCGAACTCGATTGGATTATGGCCGTTATTATAATTCCTGTAAGAATGCCCATGAAACGGTTTTTGGTCATAGCCGACAAGATGGAGCGCAATTTTTCTCCAGCAAATTTCTCAAGACCGTCGCTCATAATTTTCATTCCGTAGAGAAACATTCCGAGCGAGCCTATTAACGAGAGCGCATTTATGAAAATGTTCATTTAAAATTTTAGCTTTGGTGTTAAAATCATGGTGCAAATTTATTAATTAATTGTTTAATTGCTTAATAAAATATACTAATTAATATTTTTTTAATACCCAAAGGTTTTTTTAATATATGAATTTTTAAAAAAAAAGTGCTTTATACCACACTATACACCATTGTCGCAAATATTTTTAATGTGTTGTTCTGCGTGTCCGCCCGCAATATTGCTCGTTCAAATGAAATTGATATGAAATAATTTAATTTTTTTTTGTTAAAAAGTGTTGTTATTACAATTAATTATGCTATCTTTGGCAAAGAATCTTTACACTATTTGGACACTTAATTTTTTAATCAAACATATAAATATTAGTTTAAGATATGAAAACAAGATTTTTAGCTTACTCCTTAATGTCGGCATTCCTAATGGGGACAGTGTCGTCAGAGGCGCAGACTACGCTTTCAGAAACGGAGGTCAACACTATCTACAACAACGTATGGGGAGCGTCTAAAAGCCGTGTGTCGGTTCACGACCCAAGCATAGTTGTTGGCTACGACCACAACGGTACAATAACTGGCGAAGAAAATGACAACAAAGTCTATTTTATTTTTGGTTCGCACATGGCGTGGGCAAAGTCAACCGACCTTATCAATTGGACCACTTTTACCAACAACATCAACACCAATTACAAAACCATTTTTGCAGAGCCTGCCACATGGTCGGCCCTTGGTAGCACAAACTACGATGTTTCGGGCAATCTTTGGGCTCCAGATGTTATTTGGAACAAAGACATGAATAAATGGTGTATGTACATGAGCGTCAATGGCGACTATTGGTACAGCAGCATTGTACTCCTTACCGCTGACGATTTAGACGGCAACTGGACTTACCAAGGAGAGGTAATCTTCTCAAGAATCAACGACAAAGCCAAAAATGATGTTGTTAAAACTGAAGTTGAAAAAGTAACAACTGAAACTGACCTTTCTCGCTATGCTCAAAACCGCAATGGAAACTACACATATAGCACTAATTGCATAGATCCATGTGTATTCTACAGCGAAGACGGCGACCTTTATATGACATACGGCTCGTGGTATGGCGGTCTGTACCAAATCAAACTCGACAAAAACACAGGTTTTCGTGATTATACCTATACCTACACAACAGTTGACACCGATCCAACAAATGCCACCGAAGACATCTACATGGGAAAGAAAGTGGCTGGCGGCAACAATGTTTCGGGCGAGGCATCGTACATACAGTATATCAACGGAAAATATTATCTTTTTGTAACTTACGGTGGACTCGCTGCTGCTGGCGGCTACAATATGAGAGTATTTTGGTCTGACAGTCCAGAAGGTCCATTTAAAGATATGAATGACAACGATGCACGTTACTTGTCCACAAACACTGGCGTTGGCTCAATCAATGGCAATGTGGGATTGCGTCTTATGTCGTATTATCAGTACCAAATGATGGATCTTGGCAACACCGCACAGGGACACAACTCTGCTTTTGTTGACACTGACGGCAAAGCATATTTGATTTATCATACACGTTTTAACGACGGCTCCGAAGGACACCAAGTAAGGGTTCATCGTCTTTACAACACAAAAAAAGGCTATCTAACCGCTGCGCCTTTTGAGTACAACGGCACAGACTATGATGCAACAGCCATCAACGCATCTGATGTTCTTGGATATTACAACGTTATTTATCATGGCTATGGCACTGATTACGCTAATCTCGCGTGTGCAACCGAAAAGTCTATTCAACTTGTTGAAGGTGGCACTGTAACTGGCGACTACACTGGTTCTTGGTCGGTGGACGGCAAATATCTTACTGTAACACTTGGTAGCGAATCGTTCGATTGTGTTCTTAGTTACGAAGACTATGAAGGAATTACATACAAAGCGTTGACTTTCAGTGGTGTATGCTCAAATAAATCACTTTGGGGATATAGGCTTGCTGCACAAGGACAGATTTACGATGACAAGACGGCATTGGTCTATAATGTCAAAAATCTTACACTTCCAACCACAATTTATTCAGGAAAGAAGTTAACCTTAAAAACCACTGGCGACTATAACGCTACAATTACGTGGGACGCATCTCAGGCTCTCAATGCTGATGGCACTGTAAAAACCGTAACTACAAACACCAATGCTACTATTAAAGCAACAATAAAAGTTGGCGATTATTCTTATACAACAGGCATTTCTGTTATTATTTCTCCAGAAGACCCGATGGATATGGTAACTAATCCGTTGGAAGATTATGCCGACATTGAAACGTTTAACAATGCAACCCCTATATCTGACATCAATACTCAAACTGGTTTGAGCATAAGTTTTTACGTGGATGGTCTTGATTCCGACTGGAACAAAATCGGAAACTCCACCGACAACAATTATGTAATGTATCTTTCAGTATTGCATCTTGATGGTTGCGACTGGTATGAGTCGGTAGCAACAACTTCAAATGGCGGCGCGTGGGATTCTTACGTAAACAAAAAAGCTTTTGTGACAATAAGTTACAATCCTGATGGTACAATTTCGTATTACAAAAATGGCAAACTTATCCTCAAATACTCTGCTGATGTAACTGCAAGTTATCCCTCAGGTGCTACCAACAAAGTTTCCGATGTTTGTGCAAGTGTAATCAACTATTACAAAAACGGACAGTTTGTTTTTGCACCTGTGTCAAATGTAAGCATCTCTAACATTATTGTTGGTTATTCTCAAGATTTCGACCCAAGCACATATAAAGCGTTCGACTATAGTGCGTTTGCTTTTTATGAGGATTACGATTTCAATGGCTCAATATCCAGTTGGACTTGCCCAAACGGTATTCTCAGTACCCAAACTGATGCCACATACGGTGTAAACATCAAAGTATCGCCAAGTGGTTCGGGTAACCGCTCTGCAATCAACACTTTCAGTGGCGTAGATGGTTTAATAGAATATACTATACAATTTGATATTCAGGCACTTAACGGCGATGTCAACCAACGTTCCGAGGCTCAAATTGCCATAACAAACACCGACAACACAACCATCAACAATTCGGCTACCTCAAACAATTACATTTTTATGCTCAAAGCCCCACAATATTTAACAGGGAACGATAGGACTATTTGGTATGTCAACAACGATGAAAATTCATCTATAACCATTCCCGAAGGTTCTTGGGCTCGCATAACATGCAAAGTCAATACTTCAACCAACCAAGTAGAAACCACAATAATTAACCGCGACACCAAAGAGGAAATTTGGAGCGGTACAACCGAGACCAACGGCGTTGCAACTCTCAAAGGATTATGGCTTTTGGTGGGTCGTGGCAATGGCTACATAGCAATCGACAACATTGGCGTTTGGGATAGCAATGTTGATGTGGAAACCTATGATGAGTTCCTCTACCGCATTGCAAATGAAGAGTCTTCTGAAATTTCGGATAGTGAAACTACCAATGAAGACCAAACAACTGCTGTTTCAGAATTGGCGTTAACAAAAGCAGGATATAAAATTTATCCAAATCCAACGGTTGACAAACTAATGACCACCATTGCTGGAAAATATCAAATTTTCACTGCTAATGGTCATCTTGTGATGAGTGGTATTCAAGATGAAAACGGATATATTGATATTTCTAATTTAAAATCAGGCGTTTACATTATCCGTCAAGGAATCAACACTTCTAAGTTTGTTAAACAATAACACTAACACACTATAAAAATTACACCCGCCACGGATGATGTTTTTGTCGCCATGACGGGTGTTTTTTTTATTTTTAGGGAGAGCAAAAAACGTGATTTAAGTGTTTTTTCGTGTAAAAAACATTTGCGAAAGTTCAATTATTTAAATGTAATTATAAACACTAAAAATACTTTAAATGATATAGATTAGACCAAAAAATATTGCAACAATCCTGCTATACCACCGAGTATGCTACCAACGGCTATAAGTTTCCATTCGTCTTCTTGAAATGCAGGACGTAAAAAATCTATAAATTTTTGTGGTGGAAGACCTGCCATTTTTGTGTATATGTCGTTTTTGATGTTCAATGCTTTTTCGGTGTATGGGAAAATTGTTCTTATTGTTATTGGTAATTCGTTTCTTAACTCGTAGCATGCCACAGCTTTAAGGTGATTTGGTATGTCGCCGATGAGGGCAAGACGCGCACCGAGAGGAAGGTCTGGTTCTACTTTTTCGAGAAGTTTGGCTGTTTCTATACTTAGTATGCTGTTGATACGGCTGTCGCTTGGCATGCGAAAAATAGCATCAAAAAGATTTTCTACAGTAAGGATATTTTCAGAGATTATTTGGGCATATCTATAAGCCTCTTCGCGTTGACGTTTGAGAAACAAACCTTGTATTTTGAAAGGACCTATATGTTTGGGTTCAGCGGGTTCAAATATCATTTTTATGGCTATTACGTTGGTAATGTAACCGATAAAAACTCCATATAAAACATATACAATCCAGTGATTGAAATACATTGCAGTAAAAATTTGCCCAACGCCAAAAAACATTCCGAGCCATAGTCCAGAAATTTCTATAAATCTAAATTGCTTTGCACCAAGGTCAAGAAAAATGCGGTTGATTAATGTTTTATCTTCTTTGAGAGTATGCCAAGCGAGTTTTTTAAGATCAAGAAGACTATCAATATTGTTTTTTATTTGCTCCATTACATCTGCCAACATGCTTGGAATATGTTTGGCAACTGCAGAAACAATGGTAGATTTAAATTTGGGAGTCGCAAATTTCCATACAGCTGGCATTTTAGCCATTAGTGTATGGTTGGTTATGTCTTCGGCAAGTTTTATGAATTGACTTTGAGATATTTCTGCCACTTTTTGGGTGTCTATTCTTGCAAAAACCTCTTGGGTTTTAAAAAGGTCGCGAGTCAGCAAATCTACTGATTTCTCTGCCATTTTTTTTGTTTTTGACGGAATTATTCCTTGCCAACCAAATGGTTTTATCCCTTTATATTCAATGGGATAAAATGTCATTTTTATGGCAATTACATTTGTTGCCCAACCAATAAGCCCGCTTATTAGTGGCAACAATATGTAAACATAATTGTCAACAATAAATTCCGTCATTTAATTATTTGATATTTTCAATACAAAATTATGTATTTTTTTCGGATTTTTTATTCTTATGCCAACACTTTTTTATGGGTAGCAACTTTAATTATCAATTTTTGCTATTGTTTTTATAATAGTGTTGGTATTTTGCGGAGTATTAGTTATAATACTAAAATAACGGTTTTGGTTGCCATGTTTGCCTTCTGCATTAAAAAACACTTGTATATCAGCACTTTGCCCTGGTTGTATTTCGGTGTTGGAAAATTTAAATGTAAGGCAATCGTTGCTGTTGCGTATTGCTCTTATTATCAACGGACTACTTCCAGTGTTGGTGAAATTTATTTTTTTTACGGCAATACCATCTTTTTCAATAGTGCCGAAGTCTAATGTTGTGCCACTGTTTAGTTTTAATATAGGCGGATTGGATTTTTGTTTTTCTGTAAATATTTCTGTTACAACGGCTTTTATATTAATTTCGTGAGGATAAGTGTTAACTGTTATTTGCGCTGGAACAAGTATATAATCCCAAAGCGGACAACTTTTTGCGTCAAACTTAATTTTTATTATTCCTTTTTGTCCTGGTTTTATTATTTTTGGTTTTGGTTCTATGGTTATGTATTCTGGATTAGAGCCGCTACCAACTACAATGTCGGCTTTTGTTGGATTGAATACCTCTATAGTTCGATCGGCTGATGAGTTTTTTTGTATGTTGCCGAAATTGGCAGTCTTGGTTTTTAGTCTCAGGTCTAATATCGAGTAGGGATATTCTGCGGAAATTTGAGCAGGACGTTGCGAAACTATGCCGCCAATGTATAGAGTTATGCTTTGCTCTTGGGCTGATGAATTAACAATTATGCTTTTTGTAAAAGCGCCAGTACGATCGCGAGGGTCAAATGTAACGTCAATGTATCCTTTTTTGCCAGCCTGAATGGGTTCTTGACTCCACGCTGGTGATGTGCAACCGCATGATGTGTGTACACTATTGATTATTAATGGTATATCGCCTGTGTTGGTGAATACAAATCTATGTGATACACTACCTCCAAGTTCATCTATAGCTCCAAAATTGTATTCTGTTTCTTCAAAGTCGATATTTGCTTGCTGTGCCGATGCAAAACAAACAAAAAATGCCATAATTATTGTCGCAAAAGTTATTTTCATTGTTGGCAATGTTATTGGTTGTAAAAAAACGTTAGCGAAATTAATTTTTATAAAATAAAATTCCAAACTTTGCGCCAAAGTTTTTTATTTATGAAAGCAAGGCTAACTATTTTTACGTTGTTAACATTATTTATGTTAGAATCGGCATTTTGTCAAAACAATGTGCCGTTGGTTGTTGGTATTGTAGTAAATCAGATGCGAGCCGATATGCTTTATCGTTATTTTGAATATTTTGGCGATAGTGGTTTTAAAAGGCTTATGGGTGGAGCAGTATGTGTTAATGCTAATTATAGTTATCTAATAACAGAATCACCGTGTGGTATGGCTACTATTGTTACAGGCACCAATCCTTGTCATCATGGCATAGTAGGTACACGTTGGTATAGTACTCTTAATCAGCGTTATCAAACAGCCGTTGGTGATGTGGTGCGAAGTGCGGTGGGTAGCAAGTCCATTACTGGTAAAGTATCGCCTATGCAAATGCTTGGAACTACAATTGGCGACGAAATGAAACTAAATAATTACAAACAATCGAAAGTTTTTTCGGTTAGCACAGATAATACTTCAGCGGTGCTTTTAGGGGGGCATATCGCCGATGCAGCATACTGGCTTGACGATAATGAAGGCAGTTTTATAACATCAGATTACTATATGTCTTGTCTTCCAAGTTGGGTGGAAGAGTTTAATAATAAGCATCTTGCCAACGATTATATAAGTAGAGGGTGGTTTACACTTCGCAATGTTGAAGATTACCGCGCCAGTCTGCCCGATAATAGCATTTATGAAGTTGGATTTGATGGAAAAAGTATGTTTCCATACAATTTAAAACAGCTTTGTATCAATCGTGGTTATTCTTTGCTTAAATATACTCCTTATGGATGTAGTTTGGTTAAAGATATGGCATTGGAGATAGTTGAACACGAAAATCTTGGAATCGATAATTTTCCTGATTTACTTATGGTAAATTTTACTGCAACTGGTTATGCTTCAGATATTTTTGGGATACGTTCTGTGGAAGTGCAGGATATATATATGCGTTTAGATTTGGAAATAGCATCGTTGTTATCAGCACTTGATGCAAAACTCGGTAGAGATAACTATGTAGTTTTCTTAACATCAGATAGAGGTTCGTCAGATTGTCCTGCCTTTCTCAACGAACTTGGGTTGCCTGGTAGTCAAATTAACATGTCAAATGCTGTTACGGTACTCGATAGTTATCTTAAAGCGTTGTATGGTTATGGTGGTCTTGTGGAAAAATATCAAAGCCGTCAAATATATCTCAATCACCAACTTATTGAGGAAAAACACCTACCTATGGACGATATTCAAGATAAAGCATCGCGTTTTCTTGTTCAATTTGGAGGTATCGACAATGCAGTACCTTCGTCGGCCTTTCAACGAGGTGGAAATGTAGATGGTGTGTGGTTAAAAGCTCAGAATAGTTGTCATAAGGCACGTAGCGGTGATATATTGATAAATTTGCAACCCGGTTGGCAAGAAATTTCCGACATTTATACGCTATCAGCACAATCAACAGGCTTTAATTACGATACTCATGTGCCTCTTTTGTTTTATGGGAAAAACATTAAAAAAAGGAGTATAAGTAGAAATGTGAGCATAACAGATGTGGCTGTTACTATTGCTACATTGCTAAATATAAATTTTCCTGATTATGCTACTGGCAAGGTAATTGAAGAAATAACAGAATAAAAACCTAAGACCATGAAAAAGTTTTTTTTTATTATTTTTATGATATTTATGCCAATGTTGTCTTTTGGGCAATATCACACATCAAACAAAAAGGCAATTGTTGCGTTTGAACAGGCTTTGAATGATTATGCCGCCGAAAACTATACTTCGGCTATGGTTGGTGTTGATAAGGCATTGAAAACAGATGTTGCTTTTATTGAGGCATGGTGGCTAAAATCGGAAATTGCAGCCAAACAAAACGATAATAAAGGCGAAGTTGATGCTTTGTTGTCTGCATACAAAATTGACCAAGGTAATGAAACCACTATTTGTGGACTTGGAGATGCTTACCTTAATGCGTATAAAAATGATAGCGCAATATATTATTACCAACAATTGTTTAAACTTCCTGTTTTAACCGAAAAAATTAGAAATTCGGCTAATATTAAACTTGAAACAGCAAAATTTAGGAAAAACGCATTGGAACATCCTTCTGATATTCAGCCTATTAATCTTGGTGGAAAGGTCAACACTATTTACAACGACTATTTTCCAGCAATCTCTGCTGATGGAAATACGCTTGTTTATACAATAGAATTGCCGCAGGTATCACAAAACCCATTACTTCCTGTAACGCAGGAGGATATTTTTATAACCAAGCGAGACTCTCGTACTGGATTGTGGCAACAAGCAAGGAGCATTGGTTCTGCTATAAATACATACAACAACGAAGGAGCACCTTTTATTTCTGCCGATGGTAGAATACTTTTTTTTACAAGTTGTACTTGTCCCGATGGAATGATAAAATGTTGTGATATTTATTTTTCGGTTAATCGTACCGATGGTTGGACTTTACCGCAACAACTTCCATCGCCAGTAAATACTTCTGCATGGGAATCTCAACCAAGTTTTTCTGCCGATGGTAAGACACTATATTTCACATCCAACCGTAAGGGCGGATTTGGCGGAAAAGATATTTGGTTTAGCCATCTCAACGACGATGGAAGTTGGACAGAACCTGAAAACGCAGGACCAAACGTTAATACCGACAAGGACGAGACATCACCATTTATCCATGCCGACGGACAAACGCTGTATTTTTCGTCAAATGGATTTATTGGTATGGGTGGTCAAGATTTGTATGTGTCGAAAAAACAAGCAGATGGACAGTGGGGTAAACCTATAAATCTTGGTTATCCAATTAATTCAAAAGGAAACGAAAGCAGATTGTCAGTTTCGGTGTTGGGTAATAAGGCCATAATTTCTTCCGACCGCAACACCGATACCAAGATAGATCTTTATGAAATAAATCTTCCTCAACAATATCGACCTCACCGTACTTTTTTTGTAGAAGGCTCTGTAATTGATGCAAAAACTGGTACCCCCCTTAAATCGCATTTTGAACTTGTAAATTTACAAACAAGGCAGATAGTGCAAACTGGCAATACCATTGATGATTATTATAACATTTTATTGTTTTTGCCAGAGGGTAACGACTATGCACTTAATGTGGCAAGCGATGGTTATTTAATGAAATCGGTAAATTTTTCGCTTAAAAATATTCCAGACAGCGTTACAAAAAAATATTTGGAAATACCGCTCGATAAAATCTTAACAGGAAAAACAGTTGTGCTTGAAAACATATTTTTTGAAACCGACAAATACGATTTGAAACCTGAATCGTATTACGAACTTGATAAACTGTTAAAGTTTCTTGATGAAAATCCAACGTTAAAGGTAGAAATTGGCGGTCATACCGACAACGTTGGCAGTAGTGAGCATAATGCAATATTGTCAAAAAAACGCGCATTAACCATTGTTAAGTATTTGAGTGATAATGGAATATCTATTTCAAGATTAACTGCCGAAGGTTATGGTGATTCCAAACCGTGTGCCGACAATTCAACAGAGCAGGGGAGGGCAAAAAATCGTAGAACAGAGTTCAAAATAATCGAATAAATTCAACAATAAGAAAAAAATATTTATATTTGCCAAATAATAATTAGTTGAAAGACAAAAAAAAGTAAATAATAACAACAAAAACAATTAATAAAACGTTAAATAAAACAGATTGATAATTTTTAACCCAGTATAAAATGAAAAAAATGAACAAACTGACATTGATTTCAGCGGTATTGATAAGCCTTGCATCAATATCAACGGCTCAGACAAAGCCGCAGATGGTGCTTGTAGAAGGCGGGTCGTACAAGATGGGAAATTCTGGCAGTATTGCCACGCTAAAAGGCGATAAAGACGAAAAACCTGTACACACTGTTAAGGTAAATGATTTTTACATCGGAAAGTACGAAGTAACGGTAGGAGAATACAAACAGTTTATACAAGATGCTTCGGCAAATGATTTGATAAACAAACGTGGCGAACACAAGATGCCAAAACAGCCCGATAGCACATGGCTTACCGAACATCCCGATACAAAAAAATTCTATCCGTTGCCAACACAAAGATGGTGGGGATGGGTTGACAACCTGCCAATGCACCATATAACGTGGTACGAAGCCGCAGCATATTGCAATTGGCTTAGCGAAAAAGAAGGTTTGCAAAAATGCTATTTTGAAAACGAAGACGGAGCCATTGAATGTAATTTGTCGCGTAATGGCTATCGTTTACCAACTGAAGCCGAATGGGAATACGCAGCTCGAGGAGGTAAAAATTCTTCTGGTACAATGTATGCTGGTAGCGCAACTGCTGCCGATGTGGCATGGTATGATGAAACATCTTATCTAAAAGGTCCATCGAAAGTTGGTTCTAAAAAACCAAACGAACTTGGCATTTATGATATGTGTGGCAATGTTTGGGAATGGTGTACAGATTATTATTTAGATAAATATTACGAAAAATCTCCTGTTGATAATCCCGTAAATACCACACAGACAGCATGGAGAGTTATTCGTGGTGGGTCGTGGCATTACAATGCTGAATATGCTACCGTTACAAGTAGAGATGGTCCAGAACCTACATTTACAAACTACAATTATGGTATGCGTCTTGCTCGTAATGCAAAATAATATAAATTTAGATTGGCTCTAAACCATAAATAAAAATTATGGTATGCTACTTGCAACTATATTTTGGAGATAAATAAAAATTTTGCAATTATGGCAACCATCAGCAGATTGAAAACATTTGGTTTTGTGTTGGCAATGGCTATTATGCCTATTTTGGGGTTTGCACAAACTACAAATCCACCGTCAATGGTATTTGTTAAGGGCGGTACATTTAAAATGGGTAGCGTATCTGGCGATGCTGACGAAAAACCGATTCATAGTGTTACGCTAACAAGTTTTTATATAAGTAAATACGAAATAACAGTGGCTCAATACCGTGCGTTTTGCAAGGCTACAAATAGAAAAATGCCAGTAGAGCCACCTGCTTCGTGGTATGAGGAACATGACCATGCAGTTAAGTGGCAGTGGTATGATACTTATCCTATTGTAAACATAAATTGGTATGATGCCAATGCTTATTGTAAATGGTTGACAGAAACCACTGGTGAAGAATACTCTTTGCCCACGGAAGCTCAATGGGAATATGCAGCCAGAGGTGGTCATCAATCAAAACATTATGTTTATGCAGGAAGTAATGAAATTGATGAGGTGGCTTGGTATGATGAAACAACAAACGAAAAAGGACTTAAGCCTGTTGGTCGCATGAAACCAAATGAACTTGGTATTTACGACATGAGCGGCAACGTTTGGGAATGGTGTAGCGATTTTTATGGAAAATATACTGCCACAAGCCAAAAGAACCCAATTGGTCAAAAGTCTGGTAATTACAAAGTAATTAGGGGAGGGTCTTGGTACAATATGGAAGATATGTGCCGTTCAACCCTTCGAGACGGACCTAAACCTACATTTTCTGATTATTACACTGGTTTTAGAGTCGTAAAAAAACAAGCAAATTAAACACATAAAAAAACACTAAACTGAAAATTAATGGTTTAGTGTTTTTTTGTTTCTTATAATAAAAAAACTCAATTTTTATTTTTCTTTTATTTTTCTACTGTTTTTTGCAGGAACAACAATTTTGTATTCCTTGCCGTTTTTATTGGTTAGTTTGCTATCACGTAGCCATGGATTAAACATTTTAAAAAGTTTGTAGTTTTGCGAATATTCTCGAGCAAAAGCTCTAAGGTCGGTAATCGCAGTATCAACAATCAAAGTGTCGGTTTTGATTATCGGGTATAAATCTTTTTCGCGAAAACAAAAACCATAATCCTCGGGGCATGTAAGCAAAAGTTTATAAGCCAATATTCTATAAACATAGCGCATTGTTTCTTTTGCCATGTGCATATCGTAGTAGTCGGATACTTCTTGTTGACGTATAAATCTTGAAACGGCTCCTTGACCTGCGTTGTAACTTGCAGCAGTGAGAGTCCAACTGCCATATTTTTCGTATGCTTGTTTAAAATATCTACAAGCGGCCTGTGTTGCCTTTTCTATGTTGTAGCGTTCGTCAACCTCGTCGTTAATTTCAAGTCCGTTTTCTTTTCCTGTAGTTTCGAGTATTTGCCAAAAACCTACAGCCTTAGCATATGAAACTACGTGATCCATACCGCTTTCGGCAACGCACAAATAAAGAAAATCTTCAGGAACACCATTTTGTTTTAATATTTGGCGCATTCTTGGAAAGTATCTATTCATTCGTTTAAGATATAAGAAAGTTTCGCTATGCCAGTACATGGTTTTTAGAAGTTCTTTTTCCATTGCCTCGCGCACATCAAAATATTCAAGAGGAACTCTTTCTCCGCAAAAATCAAGTTTTTCAGGAAGAATAGGGTTGTAGTTGTTGTAGTTTTGTTTCATTTCTGATTGATAGGCTTTGTCGCCATCATCGTTTACTGCCTGTGTAAATAGTTTAACAGCCAAAAATGCTGTTATACCAAGTGTTAGAGCATAAACTATGTCAAGTGCAAGTTTGTTTAACTTAATGTTTTTCATTTTTTGTAAAAAAATTTTTTATTACAAATGTAATTTAATTTTGTTGCTATACAAAAACAAATTTCTATATTTGAACAAAATTTTAGTTATATGAAGTGTTTTTATGCGTTATTACTTGCATTTTTGTTGATTGTAAGTTGTGGACTTCCCGAAGGTGAATATAAGATAACGGTGTCGGGACAGGGGCTTAATAACCGCAAAGCTGTTTTGTATAGATATGATGATAGTGTTTTAATAACAGTTGATAGTGCTTATTTTGAACGAAATTCTCTTGTTTTAGGTGGTAGTGTTAGCCATCCCGAACTTATGTATTTGTTTGTTGGCGATGCACCTGATTATTTGCCGATTTTTGTTGAAAACTCAGATATTAAGGTGTCTTACAATTTTGCTAAGCCCGAAAAGAGTGTTGTGACGGGCTCTGAAAGTCATAAAAATTTTGTAGATTTTATTCAGTCTTACTCTGCTTATTGCGACAAAGGTGCTGGTGTAAGCCGTATGTATGCAGAAGCATCTAAAAATTCAGACTCGTTGATTATCAATAATTTAGATAGTATAATAGGTGTACTTAACAATGAAAAGAATCAGTTTCAACTCAACTTTGTACAAAACAACATTACTTCTCCAATTGCACCATATATTCTTGCCACGCAACTGATGTATAATCTTAATAACGAAACGTTTGAAAAAATACTTGGGATGTTTCCGAAATCAAACCGTGATAACCGTTATTATAAAAAAGCGGAGACATATTTTAACGCTCTAAACCAGCATTTAGAGTACTAAATCTACCATGCCTTCGCGCAAAACTTCTATTTCTTTACCAGAACAATCTATTACGGCAGTAGGTTCATTGTTGCCATATCCTCCGTCTATAACCAAATCAACAAGGTTTTTGTAACGTTGCCAAATTAGTTCTGGATCAGTGGTATATTCAACAATTTCGTCTTCGTCGTGTATTGATGTAGTTAACAAAGGCCAACCGAGTTCTGTTACTATGTCGTGCAAAATATTGCTACGAGGTATGCGAAGCCCAACTGTTTTTCGAGAGTTTTCAAACATTTTGGGGATTTTTTTGCTTGCAGGCAAAATAAAAGTAAATGGTCCAGGTGTATTTTTTTTGATTATTTTAAAAACAGATGTGCTTAACGGTTGGGTGTATTCGGCTATGTCGCTTAAATCGCGACAAATAAATGAAAATAGCGATTTTGATAATTTAATTCCTTTTACCCTTGCTAACCTTTCGAGAGCTTTTTTGCTTTTCATACTACAACCAAGTGCGTAAACGCTATCGGTGGGGTAGATGATAAGTCCATCGTTGTCTAAAACTTCGGCTGCTTGGCGAATAAGCCTTGGCATTGGCGTTTCTGGGTGTATTTTTAATAGTGTACTCATGGCTTTTCTCCTACATTTTATTAATTTTCGATTTTATAAAACGCCGCGCCGAAACAAATATTGCTTCGGCGCGGCTAAAAAATTTATTTTTTTATTATAAAATATTCAATTTTAGAAGAATTTTACTCTGTTGTCTTCTATATTGAATGTTTTATTAACTGCATCTACAGCTTGATACGATGCTCTACTACGCAAATCGTTTTGAAGTTGGGTGCGATCTGTGTTGTAGTTTATTTGCTGAATTTCTTGCGATGGAGTATAAGATGTATTTTCTATAACAAAAACACCTGTACGACCTTGTATTGGGGAACTAACACCATCTTTGGGAAGTGCAGCAGCAGCAGCAATAACGGCTGGTTCAAAGCCTACACCAGCAATTTGCGATGCTCCAAAATTTACGTTTGCAGCTGTTTTAACGGTTTGTCCTGTTTGTGCAGCAACTGCATCAACATTGTCGGCATTTTTTGATTTTATGTCTGCTATTATTTTTTCTGCCTTTTTGTTGTTGGTTACTTCTGGACGGATAAATTCTTTTACACTTTCATATTTTGCCAATCCCTGACGGTGTATGCCTACTAATGCAGCTACTATATATCTGTCGCCAAATTCCATAACGTCAGAAACTGTTTTTGATTTTTCGTTGTCAAATGCCCAACGAACAAGTTCGCGAGAGTTTTCAATACCAGGAATTACTCTTGTATTGCTTGTAAGGTTTGGTGCTACTCTACGTACAAGATTGTTGGCTTGAACCGTTTGTTCAAATTCTGAAGGTTTGTTGTTAGCTCCAGCAAATTGTGTTGCTGCCATGTAAGCAGCTTGTCTGGTTTCTTTTCCAGGGCGAATTTCTATTTGTAAAAATCCAACAGATACCTTTTGTTTGGGAGCTGTTTTGTCCAAAACTTTTATTATATGAACACCGTATTGTGTTGAAACTGTGGTAATTTGACCTTTTGCAGTAGAAAAACAAGCATCTTTAAATTCGGGAATAAAGTTTATCCTTTCTGTAATCCAACCAAGATTGCCGCTATCTGCAGCGGATGTTTGGTCGTCGGAAAACTGCATTGCCAATGCTCCGAAGTCTATGCCCGATTTAATAACGCCCATAAGGGAATCTGCTTTAAGTCTTGCTGGCATTGTGTCGCCTTGTGTACGGTGTGCTATAAGTATATGCGAAACTTTTACGCTGTCTGACAACATTTCTTTTTTTATTAAACGTGCCATTTTGTAATATTCGCCTTCTATATAAGGTCCATAAACTATTCCTTCTAGAGAATTAAACATTACACTATCAACGGTTTTGTTGAGGATTTCACCTTTTGAGTAGTGGATGTTTTGGTACGGTATGTCGGAATTTCTTGTTACAAAGTTTTCTATTTCGTCAGTGGACTCAAATGTATTTTTGAGGTCGTCAACTATTTTTTTTGCGTCAGCACTATCTTTGTCGGAAGCTACAACATCAAACGAAACATAGGCAATGTCGCGTGTTTCTTGCTGAGTGTCAAATCTTTTGGCGTTTTGCTCAAAAAATGCTTTGAGGTCTTTGTCGCTTACTGATACATCTTCGTCTTTTATCGAAGTATAGGGAATGTTAACATATTTAATATCAGTGATATGTGTACGTTCTGCAAATTCTTGTTCAACTTCGCTATTAGTAACATACAAACCAGAAGCTACGAGCGAAATGTATTTTATGTATTCGCGAGTTGCTTTTAGTTCGTCTTCCATACATTGCCAAATAAAATTGCTTTCTGTCGAGTTGCTGGAAATATAGGTTTTCGCCAATTGTGGATCGTATTGTCCGTTTTGGTTTGTGAATGCTTGGCGTATCATTGGCGTTACATTGCCAGTGTTAATCATATTGAGAAGTTCATCGCCTGTGCATTGTATGCCTAAATTTTTGATATTTTGACCTATACCTTTTTCTCTTATTATTTCTTCCCAAGCTTGTTCGCGAATTTGGTCTGTTGTTTCGCCGTCTAATGAACTACGGTTGAATGCTATGCGGTAGAAATTTTCTTTTTGGTTTACTTTATTAGAAAATTCTTGATACGAAATGGTTTGGCCGTTGATTTTTCCCATTTCATACTGGCTTTGTCCAAACAATGCATTTCCAGAGTTGAGAAAGTCGCCCAATATGAAGGCCAACAAAGCCACGCCTATTATCACGGCTAAAAGTGTACCGCGTTTTCTGATGGATTGTAATGCTGCCATTTTTTGTTGTTTAAAAGTCTTTCGCGTTTTTTACGCTTTTATAAAACTTTTTGTTGTCTATAAACTAAAAATCCCCAATCCCGTTTTGATGAGTTGGGGTTTAAATTTTTTATTCCGCTTTTATGTGTTTAATTACTAATATTTTAATTTGCATTGCGGTTCTGACGATACTGTAAGTTTTTTTCTGCCCTTTTTACGTCTTCTTGCCAATACTTTACGTCCGTTAGCGGTTTTCATTCTTTCGCGGAAACCGTGTTTGTTTTTACGCTTTCTATTCGAGGGTTGGTATGTGCGTTTCATTTTTTTAAATTGTTTTATGTTTTTATTAATATTTACCTATAACTTGTGAAAATATATAATATTTTCGGAGTGCAAAGGTAATTTGTTGTTTTTATAATTGCAAATTTTTTTTATTTTTTTTCTTTTAAAAAATAATTGTGCTTGATATTTCTTTTTTGTGATGCTTTATCTTTTTGTAGTTAAGTTTTTGTAAAACAATATTTTTGATTGTTTGTACTTTAAAAAAATGATTTAAATCCTATGCCTATGCTAAAATCGTTTTGAATATTTTGTGCTACGTAAATACAGAAAACTTTGTCGTAATATGTTACAATATCAAGACCTAATCCTATTGCTCCTAAAAAAGTGTTATTTAGTTTGTTGTGTTTTGCAGATATGTCGGTAGAGGGATTATCGCTCCAGCCTGCGTTGGCGAATATGTTGGCGTATGTTGTAATGTGTATTTTATTAAATTTTGGTAAAGGTATTTTTTTAAGGTGGATTATATGTGTTGGTATTATCTTAAATTTCAATGATGTACGTGTATAAACGATGTTGTTGCCTGGTATTTGATATTGTTCGTATCCTGCTATTATGTTGGGTTTTGTGCCAATAGATTGTCTGATTGCGAAAGGTGTATTTTTTCCACAATTTAGAGCGTATATTTGCATGGATAGATATGTGTTTGGTAATGGATTGAAATATTGCCTTAGGTCGAGTTCCATGCTATATGTGTTAAGATTATTTTCAAACAATCCTTTTTTGCTTAGTCCTACCAAACAATACCAACCGTGTAGTGGATAATATGAAGAGTTGCGATGGTCTATTCTAAAAGAATATTTTAAACTGTTGAATTTTAGTGAGTTTTTTCCATCGCCAAGGTAGTCGGGATTTAGTATTGCTATAGAATCGTGGATGGAAAAATTTTGATGGTTGTATGTAAGTGAATGAGTTATGTTTAATGTCTGTCTAAAACTATAGTTTATTGTATATAAATATTGTGATATGGCTTTGTTTTCTTCAAATTTTTGGTAAATTGCTTTGTTGTTGCTTATTGTTAGTATAGTTTGTGTTTGTGATGCTGTTGAAAAGTAGAAACCGAGAATATTTTTGCGTTTTTTATCTACGGCAATGTCTGAATAACCTATTTCGGAGAAGTTGTTGTAGCCGCGTCTAAAATTAAGACTTATTGCTTCTTTTCTACCTCTGAAATTGTATTTTTTTACACCAAAACAATAGTCTATTTTTGAAAAATCTATGTTTCCAAGCCAATCGTTTAGATTGCCATTGTGTGGGGTAATGTTTATTATTGGCCAAATATACCACCTTTCTTCAACATTTATGTTTATGTCAATGATGTTTTCTTCTATTGGAATTGTGGTTATGGTTACATAGTTGAAAAGCGATAGTTTCAACAAGTTATTTTTTGTTTGTTCGAGATGATTTTGAAGCGATTCGGCAGTTATTGTATCTCCAGTTTTAAATGTAGTTTCGCGAAGTATTATTTTTTCTTTTGTTTCGCGATTGCCTGTTACTGTTATATTTGCTATGTATAAAGTTGTTTGCGAGTTTGTGTTTGTCAGTGGAAATGTATCTTTTAATATTTCATTGTAGTTTTGCGTATTATTGTATGTTTGTGCAACGGCCTTTATTGGATTTAGAGTCGTTAGTACAATGGCTAATGATAATATCACACCCAAAAAAAACATTATTTTTTATTGTAAAATTTAGGTTTAAGGTTGTTTAATGTGTTGCACAACAATATATTATAAAAATGATTTTGTTTTGTGTTACTTTTAAAATAGTTTTTGCAAAATTAAGTAAGAATTTTAGAATTACAAATATTTAAATTTTTGGGTTGCTTGGTATTTTGTTTAGCTATTTGTTTGTATATATAATAATGAGTAAGATATTTTCAAAAATTAATTAGGGTTGTATTCAATTTGTGTGTCGTAGTATTGATAGTACCTTAAAACCAAAAATTATTGACAAATGTCAATTAAAATTGGAGACTATAAAGAAGATTGTGCTTAGTTAGTTTATATCTTTTTATAGTTTCCAATTTTTATTTATAGCAAATCAATATTATTGATGTTATGTTAGGCTAAATTTTCGATTTATTTTTTGCTTTTTCTATAAAAAGTTTTTACTTTCGTACATTATAAAGCCAAGGAAAACAAAAAAAATTAATGAAAATAAAATTTATAACAACAGGTAAAACTGTTGAAAAATATTTGGTTGATGGCATTGCTGGTTATGAAAAACGTATAAAAAAATATGTAAATTTTGAAACTGTTGTGCTAAAAGACTTAAAAAATGCCGCCAATATGAGTTTCAACACTATTAAAGCCAAGGAAGCAGAAATGATGTTGCCTTATTTAAATAGTAGTTGTTTTCGTATTTTGCTCGACGAAAAAGGTGTGGAATTTTCTTCAAAAGAGTTTGCTACATTTCTTGAAAAAAAAATGTCAACGGATGGACGAGATATTATTTTTGTGGTTGGCGGGCCGTATGGGTTTGATAAAATTGTATATGATAATTGCGATTTTAAAATTTCTCTTTCAAAAATGACATTTTCTCATCAAATGGTAAGGCTTGTTTTTACAGAACAACTTTATCGAGCTTTCACTATTTTGAACAACGAACCTTATCATCACGAATAAAGCGGCACACTCTTTGACATATAAAAACTGAAACACGAAAACACGAAATAAACCTTTTTGATTTTTTTTACTCAAAACAAACAATGCCGAAAAACGGCATAACAAGGAAAAAGAAGTGAAAGAAAAATTTTTGAAAATACAGTTTCTGCTCTATGCGGCAGTACTTTTTATTATCGCATCGGCGTTGGAAAACTACCTTAGCGGTCTAAAAAGTTACGAAATAGATTCTGCACGTATCGAGAAATTACTGCACGCAAAAGAAAAAGGTTTGGATAGTGCTGTGGCAAGAATAAAGTCTATATTTAAGTCTGGCGAAAACTTGCGCAAAGAAAACAACATCTACCTTATTGACAAACCAATGCCAGAACTCAAAGCCGAAGGTTTGTCGGTGCTTGTATATAAAAACGATACGCTTTGCTATTGGAGCGAAAATAGTGCTGCCAACGACAAGGTGTTTTCTCAATCGGCACTTAACAATAGAATTGTTAACATCAACAACGTGTGGTATGAGTTACGCACTTATTTTGATGGCGAATATACTTATGCTGGTCTTATATTTTTGAAAAATAAGTATAATTTTTCTAACAAATATCTTAAAAACGAATTTCTAGAAGAGTTTAATCTTGGCGCATCGGTGCAAGTTTCTATGATACCATTGTCTTATAGTTTTGACATAGCCGATGACGAAGGAAAATATTTATTTTCGCTTGTACCAACCAATAGTTACGATTCCGACGGTGAAAATTTTAACATAGTTGGAGTTTTGTTTTTCCTTGCGTTGGTGATGTTGATGGCATTTTTCTATTCTTTTTCGCTCAACCTTTCGGCTAATGAAGGCAATAAAATAAAATTTATTGTTCTTATAGGTGTATTTGTATTGTCGAGGATTGCGATGTTGGTTCTAAAAATTCCTGCTAACGTCTATTCGCTCGATTTTTTCGACCCTGTATATTTTTCGGCACAACCGTTTTTCCCTACATTGGGAGACTTTATTGTCAATTCGGTATATATATTGACATTTATAACCATTGTTTTTAAGTTTTTCGATTATATTGGTTTAAAAGAAAAACTCAGTAGGGTAGGGCAGGCATCGCAGATTATCGCAATAGCTGTTGGCGTGGTGGTGGCTGCACTTATTTTTATACCGCTTTACATTTTAAACGAACAACTCGTTTTCGATAGTCGTATATCGTTTAGGCTTAATAATATAACTTCGCTCGACATTTTTAGTTTTGCAGGTATATTAATTTTTGTTGTCAATCTTGCTTCGTTTCTTGTTTATGTAATTAAAGCCACTAATTATATTAATCTAAACACAAAAATACAACTTCAAGTT
Organism: uncultured Bacteroidales bacterium; assembly: GCA_937877455.1. GTDB lineage: Bacteria > Bacteroidota > Bacteroidia > Bacteroidales > UBA3824 > UBA3824. The sequence goes on from CALFIU010000137.1 coordinate 34,178, forward strand.
GCAGCTATAATAATTGCAGGCGCAACGTTTGGGCTTTCGTTTATGTTTGGAAGTTCTTACGGTTTGCATAGAGTTATTGCTGTTTTGTTTGCTGGAATAATAATACTTTCTGCTTGCTGTATGCACTATTCAAAATCAGAGGGAAGTGTTTATAGGTATATATTTATGATATTTGTTTCGGCGGTTTTTACAACAGAAATAATAATAGCTGGCAACGAACAAAAACTTGATGCAGAGTGTCGTAATCTTGTTACTTATCCAGCCGATGAACACGATCCGGTGGCAGAATTGCTATTGAATCGCGTAGGAGAGAAATTACCAGGGGATGCAATGATTGCTGATTTTTTAAGAAAAAAAGATAGATTAACAGCCGAAAGCCGTTTGCGCGATTATCTTCAACAGCAGTATTTCAATGGTTATTGGAGTAAGTACAATCTTTCGCTTAAACTAATAGAACTTGTTCCCGGTCAGATATTTAGCAATCTTGATGATGAATTTGTTAAAAACATAAGCACAAGTAGCGAAGTTCCGGGGACAGGCTTTTATTTTATTGATAAATCTGATGGAGAAATTTCGTATGCAGGTGTTGAACGTTATATAGTGGATTCGCGTACAAATTATGTGTGTATTTTGTTGGAAAGCAAACCAGTGCCACAAGAGCTCGGTTATCCCGAATTGTTGATGGATAAGAATGTAAAACCAACAGTTATAAGTGGTTACGACTATGCTAAATATCGCAACGGACGTAAAATATCTCAAAATGGAAAGTATAGTTATGATTTGAGCGATAGCAATTTCGCAGCTTTGTTTAAAAACGAACAATCTGAAGATAGTATTGCAACAACTTCAACAGCAGATGGTTATATTCACACTGTTTATAAAAACAATTCGGGAATAGTGGTGTTAAGCCGTCGCAATGTAACTTTTATTGATTGCATTATAACTTTTGCATATCTATTTGTTGTTTACATAGCAATTTTACTCGTAGTTTTAATTATACGGTTGATGTTAAAACACGACAACGCTTATTTATATCAACTTAAAACAAGGCTTGTTTTTTCTGTGGCGTTTATTTTAGTAGTTTCGTTTGTGTTTATCTGCGTTGGTTCAGCGTATTTTAACGTTGCCAGATTCAAAAATGAAAATCGTGAAAATATTGACGAAAAAATGAAAAGTGTCTATATGGGCATTGAACAAACATTTGGAAAAGATACAATTGGACTCAATAGAATATGGAATCCTAACGAAAACAGCTCAATTGATGATTATCTAACCAATATGTCACATATTTTTTTCATCGATATTAATCTTTATAATCCCGATGGAGAACTTATAGCAAGCTCTCGTCCAGAAATTTTTAAGCAAGGCCTTGCAGGAACGCGTATGGACAATCTCGCACTAAATTCGCTTGTTATAGAAAATAAAGCAAACTACATTCAAGACGAACATATTGGAAAATTGAGTTTTACATCTGCTTATATTCCATTTTATAATTACCAAGATAAACTTACAGCATACATAAATTTGCCGTATTTTACACGTCCTGATGTAATGAAAGCAGAACTTTATACACTCATTGTTTCAATTATTAACCTATATGTGGTTTTGATGATGGTTAGTATTGTGTTGGCAGTGGTAATAGGAGAACGTATTGTACAACCGTTGAAACTTATACAAAATAAATTTGAAAAAATAGAACTTGGAAAAAAACACGAAAAAATAGAATATAATCGTAAGGACGAACTTGGACAACTTGTGAGCGAGTATAATAAAATGGCAGAAAAACTCGAAGAGAGTGCTAATCTCCTTGCTCAAAATGAACGTGAAAGTGCTTGGCGCGAAATGGCTAAGCAGATTGCTCATGAAATAAAAAATCCACTTACGCCAATGAAATTGAGTATTCAATTTTTGATGCGTAGCAAGCAGAACAACGCCGACAATTTTGATGGAATACTTCAAAAAGTATCAAATACACTTATTCAGCAAATTGATACACTTTCGTCGATAGCCACAGAATTTTCTAATTTTGCAAAAATGCCTAAACCCGATGCGCATCCGTTTAACGTTGTGGAAATACTATCGAATGTTATTCAATTGTTTAATAATGAGGAAAATATAGACATAACTAACGACTTTGGCGGCAAAGAAGAAGTTGTTATTGTTGCCGACAAAGAGCAAATTTCTCGTGTATTTATCAATCTCATAAAAAATGCAACACAGGCCATTCCCGATGGTATTAGAGGGCATATTCATGTATCCCTTAGTGTTGAAGAAAAACTTGAAATAAGATTTAAAGACAATGGCAGTGGCATACCAGAAGAAATACGTAGCAAACTTTTTACGCCAAACTTCACCACCAAAAGCAGTGGAAGTGGGCTTGGATTGGCAATGTGTAAAAACATTGTAATGAATGCGGGTGGAACAATAACATTTGAGTCGGAAGTTGGCAAAGGAACAACATTTATTGTAACTCTACCGCTAAAAAAATAGTCGTCTATCAAGGTTGTAAATCAATGAAATAAAGTCTGTTGTTCGCATCTGAATGTTAAAACATTTTTTTTGTAGAATAAAAGTTTTAATTTTGCGACAAATAAAAATACGAATATAACTATGATTGTAGACAAATTATTCAAAAACATATTTTATTCTTTTTTGGCAGTAGGAATATTATGGCTTGTTTATTTTATTGATATGGTTTTTCCCGGAAGTTTTAATGAACATGGCATTGTGCCACGTACACGAGAGGGTTTTTGGGGAATATTTTTTGCACCATTTTTACATGCCAATTTCCAACATTTACTTTCCAACAGCGGACCATTACTTGTTTTGACATTCGTATTGCTTGTATTTTATGAAAATCTTGCGTTTCAAGTATGGACTACATCAATATTTCTTGGAGGCTTTTTGGTATGGATATTTGGACGCGAAGCTACGCACATTGGTGCAAGTGGGCTTATATTTTCTTTGATAGGATTTTTGTTGGGAAGTGGTTTGTTTAGAGGAAGTTTTAAATCGTTATTTATCGCTGTAGCAATATTTTTTCTTTATGGCGGAATATTGTGGGGGGTGTTGCCAAATCAAGAAGGTGTATCGTGGGAAGGTCATCTTTTTGGAGCAATAGCAGGTGTGATACTTGCGCGATATTATAGAAATGTCCCCGAAACTTTAAGAAGAAGAGACAATCACGATAGTTTTATGTAAAAAAACTGAAAAAAAATTGTAGAAAAATAAGTAATTCCTTATATTTGCAACCACAAAAATAGTTTTAAGAAAAATTTTTAAAAAAAATAATAAAAAATTCTTTTCACATTATGCAAAAGATTGACAATTACAATTTTAAAGGCAAAAAAGTTATAGTTCGTGTTGACTTTAACGTGCCTCTAAACAAAGAAACTGGAGAGGTTTCTGACGATACCCGCATACGTGGTGCATTGCCCACAATAAAAAAAATCATTGAAGATGGTGGAGCAGCTATTTTGATGAGCCACATGGGAAGACCTAAAAAAAATCCAGATCCCAATTTCTCGCTCAAACAGATAATAAGCGCAATAGAAAAAAATCTTGGCAAGACAATTAAATTTGCTGAAGATTGTCAATCGGCTGATGCTCAGGTAAAAGCCTTGGCATACGGAGAAGTTCTTTTGTTGGAAAACCTTCGTTTTTATGCAGAAGAAGAAGGTAAACCTCGTGGCATTGAAAAAGACAATCCTAACTTTGAAGCCGCCAAAAAAGAAATAAAACAAAAACAAATAGAATTTGCAAAAAAATTGGCTTCTTATGCCGATGTTTATGTAAATGACGCGTTTGGTACAGCTCACCGCAAACACGGTTCTACAGCAGTTATCGCCGATTTCTTTGACGAAAGCCACAAAATGTTTGGTTTCCTTATCGACAAGGAACTTGCAGCTATGGACAAAGTTCTTGGTTCTTCTCGCAATGGATTTACCGCTATTATGGGTGGTGCAAAAGTTTCTGATAAAATTATGATTATCGAAAACCTTTTGAACCGTGTAGAAAACCTTATCATCGGTGGTGGTATGACTTATACCTTTATCAAAGCACTTGGTGGTAAAATCGGTAATTCACTTTGTGAAGAAGATAAACTTGACGTTGCAAAAGAAATCCTTGATAAAGCAAAAGCTAAAGGCGTAAATGTTTATTTGCCTGTTGACGCAGTTAATGCAGATAAATTTGATGCCAACGCTAATACCAACATTTCTAAAACAAATGAAACTCCCGACGGTTGGATGGGATTGGATATTGCTGATGAATCAATTAAGAAATTTGAAGAAATCATCACCAATTCTAAAACTGTTCTTTGGAATGGTCCTATGGGCGTGTTTGAAATGGATAAATTTGCCAAAGGTACATCTGCAATTGCTCAGGCTGTAGCTAAAGCAACTGCTAATGGTGCATTTACACTTATTGGCGGTGGCGACAGCGTTGCAGCTATAAACAAAAATAAGTTGGCAGACAAAGTTTCATACGTTTCAACTGGTGGTGGAGCTATGCTCGAATACATGGAAGGCAAAGTGCTTCCTGGTATTGCTGCTATCCGTGGTGATAAATAAGAAAATCTTTGTTTAAGAATGTAATAATAAAAAAATTAATTTTACATTCTTGAATTATGATTGTTTATTTACGAAAAATACGGTTGTTCTAAATAAATTTGTAGAACAATCGTATTTATTTTTTTTCTGCGTGAATAAAAATTTTTTTGTTGTTATATAAAGTTGTTGCAAACAAATAAATATCACCTCCGTCTTTAATTTTTAGTTTCTTTTTAAGCACATCAGCTTTTTCAGGAAAATTTCTTACTGTAAGATTGGCTGTTATTCCTGCAAAATCTTTTGGTTTGCCAGTTTGCATTATTATAAAATGTCGTCCAGGAAAATTTTTTATTTCAAAATCCGAAATATAAAGATGGCTCGATGGATGTAATTTTTTTAGATTGTATTTTTTTGCAACGGTTTTAAAAGCACCTGCTTTCATAATTGCCGCGTCAGGTTCGTAGAGATGCTTGCCAATAAGGTTCTCGTTAGAAAAAAAATCTATTTCACAATTTTTCTCATCGTTTAGATAAAAGTCGAATGAAATTCCGTCGCAAAAAGTAAAAATATGTGGATTGTTGCAAAAATCTTTTTTTATTACCAATACAATTTCCTTACACTCGTTGTTTACCGCCACAATATTAATTTCTGAAATATTCTTTATTTTAGAAATACAATCTGTTATATCGAGCATTGGTGAAAGTTTTATCATTGCTAACTCGGTTTTTTGTATTATAACATCTTGTAAGTTTGCGATGTTAGGTTTACAATCTTCTATCATAATAATCTTTTTGCCAGCAATGTCTCTTCGTGCAGGATCGATAAATATTAGATTAAATTTTTGGTTGGTATTTGTTATAAAATCAACACTATCAGAAGTCATAAATTTAGTGTTAGACCTACCAAATATGTTAAAATTATGCTTAACAATTTCACAAAGTTCATTATTTTGGTCAATGTAAAGAGCTTGTTTAAAAAAATAACTAATTACATAAAAATCAACACCGAATCCACCAGTAAGGTCAACAAATGAGTCAAAATTTGCAAGGTTTCGTTTTATAATTACTGTTTTATATTCTGCTGTTGTTACCGAAGAGCATTGTTCCAGTGGCAAATGTTGTGGATAAACTATGTTGTAGGTTGTCCACAATGGCATTTTGCGTTTTATTGTTTGATAACCTTTAATTTGTGTTACAACATATCTTGACCTCAAGTTTTCTTTGTCTTTAAGTTTAAGGGCAATTGTTGCTGCATTATTCTCTTTGTATTTTTCAATTATTTTTTTTTCGGTTTCTGTAGGAAAAATATTGTCCATATTTGTTTTTGTTGTAGTAAAAAATAAAAGGCAGTATTTGTTTCGTGTGTTATTATTAAATGGTATATTATGTTTTCTATTGTTTATTGAGTAACAAAATTTTTTATCAAAAATAAAAATATTTTGTAATAAAAAAAGGACAGCCAATAATGGTTGTCCTTTTCTATTGAAAAAAATTAGTTTATAGTGTTGTTCGTACTTCTTTTTCTACAAAAGATTCCACCATGTCGCCAATTTTTATATCGTTGTAGTTGTTTATGTTCAATCCACATTCAAAACCTTTGGTTACTTCTTTAACATCGTCTTTAAAACGTTTTAGCGAGCCAAGTTCTCCTGTGTAAACCACAATACCATCGCGAATTATACGGCATTTGTTTGTACGTACAATTTTACCGTCTTTTACTATGCAACCTGCAATATTGCCGACCTTTGAAATTTTGAATATTTGTGTAATTTCGGCTGTTCCAACAATTTCTTCTTTAATTTCTGGCGAAAGCATGCCTTCCATTGCACTTTTTATGTCGTTTATTGCATCATAGATTATTGAGTATAGACGTATGTCTATTTGCTCTTTTTCTGCCAATTTTTTAGCATTAAGTGAAGGACGCACTTGGAAACCAATTATCATTGCCTTTGATGCACTTGCTAAAAGTACGTCTGTTTCTGAAATTTGTCCAACACCTTTGTGTATTACTTGAACTTCTATTTTTTCTGTGGAAAGTTTTATGAGAGAGTCTTGTAAAGCTTCTATTGAACCTTGAACATCACCTTTTATCACAAGTTTAAGTTCTTTAAACTCTCCGATAGCTATACGACGACCAATATCTTCGAGAGTAAGTCCTTTGTGAGTACGTACACTAATTTCTCGATCTATTTGTTGACGTTGGGTAGCTTTTTCACGTGCAGAACGTTCGTCTGGCATTATTTTAAATTTGTCGCCTGCAGCTGGAGCTCCATCCAATCCGAGAATTAGTGCTGGTTCGGCTGGGTGTACCTCTGTAATTTTTTTGTTACGTTCGTTGAACATTGCCCTTATTTTACCAGAGTAACATCCTGCCCAAATAACATCGCCTACTTTTAGTGTTCCATTATCAACTAATACTGTTGCAACGTAACCACGACCTTTGTCGAGCGAAGCTTCTATTATAGAGCCTGTTGCAGGTTTATTGTAGTTTGCTTTTAGTTCAAGCATTTCTGCTTCGAGCAATATACGTTCAAGCAATTTATCAACGTTTAACCCTTTTTTTGCAGATATGTCTATGCTACCATATTTTCCACCCCAATCTTCTACAAGAAGGTTTTTGTTGGCCAATTCTTCTTTAATTTTTTCAGGGTTAGCACCTGGTTTATCTATTTTGTTGATAGCGAATATTATTGGCACGCCAGCTGCTTGAGCATGACTTATTGCTTCTTCTGTTTGTGGCATTATGCTATCGTCGGCAGCAATTACAATTACAGCGATGTCGGTTATTTTTGCACCGCGAGCGCGCATTGCGGTAAATGCTTCGTGTCCTGGTGTATCGAGGAATGTAATGCGTTGACCTTTGCCTACTTCTACATTGTAGGCTCCGATGTGTTGTGTTATACCGCCTGCCTCGCCTGCTATGACGTTGGTTTTTCTGATATAGTCGAGCAACGATGTTTTACCGTGGTCAACGTGTCCCATTACGGTAACAATTGGCGCACGTGGTTGCATATCTTCTATATTGTCTTGTTCTTCATCTTCTTCCTCGTCGGCATTTATGAATTTTATTTCAAATCCATATTCTTCTGCTAACATTGATATTAGTTCTGCATCAAGACGTTGGTTTATAGAAACTGCAATACCCATGTCGAAACATGTGTTGATTATTTCTGTAACCTCTACGTTCATTAGCGAGGCTAAATCGTTGGCAGAGATAAACTCGGTAACTTTTAGTACGTGGCTTTCGTGTTCTTGTCTAACTTTTTCTTCTTGGATTTTTTGTCCTATTTTGTCGCGTTTGTCGCGGTTGTGTTTTGAAGTTAGACTTTTGTGTTTATTGGCCTCTAACTTTTTGAGGGTTTCTTTTACTGTTTTACTTGTATCTTCGTCGGTAATTTCTGGCTTTTTAAAACGTTCTTGTTTGTTTTTCCCATTTTTCTTATCGCCATTGTTGTTACCGTTATTATTTTTTTGCTGTTTTTTGTTGTTTTTGTTATTTTCTTTGTTGCCTGTAGAGTCTTTACCTCTATTGTTATTATTTTGATTATTGTTTGCTTCTTTTTGAATATCTATTGCAATTCTTTTGCGTTTTCTTTTTGTAGTTCTGTCTCTTCCTCTATCTTTGTTTTCTTCTTGTAGTTCTATTTTACCAACAACGGTTGGTCCCGACAATACAGGGCGTTTTATTTCTATAAAGTTATCTTCATTCTGCTCCGTAGTTGTGGTTGTATTTTGTGTGTTTTGGGGCAACTGAGTTTGTTGTTGACCTTGTTGTTGTGATGTTGTATTATTTTTTTGTTGTTGTTGCTGTATTGTTGCTTTGTATTGTTTATCGCGCTCGCGTCGTTCTTCCTTAATTTGTGAGCGAGTTTTTTTAGCTGGACGCGTTTTTTGATTTATTGTGTCCAAATCTATTTTGCCAATAACTTTTATTTCAGAATCTCCGTTTTGTTTGTTGGAGATATTTGGGTTTTGGTTTTGGATTTGTGTTTTTTCTTGTTCTTGTTTGGGTGTAGGGTTTGTAGTGGCGGGGGTTGTATTGTCATTTTTCCCCGCTACTTGTTGTGTGTTTTGATTGTCTTGATTTTTGGGTTTGTTTTGCTGATCCAAATCTATTTTGCCGACAATTTTAAATTCTTGTTTTTGCTTTTTTTGTTCTTCTGCTTTTTTTTGGGCTTCAGCTTTGGCGGCTTTTCTTTCCGCCTCTTTGCGTTCTTTGTTTTTAATCGATAGTAGTTCTGCGTCTTTTTTTACTTGGCTGTCGCTGCTGAACTCTTTACGCACGAGTTCATACTGCTCTTGATCGATTTTAGCGTTAGGGTCGGTATTTACATCAAATCCCTTTTTTTTGAGAAATTCTGTAATTGTACCTACCGCAACGTTAAATTCGCTTGCCACTTTGGTTAACCGTGTTCCTGTCATGTGCAAAATTTATAGTTTATAAAAGCCGTTTTTTACAATTGTCGGCGTATATATATTTGTTTTTGTGCTGGTTTGTGCGCACTAAACCAGTTTGTCAGTTTTTTTATTATTCAAATTCAGCCTTTAATATTTGCAATACCTCATCAATTGTTTCTTCTTCGAGGTCTGTGCGTCTTATTAGTTCGTCTTTTGGTATGTTGAGAACGCTCTTTGCTGTATCGCATCCTATTGCTTTTATGGCATCGATAATCCAGGGTTCTATTTCGTCGCTAAATTCGTTGAGATCAACATCTTCCTCTCCTTCTTCTACATCACGATAAACTTCAATGTCAAATCCAGTGAGTTGGTTGGCCAATTTTATATTTGAACCATTTTTGCCAATTGCTTTTGATACTTCATCTGGGTTGAGATATACTTCTGCGCGTTTTTCTGCGTCAAATACTTTTATGTCGTTTATTTTTGCGGGGCTTAATGCGCGCTGTATGTATAATGCAGTGTTGTTGGTGTAGTTTATTACGTCGATGTTTTCGTTTTTTAGTTCGCGTACTATTCCATGGATTCTTGAACCTTTCATACCAACGCATGCGCCTACTGGGTCAATTCGTTCATCGTAAGATTCAACTGCTACTTTTGCTCGCTCGCCTGCTATGCGGACAATATTTTTTATTGTAATAAGTCCGTCGAATATTTCTGGAACTTCAAGTTCAAAAAGTCTTTCAAGGAATGCTGGTGCTATGCGTGAAAGAATGATTGTTGGTGTGCCGTTTTTCATATCAACACGTGCTACCACTGCTCTTAGGTTATCGCCTTTTCTAAAAAAATCGGACGGTATTTGTTCTGCTTTTGGCAACAATAATTCATTACCTTCGTCGTCAAGAATAAGTATCTCGCGTTTCCATACTTGGTAAACTTCTCCTGCTACTATTTCGCCTATTTTGCCTTTATATTTATCGTAGAGGTTTTCTTTTTCGAGTTCAAGTATTTTGGCGGTAAGATTTTGTCGTAGAGTGAGAATAGCACGTCTACCGAAGTCTTTAAATTTAACTTCGTCGGTTACTTCTTCGTCCACTTCGTATTCTTCGTCAATCTTTTTGGCTTCGCTTAACGAAATTTCAAGGTTTTGGTCTTGGAGATCTTCGTCTTCTACAACAACACGGTTGCGCCATATTTCAAAGTCGCCTTTATCAATGTTGATGATTATGTCAAAGTTTTCGTCTGTGCCGTATTTTTTTATTAGCATATTTCTAAAAACATCTTCCAAAACGCGCATCATTGTTGCACGGTCGATGTTTTTTAACTCTTTGAACTCCAAAAATGTATCTAACAAGTTATTGTTATCCATATTACCGCTTATTTAAACGAAAGTATTAATTTTGTCTGTTTTATGTCGCCGTAAGGCAATGTCGTTTTTACTATTGTTTTTTGTTTTTTGCCGCCTATACGTTCAATAATTGTTTCTTCTATTGTTGCACCATCGGCATCAGCCGCAATTAAAACACCTTTTATTTTATCGCCAGCTGTTGTTAACACTTCAACCTGATGCCCTATGTTTTTTATGTATTGTTTTGTTACTTTAAATGGTTCGGTTAGTCCTGGGCTTGAAACCTCAAGATTGAAGTCTTCTTCCTCGCGATTGAGTAATGTGTCTATTTGATGGCTTATTTGTCCACATTCATCAATGGATAACCCGTTATCCTTATCTATGCGGATACTTATATCGTTGTCGCCCGACACTTTTACTTCCACAAGGAAATATTCTCCGAATATTTCTGGATTGTCTTCAAATATTTTTATTATCCGTTGCTCCGAAATCATTTTATTTTCCATACAAAATAGGGGACTAAGTGTCCCCTTGGTTGGTAACAATATTTCGTTTGCAAATTTATATCTTTTGTTTTTATTGTGCAAATTTTTTTTGTATTTTTTGCCGTTACTATAAAAAATATTGTTACAAGCGGTTATTTTAGTCCTAAATAAAACGTCTGTAATTGATTTTTTTCTTCGGTGATTACTCTTTTGGGTTGCAGCGTTTTTTATTGACAAAAAAATCCGTCAATTTTTTTGACGGATTTTTGGTTTTATAATGCAATGTTTGTTAATATTATTTCTTGATAGGATACAATTTTAGCAATACGATCATCAATCCTGCCATTATTGCAGGGAAGATAGAGAAGAGCATCCAAATCATATTCTTGACGCTATCGATGTTGGTGATTGTAACCACAGTCTTGGTAATCTCCTTGCCTGTGGTGGGGTCGATTTCTATTACATTTTCCGACACGAGTCCTGCTGCGCCAAGTAATAGGGCAATCAATGAACCCGAAATTGCGCCGCCAAACTTTTGTGCCATTGTTCCAGACGAGAAGATGAGACCTGTGGATGATGTGCCGTTTTTTTCTGTTGCATAATCGGCTACGTCGGCATACATCGACCACAAAAGCGGTGAGTAGAAACCTACGCCAACCGAGGTGAGAATCACCACCAAAATCATAAGCCACATATTTCCGCGATCCATCGGGATGAAGAAAAACAACACAGAAAATACGAGACAGATAATCGCTGAATACATGAAAGCCTTGCATTTAGAGCCAACAATTCGCGTGAACAAAGGTGAAAATGCGCCAAAAATCATACATGTAACTTCGCCAATACCCATAAATACAGTGAAATTGATTATGAACGAGCCAAGCGTAACGTCACCGTCAAGGCAGTAGGTGAACATATAACCAGCCACGGCGTAGCGGAATCCGTTGAAGAAGTTGGTGCAGACACCAATCAACGTGAGATACACCCACGGCTTGTTTTTCACCAAGTCGGCAAACTGCTTGAAGGAGAATTTTTCGGCGCGTTTTGGCTTGAGGCGTTCCTTGGTGAGCAGGCCACAAGCGAGGGTCATTGCGGCGGCTATTGCACCAAATACTGCGCCTATCACAGCATACTGGTGCTGCTCTGTGCCGCCTATCATTTGCTTAATGTATGGGAACGAGAGCAACGTAACGAAGCCCATCGCATACGCGCCTACCATGCGGAACGACGAAAACTGGTTTTTCTCGTTGTCGTCGTCGGTCATCACGCCGAGGAGCGAGCCGTAGGGTACGTTGACGGCAGTGTACATCGCCATCATCAGAAGATAGAACGTGTAAGCGTAGATACGTTTGCCAGTGTCGCCAAGGTCGGGTGTGAAGAGCAGACTGGCGAATATCAGTCCGTATGGAATAGCACCGAGAATCAGCCAAGGGCGATAAGTACCCCAACGAGACTGCGTGCGGTCGGCAAGGCTACCCATCAGCGGGTCTGTCACCACATCGAACAGACGGGCGATAAGCATGAGCGCAGCCGCGTCTGCGAATGTGAGTCCAAATACGTTAGTGAAAAATAGCGGGAAAGCTATTGACATTATTTTCCATGTGATGCCTCCGGAGGCTGCGTCTCCCAGGGCATAGCCGATTTTTTCTTTTAATGTTGCCATGGTAATAAGGTTTTGATGCGGCTCATGTCATACTTGTCATGAGCCGTTACGTCTGTTATTTGTTATTCGTCTTTCTGTTTTTCTCGATAAGTGACATTATGGTCTTCACGCTCTCTCCTGTCGTGAAACCGTCCTCAGGAGTGTGCATGCAGTAATCCACGAGTCGTCCGATGGTCGAAGTGGCCACGTGCATTCTTGTGTCTGAGGATGCGTAGTAGATATACACCTTGTCCTCGTCCTTGTGCATGGCTCCACCATGTTCGCATCCGTCTCCACCGTCGGCTATCCAGCCGTTGGCGAATGTCACGAGATCGGAAGAGCGTCGTGTAGGGAAAGAGTGTAGATCTCGGTGGTCGCC
>CALFIU010000138.1 GCA_937877455.1 uncultured Bacteroidales bacterium
CAGCCATCCGTCATATTCACGAAAAGCGTTATACGGGCAAGTTGCAAAATTACTCCGGCAACCTAATCCTCGTCGGCATCAATTACGACAAGGACACCAAAACGCACGATTGTAAAATAGAGAATTTAAAATAAATGTTATCTTTGTGGCATGAAAAAGATTTTATCAATATTATTTTCGGTAGTATTCTCGATTTTTATTGTGATAATCGGAGCAGGAATTAATGTGATAAAATGCAATCATTCTGGCAAATACAAAATATCGTTGGCAGTGGCGGAGTTTGATAACGGCTTTTCGTGCAATCCTGAACACGGTTGTATGGAAAAAGATTTCTATAAATTTGCTCCTGACACCACCCTTGATAACCAAAATATTGATGTCCAAAGTTTTAACATAATTGAAACCGTAATATTAGAATTCCATTTAATCGAAAATTTCTTTTCAAAGAGCATTTTAATACGCTCAACCAACAATGTAGTTTCCTCTCCAAACGAAATCTATAAATTTATAAGAGTTTTCAGAATTTGATTGCTATTATTTTCTACGATTTTGTTTTTAACAATAATGGAATATATGAATAACAAGGGCAAAGTATGTCCGTATTATTTGTAATTCCTGTGATAAAATAATAAATTAATCAACTGAAAATCATGTATTTAAAAATATTTATGGCGACAGTTTGTATTTTTGTCGCTACAGTTGCCGATGCGCAAAATGTGCTTTCGGGACAAGTTTCTGATGCTTTGGGTTCGCCGCTGGCTGGTGCAAATGTACATTGGGCAGACACTTACGATGGCGTTTCTACCGATGCTGACGGTAATTTTTCAATAAAAACAATCAATGGAAAAAAATTGCTTGTAACCTCGTTTATGGGCTACAAAACAGATACTCTTGATATAAGTAAACTTCAGAATGTCAACAACTTAATAATAAAACTCAACGACAATTCAAAAGATATAAACGAAGTTGTGGTATCGGAAAGAAGAAAAGGAACTTCGCAAATGAGTGGAGCAATCAATGGCTTGAAAATCAATCAAGCAGAACTTTTCAAAGCAGCGTGTTGCAATCTTGGTGAAAGTTTTAGCACAAATCCTTCGGTTGATGTAAATTATACCGACGCAGCAACTGGTGCAAAACAGATTAAACTTTTGGGACTCAGTGGGTTGTATGTTCAGATGTTGGCTGAAAACATTCCAGATTTTCGACTTTCAGCATCGCCGTATGCGTTGGGATACGTGCCGGGCGCATGGCTCAAGGGTATCCAAGTTTCTAAAGGAGCGTCATCTGTTAAAAACGGTTACGAAAGTATTACTGGTCAGATAGATGTGGAATATCTCAAACCCGACGACGAACAAGGTGCTGGACTCAATCTCTACGGCAATTCGGATGGTCGTATCGAAGCAAATGCAGATGCTAACAAGCATATCACCAAGCATTTAAGTACAGAAATTTTGGCGCATTACGAAAATTCGCTTATGGAGATGGACGACAATAAAGACAATTTTTTCGACAAACCAAATATCCAACAAGTTAATCTTCACAACCGTTGGCATTACCACAAAAATCGTTATATTTTTCATGGTGGTGTATCGTGGTTGAATGAACAAAGGGAAAGTGGTCAGATTGAGGCACTTGACGATAATCCGAAGTTTAAGATTTCAACCACAACGCAGCGTTTTGGAGCATATATGAAACATGCGTATGTCATTAATCCCGAAAAAAATACCAATTTTGCTCTTATCAGTAGCGCAAATTTTCACGACTTTGATGCAGAATTTGGTCTCAAAAGTTATGCTGCCAACGAAAAAACAATTTATTCGCAACTCGTTTTTGAAACCGATATTAACTCAATGCATAGCATTTCGGCAGGATTAAGCATTAATTATGATAATGATAATCAAGATGTTGCAATGATTGCAAAATTTTCACAGAATGCCTTAGACGAGAAAGAAACCATAAGTGGAGTTTATGGTCAATATACATTTAATTTCAACGACAAAATAATTTTGATGGCAGGTTTACGAGCCGACAAAAGTAGTGTTTACGGTACATTTTTAACACCAAGATTTCATGTAAAACTCAAGCCTTCTGACTATTTTTCGGTGCGGCTTTCGAGCGGAAAAGGGTTCAGAACGCCTCATGTACTTGCCGACAATCATTATTTGCTTTCGTCGGGACGCAATTTAATTATTGGCAATCTTACTCAAGAGTGTGCTTGGAACAGTGGGGCAAGTTTGTCGTTGAAGATTCCAACAGGACGTAAAAACCTGAAAATCAATACTGAATATTATTACACAGGTTTTATCAACGGCATTGTTGTAGATTACGACAATTCGCCAAACGAAATTGTTATACAATCGAGCGCAGAACGTTCTTATTCTCAGACATTTCAGGCAGATGCCAACTATAAAATTATTAAAGGATTAGAAATTTCGGCGGCTTATCGTCTTAGCGATGTCAAGGCATATTATGGTGGAGAATTAAAGACTAAACCATTGACAAACAAATACAAAGCCTTGTTTACTTTATCTTACAAAACACCGCTTGGTATTTGGCAGTTTGATGCCAATCTTCAGTTGAATGGTGGCGGTCGATTACCAAATTATTACAACAATGAAATGCAAATTGTTAACGGTGGAAAATTTCATTCGTATGAACAACTCAACGTTCAGATTACCAAATGGTTCAGAAAATTTTCCATTTACCTTGGTGGCGAAAATCTAACGGGATACAAACAGAAAAATCCAATAATTTCGGCACAAAATCCGTGGTCAAGTAGTTTTGAACCTACATTGATATATGCACCAATCAACGGTGCAATGTTTTATATTGGATTGAGAATCAATTTTTTAAGACAACAATAATTTATATTAATCATGAAAAAGATAGTAATGTTATTTGCCATTATGATTATGGCACTTACGAGTTTTGGTAAAGACATCAAGACTCTTATTGTTACCACAACTCCACAAATGCACTGCGAGAGTTGCGAAAATAAAATTAAAAACAACCTCCGTTTCGAGAAAGGTATCAAGTCAATAGAAACAGATATTGATACTCAGACTGTTACAATAGTCTACGATGCGGAAAAGACCACCGAGGATGCCATCATCGCTGCATTTCAAAAATTCAACTACACCGCCCGCAAACTCAACGAGGGCGAAAAAGTTGAAAAACACCATGACGGCGAATGTGAGGAGATGTAATTTTTTTGAGAAATGCTAAAAAACACCCTATCGTATTAGGTCAACGATAGGGTTGTTTTTTTAATATGATTTATGTTTATTTTTGTCAGACTGCAATAGTTTCCAATATGATTTCGATTATACGTATTCCGCTGCGTTTGGAAAGTTTCAAGCCACCAATGATTTTTTGGACTTTGGTATTCCTAAACGATTCTGTAAATTTATAAATTACAAATTTACAGTCTGATAAAATTTTGGATATTACGGATATTTCGTTTACTTTGCCATCATTAGTGTTAATTTGTTGACTATTAGTTTTTTGATACCTCTAATATACGAATTATTATTTTCATATCCATCTGTTTACCAGTAATTTATTTCAACAGGGAATCTTAAGTAGTAATTTTGACGTGCTTGATGACGAGTTTATAAAAAAAGTTCAAATGAAAATCAACAGAAGACCAAGAGAAAAACTTAATTTTGAATCACCTATAAAGGCTTTTCAAAGGGCTATAAAAAAAATGCACTTGTGAGTTAAATCTGCAACAAATTAAACTCTAAAAAACATCTTTGCATTCCCCCCAAAAAAACATTACCTTTGGCGGCAGAAAACCTTAAAAAATCTTAATAATGAAAAAAATATCACTATTCCTTTTGGCATGTGCCACGATATTAGCATCGTGTGGTGGAAGCAATCAAAATCAAAACACCACTAACACCGATTCTGCCGCCGTTGAAGCCCAAGCTCAGCAAGCGGCTTTTGTAAAACTTCACAAATGGTCGAACGATTGCCCAAATATCACCGGACTCAAAATCACCGCCGACACTTTGTATATCACTCAGGATGGCAAAGACTTAGCTTACAAAATCGACCGCGACAAAAGTTGCGAAAAAGTCGAGTTCAAAAAATACGAATGGATTTTTGCAGTTTCCAAATGTGATGCTCAAGCCGCTGATTACAAGCAAATAACAGTAATGAGCCACTTGACCGACATTTATGGAGAACCCGCCGAATACGAAGAAGACCTCTGTTGTTTCAATACCCAAGAGGACAAAGAACGTCTTTTTACACACGCTTGCGAAGTTGATGACATTCAAGGACTTGACAGGCAACATTTTGCCAACTATCCAGTTTCAAAGCCTATGCCCGAACTTGTTTTTGATATAAAAAAGTTCTCGGCATATAGTTTGAAAGATGTCGTTCCTGCACCAGAAATTATCGTTAACGCCAAGAAAATCACCATTAAAGGCTCTACGGTAACTGTCAATGACGGTGCTAAGAGCGTGGATTTGGAAATCTATCCGCTTTCCGACAACGAACAAGTGTATTCTGAGGGTTACAACTGGATTTTTACGACAAAGCCTAACGGAGATATTCTGCGTTTGCAGTGGAAGGTCAATACCTATTTCCCCGACCGTTGGAACGACACACCCGAAAAAGACCGCTGGGCAAATCTGAGTGTTAATAATTGTGGCTATTTCGATGTTGATTTTCATTCGTGGAAAAACCTGAAACGCAAAATGTTCGTCAACTATCCCACCGACGAGGAGTATCAAAAAACTATGGAAGAAGGCGTTCTGCCGGATGTGGATCCTGACTACGATGAAGAAGAATAACTCAGAACTCGAATTCGACTTTGACAAGGGTGAGTTTGTAAAGGAATGATGGGTCGTTTTTTTAACACCGAATTAAACGAATAAAACGAATTATTTTTCTGCAATTTAGATTAAACTAATGCCGCAAAAATGCTGCACAAAGAAATCTCCGTAATTGATTATCGGAAAAATGCAGCGTAAAGAAGTATTTGACGAAAAACTTGAAGATACATCAACCATTATGAACATTTCTCTTTTTGGCGATTGGACCAAGGCATACGGTGGAACGGTTCTCCGTGCCGAAGATGCCAACGACAAACTTTTCACGAGAAGGAACGTGTGGTTCTGTCTCGACGACGACATCAAGCGTGTGGAAACGGGCTTTTTGGAACGCATTCCGCATTTGGAAGAACTGGCGATAGGATTGTCGGTGGAGGAAATCGGCGTTTCGCCCGAGGCTGACAAACTCTTGCACCACAACCACGTGATTGTCCGTGGCGATTTTGACACCTACGCCGAAGAGTTTGCCATGCAGCATCATCTCGGATTTTTGCCAATGGATTTTGAGATAGACCGCAACGGCGATTCCGGCACTTACCCTGGCCTCAATGTGCTCACCATTGAGTTTTACACCAAAGAGGTAAACCTGCGCATGGACAACTACTGCCCGGGCACGTCGGCGGGCAATTATGGCGGCGGAACTATCGACAAAAAAATTCCCGCAAATTTTTACAAAGATCCCGACGCAATTACAAAAATCGCCGAACTCTCGTGGGGCAGTTTTACCCCCGGAATCCTCAAATGCGAACGTCTGAAAAACTTCATCGAAAAGGCAAGAAAAAAATATTCGGAGCGCAAGCACAACGGATTGCTGATTAATTACTAAAAAATTGCTATATTTGCAAAAACCTTAACACCAAAAAAGATTACAACTATGTTCCACGTATTTTGTTGGGGACGTTGGCTCCACATTTCCAACGACGAGACTGGCGTTGTCAAGGCTGATTCGCCGCTCACAAACCCTTATTTCAACGAAAAAGAAGTCTGCATCCGTTTCGACCAAAAAGTTGACCGTGTGGAGGCGGGCTTTGTATGCCGTGTCAACAACCTTCAACAACTCTGCATCCTCCCCACGATGAAGGATTTGGGACTCAACGACGACGACATCAAGCATCTCCACCAAAACGACACCATTATTGTTGGCTATTTCAACACCATTGCAGAAGACATCGCCAAGAAACATCACCTGCGTTTTATGCCCGCCGACCTGACGATTTCGGCATCGGGCGACTATTTCACACAATATGGAAAATATATCCTAACTCTCCGTTTTTGGGAAGACTACGCTGCATTGCACAATGATTGCAGGGCGCAAGGCTCATCGGCGGGCGGCATGGGCGGCGGCGAACATTCCGACGACCTCGACGACTATTTCTTCAACGACCCCGACATCATCGAAAAAATGGTGCATCTCGCCTGGGGCTGTTTTGCCAGCGACATCCGTGAAAGTAAGCCGCTCAAAGATTTTATAAGTGCCGCCAAAGAGCGTTACGCCACGCTGCCGCACGATGGGTATGTGATAAGGTATTAGGAGTGGGAGAAAAGTTTTGCGAATTTCTCAAAAAAAGATTATCTTTGCCCAAAATCATAAAATCGGACTTCATCATGAGCGAATTTATAGACTACGGCAATTACGATTTCAGGAGCGTCAGAAACTCCGACTTCGTTGACAAATCGGACTTGTTGAATTTCTTGAACGCGAAGATAGATTCCGAGGGAAAATACATCTGCGTTTCCCGCCCACGGCGTTTCGGAAAGTCTGTGGCGGCAAAGATGGCGTATGCCTATTATGACCGCTCGTCAAAATCGGACGAACTTTTCTCAGGACTCGAAATCACCAAGTCGCCCGACTACAAAAAGCACCTCAATAAGTATCCGATAATTTACATCGATTGGAATCGTTTTGCGACTTACAAGCCCGAAACTATCGTCAAGGATGCGCAAAAGGACGTTGTTGCAGATTTGAAACGATCGTATGATTTTTTACAGGAAAAAGAATCGCTTAGCAAAGCCCTTGCCGAAATCAACGATAAAACCGGCGACCGTTTCATTCTTATCATCGATGAATGGGACATGCTTGTAAGGGACGACGAGGCTCCGGTGCGCGAAGAATATGTAAATTTTCTGCGGGCGATGTTTAAGTCGAATATTGCCAACAAACTTTTCATGTTGGTATATATGACTGGAATTTTGCCGATTATAAAATACAGGACGCAATCCGCGCTCAACAATTTTACGGAATACAGTGTGCTTGATCCTGGCGTTACAGATAAGTATTATGGTTTCACAAAGGACGAGGTGAAGGCGTTGTGCAAAAAGTACAAGAGGAGTTTCCCAAAAATGCAGCACGCTTACGACGGCTACATCATTGGAAAGGAAAAGTCGATGTTCAACCCCAACTCGGTAATGAAAAGTCTTGAACGTGGCACATACAATAGTTTTTGGGGCAAGACCGCACTATACTCGACGATTGAATATTACATCAAATACGACACAGAGAAACTTAAACCCCTGATTACCAAGATGCTCAATGGAGAAAGAGTGTTGGTGAACATCACCAAATTTCGCAATGATATGCACTCTATCGGCGATTACAACGACGTCCTCACGCTATTGGCTCATTTGGGATACCTTTCTTACGACCCAAAGACCAAGACCGTTGGGATTCCAAACACGGAGGTTGCCGAGGAGTTTGAAAACTCGTTGAGCGACTGAGACTGGGGCTACCTCTCGATGGCACTCGCCAAATCGCGTCAACTCCTGCAAGCCACAATCGAAAAAGACAAACGTTACATCGCCAAAGCCATTGCCGAATACCACCGCGAGGCGACGTCGTTTTTGGAGTTTAACGACGAAAACTCGATGGCGTGTGCTATCAAACTCGCTTATTATTCGGCGATTGGCGAATACGAAGTTTTCCGCGAATTTCCAACTGGCAAGGGTTTTGCAGATATGTTTTTTGTGCCGATTCCGGGTTCGGTGTTCCCCGCAATGGTCGTGGAACTCAAATGGGACAAGTCGGCAAAGGGCGCAATCGACC
Source organism: uncultured Bacteroidales bacterium (assembly GCA_937877455.1). Classification (GTDB taxonomy): domain Bacteria; phylum Bacteroidota; class Bacteroidia; order Bacteroidales; family UBA3824; genus UBA3824. The sequence goes on from CALFIU010000138.1 coordinate 7,882, forward strand.
AAATCAAGCGCAAGGAATATCCCAAAAAACTCCAACGTTTTTCGCGCGAGATTGTGCTGTTGGGCATCAATTACGACAAAGACGCACCCGACATCAAGTACGAGGTTGAATTGGAGGGCGTTAAGAGAGATAAAACTAAATAATCAAAGCTATGAAAAAAATATCACTAATTCTATTTGCAATACTTTTGCAGACAGTAGCTGCCTCGGCGCAGGACATCAAAAACCGCAGTTGGACCGACGGTCTCGGAACGTGGGGCTGCGACAAAACTGACAACGGAACATATCAGTTCATCGGCGGCTACACCGATGCCGGTCTCGATTGGGAACTCAGAAGCATCGGTACCGACAAATACAAAGTGGTTGACGCAGAGTTCAATCTGAGCGGCAACGGCTGCACCGTCACCAAAATGAAAGTAATCGACGGTTACGATGCCGAAAACCTCGTGCTTGTGGCGCGAAACTCCAAAAACGTCATCAAAATGCTCTTGAGAGAGAGTAGTCTGGACGTAACAGAAAATCTGTTTTACGATATGCTCGACGGCATCTACACCGACAATCAAGGCAAACAGTACAATTTTGCCCGCGCAGCCCTCAACGGCGAGGAGATTGAGCACGTCCACTGCGAGGGCGATATGTCGCAGTGTTTCAGGCAAAAAGACGGCACTGTGCTTTGGGTGGAGTTTACCGACAAGGGCATCGACCTCTACAATACCGAGTGGGACGACGATTCGCCGTGGGGATACTACAAGAAGACAACGCTCAATAAAAGCCTCATCAAAAAAGACCAAATCACCGAAATCCTCACTGGTCAGTATCCCTACACCTCGATGAAACTGGTTTTGCCGGCGGCCTTGTTCTGGTTTTCAAAAGCGCAACTCCGCGTAATGCGCAACGAAATTTACGCCCGCCACGGCTACACTTTTGCAAGTGCCGACCTCAAAGCGCATTTTGCCAAGATGAGCTGGTACAAGCCTCTTGGCGACAATTCAAAAGTGCACCTCAGCGAATTGGAACAGCTCAACGTCGATTTGATTAAGGCAGAGGAAGATAAGGCAGAGGAATAGGAGTTTGCGGAGGTGTCATTTGGAAATTTGTTTCAAATGAGCCTCCTTGCCACGGTTAGTGAGAAAATGACCAGCCAACAGTGTGATAATTGGTGTCGGAATTATCTTGTCCAAAGACCAAGATTACGCCTCCTTCAGTTTGGAGTTTGGCGTTTGAAATATGTTTTTCATGGGCGCGGGTGTAAAGGGTTGTTGATGACACAAAGTTGCAAATATTTATTAATGTATGCAAATGTTTGTTGTTGATATTTGCCAACAATAACCCAAAAAAACGGCTGCGACGAAGGTAAGTCGCAGCCACATAAAAGCGTTACGCAACGCTGCCACATACGGGGTATGTGGTGAGGTATTAGGGATTCATTTACGGAAAACAAAACCTTTATTTTACTTGCTTTATATTTTGTAATGATTGATAGACTTCGTAAAGCACAATGTCTTCAAAATTTTCCACAAAATCCTTTGTGCCGTTGTGGTCTGTTAAATATATTGTACCGTCCGAGGTAACTAATAACGACTTTATACAACAATTTTGCAATTCAATTGGAGTGTCTGTAAGACCTTTGTCCATAATGAATTGCAAAATGCTGTTGTAAATTTTTTGCCAAAGGATGGCTAATTCATTTTCTATATCTATTTCTAAATCCATGTGCTTGATACTTCATGCAAAAATATGCAAAAAAACCGTTTCAAGCAAAAACAATTATTTGAAATCGTTTTTTGAATACCTAATCGCCAATCCTATCGCTTTGCCAAGCAAAGGCGGTACAGCATTGCCAATCTGCACTAATTGCTTGTTTTTCTTGCCCTCGAAAATAAAATCATCGGGGAAAGATTGCAGACGTGCCATTTCTCTCGCTGTCAAAACTCTTGGTAGTTTTGGGTGGATATTTACGCCGCCGTGGTTTTCCTTAATTGTGCAAGAGGCTTCATTCCAAGGACATTTTTTCCAAGCATCAGAATAACCTTTGTAAAGGCTTTCGCCTTCGGGAAGTTCGAGCATACGTTGTGCCATATCCGGACGGTGTTTTGTCGGTACATGGTTAAATTTTTCGTCTTCTTTGGCTACGATATCCAAACTTTTATTGTATAAAACAATATTCTCGGTGGTACTTAAAAAATGGCAAATGACGTCCGTCTATTTTTACTAATTGTGTTGTTTCATTAATACCCAACAAATGTAAATCAGCACTTGGAAAAAATTTAGATATGATTATTTTTCCATTGTCGCTGAATGATATATAGCCTTTGTCAAATAATTTATCGTAATTTGGCAACAATAAAAGTCCATTATAAGTACTAACACGTTCATTATTGTCTGACACAATCCACGGTTTTATATGTGAGGCTATTAAAACGTTACAAAATTTACATTTACTGATTGAGCATCCTCCCCAATACTCTAATAGTCTCTTTCTAAACAATCCTTGTCCAATTCTTGATTTAACAATTGATTGTTTTTCTGTTTCGTTTATATCAATATCGTTTTCAATTTTGTTTATTTCAGATAAAATCGTCTGTGAT